>JBDUAS010000616.1:0-1625 GCA_040004535.1 Deltaproteobacteria bacterium
GGTCTCGGCGTGCCAATGCGCGACGCATCTTGGCCAAAGCCTGCTCCTGGAGCTGCCGGATCCGCTCGCGTGAGAGGTTGTATTTGTCGCCAATCTCCTTGAGGGTCAGCTCCTGTTCGGTGCCGAGACCGAAGCGCTGCTTCAGGATATCGGCCTCGATCGGGCGCAGCTCGTGGAGCAGGTCGCGGACCTCGTTGGTGAGCGCCTCCCATTCGAGGTCGCCGGTCGGCGAGACCTCTTCACGGTCGGGGTCCTCGAGGACCTCGCCGAGCACCCTGCCCTCGGCGTCGCCGACGGGCTTGTCGATCGAGATCGATTGCTCGAGCAGCCAGCTCCGCATCTTCTCGACCTTGTCGAGCGGCATGTTCGTGGCCTTCGCGAGCTCCTCCGAACTGGGCTGGCGGCCGAGCTCGCCGGTGAGCTGGCGGCGGGCCTTCGTCAGCCGGTGCTGCGCGTCGATCATGTGCACCGGCAGGCGGACCTCGCGACCCTTGTCGGCGAGCGCGCGGCTGATCGCGTGGCGAATCCACCACGACGCGTAGGTCGAGAACCGGAACCCGCGGCGGTAGTCGTAGCGCTCGACCGCCTTCAGCAGCCCGAGGTTCCCCTCCTGGATCAGATCCGCGAGCGCCATCCGACCGTGGTTGAAGCGTCGCGCGATCGACACGACGAGGCGGAGGTTCGCCTTCACGAAGTCGTTGCGGGCGTCCATCGTCGAGCGGTTCGCACCGTGGACGCGCCGCAACCAGTCCTCGACCTGGCGCGCTTTGCCGAGCGTGCCGAGGTCTTCGCCGCGTACACCGATGCCGAGCTGCATCCGATCGATCGTGCCGAGCGCGGCATCGATGAACAGGTGATCGGTATCGGTCGAGCGCAGCTTGCGTGCAGCCTTTGCCGAGGCGCGCGCGATCGCCTTCAGATCTTTGCCTTCACACACGCGGCGGAGCAGTTTGACCTCCGCCGGCATCGTGTAGTCGGGCACGGTCGCGATCGCGTCGAGCACGCGCGCGATCACCGGTGGATGCGAGAGCACCGATTCCCACAGCATGATCTCGAGCGTCTCGATCTCGCGCGCGGAGGTGAACTCCTCTTCCGGGCGCAGGACGTCGAGGACGGCCATGTCGCGGAAGTACATCGACAGGTACGTACCGTTGTCCGGGCGCTGCGGCTTGGCCTTGGCTTCGGTCTCCACCGTCTCGATGTCGTCGACATCGGTGTCGGCGTCGTCGTCATCGTCCTTATCCCGAGGCTCGGCCTCCTTCGGTCGTTTCGCGCTGACGCGAGCGACGCGCGTCTTGCGTTCCTGACGCGTAGGGCGTGTAGGTGGAAGCGGCGCAACTTTGACAGCTACCGGCATCGTTTCTCCCAGACTTGTAGACGCTCGAACCATCCAAATGTTTTGGGCGTCGAAGCGGCCGCAAGTCGCACGCAAAAAGAGACACGCCGATGCGCGTAGTTATTCCGTTGCCTATTTGGCAACAGGCACTTAGCGCGCGCTAGCTGGCGGGAGTTTCTTTGCGCTCGGCTAGGACAATGATGTGGCGCGATTGGTTGCCGAAGAATCGCCCCTTCATCTGGTAACCGCCCGAGACCTCGAGGACGCGGAACCCTGCCGCATGCATGAG
>JBDUAS010000617.1:0-1619 GCA_040004535.1 Deltaproteobacteria bacterium
GCCGCGAGCTCGACCGCAGAGTTCGTACGCTCTCGCTGGCGGCGATCGATCACGAGACGACCGGCTTGAACCATTTCGACGAGCTTGTCGTACGTTGCAAACCGCTCCGCGGCAAACGCTGCCGCGATCTCGGATGCACTATGGCGATCGCCCGCGAGCTGCCAAGCTTTCGCGGGGTCGACGATATCGCCGACCTCGGTCGGCGGTGGGGTCGCGCCAGGTGGCACGTAGAACGTGACGTCGTCCGCGCCCAGAATGCTCATCACCTCGTCCAGGCGCTCGGCGCGGCGGCGCGCGACGTTCAAGCAGACCTCGATCGACAGGTGCGCCGCGACCCCGGTGCTCGGGCCCTGACCGCGCGGAACCACGTCGAACTGCCCGTCGTGCCACGTGATCACGTCGCTCACCGTCTCGCGGATCTTCGTCGCGAGAATTTCCACGAGGTCTGGTTCGGTAATGAGTCCCGACATGAGCAGGACTTTGCCCAGTGGGACCCCGGTCTCCGCACGCGCCTCGAGAGCGTCCGCGAGCGCGCGTTCCGCGACCAGCCCCGAACGCACCAGGATGTTCCCGAGTTGCTCGTCGCGGCGATTCGAGCTCGCCCACACGATCGAGCCTTCTTCGACCACGAGGCTGCGCACGACCCCGCGCCGCTCGAACGTGATCGGCGCGGCGAGTCCGCGCCGGGCGACCCATTCGAGCACGTCCTCCGCGGACATGGTGCTCAAGGTCCCACGCAGCGACATCCCTTTGAGCATAGCGGACTTTCCGGTACATTGTCCGTGATGGCTCCTGCGCAACATCGGACGGGTGTGTTCCTCGATACGCGCGTCGTGCTCGTCGGTGGAGGACTCGCACTTGTCGGTCTTCTGCTCCTAGGGTTTTTCATGTGGATGGTGCCGAACGCCGCGGAGCGTGAAGCGAAGTCCGCGTGCACCGGCCTGGTTTCGCAGCCGCCGATCAACCCGGCGCTGTGCCCCGGCGGAGGCCCGTGCAAGTACCCGATCGCCGCTCCGGACTTCACCGCGTACGACCACAACGGTAAACCGGTCAAGCTGTCGGACTTCCGCGGCAAGGTCGTGCTGCTCAACTTCTGGGCGTCGTGGTGCGGCGTGTGCGAGACCGAGAAGCCGCACCTCGAGAAGATGGCCGAGGAGCTCGGCTCGAAGGACTTCGTCGTGATCGCGCTCGCGTCGGACCGCAACTGGACCGACATCCTGATGGCGATCGTGTACGCGCTGAACGGCACGGCCGGCCTCGAGGAAGCGAAGGGGCTGACGAGCGGCGGTGCGAGCTCGTTCGCGCAGGTGATCAAGGTCCATCCGAAAGAGCACGACAAGATCATCGACTACGTCGCGTTCCGCGAGGGCAAGCAGATTGCCGCAGCGACCGAAGCGGCGTTGAAGCAAATGCCGCCGCCGACGCTCGAAGAAGCGCTCGCGGCGTACAAGAAGGCGCTGCCCGACGGGGTGCCGTTCGACGTGCTGCTCGACAAGCCGAACGGCGACGACAACATCGGTGCGATCGCCGCGCAGTGGGGAATCAAGGCGGTGCCGGAGTCGGCGCTGATCGACAAGCAGGGCAACATCCGCCACTACTTCGTCAACAAGCGCGATTGG
>JBDUAS010000401.1:0-5360 GCA_040004535.1 Deltaproteobacteria bacterium
AACTCGCCGAGCGTTTGCACGTCGACATCTCCGGCAACCACGCGATACGAGTAGTCACCGCCGCGAACGGACTCGTCGAAGGGCGGCTGTCCCGCTGGCACGACGCCGGCCGAGGTCACGAGCGCCACGCGACACTCGGAGAGCGGCTTGCGCAGGACGGCGCAGGGCACCGGATCGATGCGGCGCCACGGGTAGACACGGAGGGTCGCCCGCAGCCACAGCGGAAGGTCCGCGAACACGGCCATCAGCGAACCTGCCTGTAGAAGCGCGCGAGCGCGTGCGGCGACACGCCGGCGCGATAGAGGAGCGGGAACACGTTCACGAGCGCGGTGTAGACGACCGGCCGCGCCACGAAGCGCCTGCCTGAGACGCGGACCGACGCGGTGCACGTGTGGATCCGCCCCTGCTTCGAGAGCCGATGCGAAAGCTCGAGATCCTCCATCAAAGGCATGTCGGGAAACCCACCGGCGGTGTGGAACGCCGAGGCCCGTACGAACATCGCCTGATCGCCGTACGGATATCGCGTGATCCGCGAGCGGATGTCCGCGAGGTGAAGGAGCGGCGCGAACCACGGGCGCGGCTCGTCCGCGATCGTCCAGGTCCGGAACGCGCCCGCGACGACACCTGGTCGTGCGAGCGCGTGCTCCACGTGACGGACGGAGTCGCTCGGCAGCGACGTGTCGGCGTGCAGGAACAGCAGGACATCGCCGGTCGCGGCGGCGGCACCGGCATTGAGCTGCGGGCCTCGGCCGCGCGGCGCGGTCACGATTCGCGCGCCGGCCGAGCGCGCGAGCTCGACCGTGCGATCCGTGCTGCCACCGTCGACGACGATGACCTCGTGCAGGCCGTCGAGCGCGGCGAGATCGCCGAGCGCGGCGCCGATCCGGCGCGCCTCGTCGAGCACCGGCATCACGACCGAGATCGTGTTCAGCGCACGCCACGTCGCGGGAGCGCTCACGCGACGCGCGGCGAGCAGCCCGCGAAGTCTCTCCAGATCCGCGGGGCGATCGACGTCGAACCACGGGTCGAGCACCACCGTCGACAGCCCGCGCTCGCGGAGCCGCGCGAGGGTGGCCGCGAACGTGTCGGCACGGCTCCACGGCAAGCCCGCGAGCAGGCCGTCGGGACACCTGCGGAGCGCGAGCAGGTAGAACCCGCCATCCTCGGTCGGGCCGATCGCCGCATCGGCAGTGCGCAGCGCCTCGTGCGCGCGATCGAGCGCGGCGATCGGGAGCCCCGGTGTGTCGGCGCCCATCGCGATCGCGCGCGGCGAGGACACCAGGGCGCGCCGCACCACGCGCTCGATCCGCGCGCCTAGATCACCGCCGCCCTGCATCCAGATCGGCGCCGCCAGCTCGGCGTCGAGCGCCGGATCGATCGCGGCGGTCGTCGCGAGCACCGGGTCGGCCCACGCGACCGAGTGGAGCGCCGCGAACGTGTCCACGAGAAACGCGCGTGCGAGCGCGGCGGCGCGAGCCGGCAGCGCGAGCCGGGTCTTGACCTCGCCCGCGACCGGCGTCTTCGCGAGCACGACGACGGTGCTCCGCTCCGCGCTCACCGCCGCCTCCGCATGAGCCAACCGAACAGGCGCCGGACGCGCGGCGTCAGCCGCGTCCGCTGGTACGCATCGCCGAGCTTGCGCACCGCCTCGGCCTGGGTCGGATACGGATGGATCGTCGACGCCAGCGCGCCGAGCCGGAGGCCGTGGGTCATCGCGAGCGCGAGCTCACCGATCGTCTCGCCGGCATGACGCGAGACCAGGGTCGCACCAAGGATCCGCCCCTTGCGATCGGCGTGGACGCGGGCGAACCCTTCAGTCTCGCCGTCGAGCACGGCGCGATCGACCTCCGCGAGCGGGACCGTGAGGGTCACGAGGTCCTCGCGCTTCGCGGCGTCCTCGGCGGAGATGCCGACGTGCGCGACCTCGGGATCGGTGTACGTACACCACGGAATCGTCAGCGCCGAGACCCGCTTGCGGCCGAAGAACAGCGCGTTCTGGAGGACGATCCGCGCCATCGCGTCGGCGGCATGCGTGAACTGGAACCGCGACGCGACATCGCCCGCCGCGAACACGCGCCGGTTGGCGGTGCGCAGGTGATCGTCGACCTCGATCCCGCGCGGCGTGGCCACGATGCCGGCGTCGTCGAGGCCGAGGTCGGCGACGTTCGGAGCGCGGCCCGTCGCGACGAGGATGTGATCGGCACGCACGCGCTCCTCGCCGCGACCGCGGTCGACGATCAGCGTTCGATCGCGCTCGACCCGAACGATCGCGGCGCCGAGCACGAGCTCGACGCCCTCGGCCACGAGTCGATCGCGAACGAGCGCCGCGGCGTCCGGGTCATCGCGGGAGAGCAGGTGCTCGCCGCGATCGACGATGACCACCTCGCTACCGAGCCTGCGAAACGCCTGCGCCAGCTCGCAGCCGATCGGACCGCCGCCGACGACCACCAGCCGGCCCGGGCGCTCGGTGAGCGCGAACACCGTCTCGTTGGTGAGGTAGCCCGCTTCCGCGAGCCCCGGCACCGAGGGCACCGCCGCGCGCGCACCGGTGGCGATCACGGCGCGTGCAAACCGCAGGCGCTGCCCGGCGACTTCGACGACATCACGGCCGACGAAGCGACCGCCGCCGAGAAACACTTCGATCCCGAGTTTGGCGAGCCGCGCCGCCGAGTCGTGGGGAGCGATACCAGCGCGCAGCCCCCGCATGCGCGCCATCGCGGCGGCGAAGTCGACCTCGACCGCGCCGACGAGGATCCCGTAGTCCGCGGCGGTTCGCGCATCGTGCGCCGCACGCGCCGCGCGGATCACGGCCTTCGACGGCACGCAGCCGACGTTCAGACAATCGCCGCCGAGCCAGTGGCGCTCGATCAGTGCGACGCGCGCGCCGAGCGAGGCCGCGCCGACCGCGGAGACCAGCCCGGCCGTCCCGCCGCCGAGCACGACCAGGTTGTAGCGTCCGCTCGCGGTCGGATTGCCCCACGCCGGCGGATGGACGCTCTCGAGTAGCGCCGCATCGGCCGCGTCGCCGTCGACGAGCAACGGCATCGCGGCCGTCACGAGTGCGCCTCGGCAAGCTCGCGCCGGAGCGCCTGTCGCGCGATCGCCGTGATCGCGATGCTCGCGACGATCGTGAGCGCGCCGCCCAGCCAGTACAGCCAGGTCCGCCCCGACCCGCTGCCGAGCTCGGTCGCGCTTGTGACGAGCGAGCCGAGATAGACGTATGCGATCGTTCCCGGCAGCATGCCGAGCGCCGTGGCCCAGAAGTAGTCACGAAGTCGGATCTCGGTGACGCCGAGGGCGTAGTTGAGCAGCCCGAACGGAAAGATCGGCGAGAGCCGGACCAGGAGCGTGATCTTGAACCCGGAGCGTCCGATCGCGCGATCGAGGGCCGCGAACTTCGGGTTGCGCTGCACGCGCGCCGCGACGCGGTTGCGCCCGAGTCGGCGCGAGATCGCGAACGCGATCATCGCGGCGAGCGTGGCCGCCGGCACGACGAGCAGCGACCCCCATACAGTGCCGTAGACGAATCCGGCGCCGAAGGTCAACACGGAGCCCGGGATCAGGAGCACGGCGGCCACGACGTACGCGACGGAGAAGATCACGACCGCGAGCGCACCCTGTCCGTGCATCCACTCGACGAACGAGATCGCCCATTGCTTCGCCGGGACGACGAAGATCGCCGCGCCCACGACCACCACGAGCGCGACACCGATCGCGGTCTTGCGCAGGGTGCTCATACGCCCACCGTGACGAGTAGTCCGTACGTGGTGATCGCCAGCCCCGCCGCGAGCGGGATCGTGACGACCCAAGCGAGCGCCATCCCTCGCACGGTGCGCCAGTCGATCGCGCTCGCGCGCGTCGTCCCGGCGCCGATGATCGCTCCGGTGGAGACGTGCGTCGTCGATAGAGGGAGTCCTTGCCACGCGCCAAGCCCGACGAGCAACGCGGTCACGAGGTTCGCCACGAAGCCCTCGCGGTGATCCATTCGCGTGACGTTCTCGGCGAGAACGCGGGTGACATGGAGGCCGCCCCACAAGCTCCCCGCGACCATCGCTGCCGTGACGATCGCGAACCAACTCGCGGGCGCGATACCGGATCCGGTGAGCGCGGCACCGGCGAGGATCAGCGCGACGATCTTCGGCGCGTCGTTGAGGCCCCGGGCAAAGCTCGCGGCACCACTCGTGGCCCAGTGCAGGTGATCCATCGTGACCCGTGCCGCGACCGGCTGCGCGGCGCACGCAGCCGAGCTGGCGACCATCAAGGTCGGCGGCGAGAGCGCGAGGCGACCAATGCCGCCGCCGCCGAGCGAGACCAACCGCGGCGCGGGAGCGACCACGCAGGCGCAGTCGGCGATGCCACCGTGCCACCTCGCGATCCTCAGTAGCGCCGCCGTCGCGGCGAGCGCGATGAACGGGCCCACGAGCAGCGGCACGAGCAGCTTGTGCTCGATCGCATCCCAGCGCACGCCCGTCATGCCGAAGGCGACGAGTGCGACGCCGGTGAGCGCACCGATGATCGCGTGCGTCGTCGAGACCGGGAGTCCGGTGCGCGTGGCGATCAGCACCCACGCGGCGGCGCCGAACACGACGGCGAGCGCGGTCGCGAAGGTCGGCGTCACACCCGCGCCGAGCAGACCCTTGCCGAACGTCGCGAGCATCGCGCCCGCGATCAGCGAGCCCGCGAGCGCGCCGATGCCGGTCCAGATCGCGCCCCACACGATCGCACGGCGATAGTTTGTCACGCCGCTGCCGACGAGCGTGGCGATACCCTTGCCCACGTCGTTCTGGCCGTTCACGAACGCGATCAACGCTCCGGCGATCACGACGAGGACGATCACCGCGACCCTGCGAGCCGACGCGCGAGCACCACCGCGAGCCGGCGCCGAACGTCGGGCGAGATCGCCTCGATCGGCGTGACGAGCGCGGCGTCGAGGCTGCGCTGGCACGTGCATGCGTCGCCAGGATCGATCGCCGCGAGCGTGCGCCCGACGATCCGCTGGGCCATCGCGACGTTCGCCCGCAGGACCGCCATCGCATCCGTGACCGTGACCTCGTCGCGCGCGCGCCAGCAGTCGTAGTCGGTGGGCAGCGCGAGCGTCGCGTAGCAGAGCTCGGCCTCGCGTGCGAGGCGCGCTTCCGGGAGGTTCGTCATCCCGACGACATCGCCACCCCACATGCGCATCACCTCGGACTCGGCGCGCGTGCCGAACTGCGGACCTTCGATGCACACGTACGTCGCCGACGCGTGGACGCGCGCGGATTCGGCATGTCCCGCCGCGACCAACACGTCGCCGAGCCGGCCGCACACCGGATCCGCGAGGCTGACGTGCGCGACCACGCCTCCTCCGAAGTACGTCGCGG
>JBDUAS010000135.1:0-18130 GCA_040004535.1 Deltaproteobacteria bacterium
GGCACGACCCCGGCTCCGTGCGATTGCGCGACGGGCGCGTGTAACTAACTAGAGCCCCCGCGCGGCGAGCTCGAGCGCGTCGGCCATTGCCTGCGCGGTCTCGTAGCGTTCGTCGGCTTGTTTCTCTAAAGCCCGCGCGACAAGATCGTCCAGCGCCGCGGGCAGCGTCGGGTCGAAGTCGCGCAGGCGCGGCGCTTCGACATTGACGTGATAGTCGATCAGCTCGAAGTCATCATCGGCGATGAACGGCGGGCGCCCCGCGATCATCTCGAACAGGATCACACCCATGCCATAGAGATCGGCGCGCGGATCCGAGGCCTCGCCGCGCAGCCGCTCGGGCGCGATGTACGTCAGGCTGCCGACGACGGTGCCTTGCAGCGTGAGCTTCGCGCTGCCCTCGAACGTGGCGAAGCCGAAGTCGATCAACACGACGCGGTCGATCGGGCCCTCCGATGGCTCGAGCATGATGTTCGCGGGCTTCAGATCGCGATGCAGCACGCCTTGCGCGTGGACCGCCGCGAGCCCGTTGAGCGCTTGCCACGCGTAGCTCGCGGCGCGGCGAGGCGCGAGCCGGCCTTCTTCCTTGATCACGCCGCGCAGCGTCTTGCCGTGCAGCATCTCGACCGCGAGGTAAGGCTCGCGCTTGTCGGTGATCCCGGAGTCGAGCAGCGCGGCGATGTTGCGGTGGCGTAGCTTCGCCTGGACCTCGCCCTCGCGCTCGAACCGCGCGAGCAACACGGCGTCGGAGATGTGCGTGAACCGCAGGATCTTGAGTGCGACAGGCTGCGACGTCTGGAGATCTGTCGCACGGTAGACCTCGGCGCTTGCGCCACGACCGATCGGTGCCTCGATCCGAAATCGGTCGCCGACCACCTGGCCGATCCGGTTGACGCGATCTCCGGACACGCCGCGAGATTATACCAGTGGTATACCCGCCGCGTGCCGGCCGGCCCACGCCACCTCGTCAGCATCGCGGATCTGGACGCCGCGGAGATCACGAGCATCCTCGATCACGGCGACCGCTACTGGAGCCTCGCGGACGAGCCGATCAAGAAGCTGACCTCGCTGCGCGGCCGCACCGTGATGATCTTGATGTTCGAGAATTCGACGCGCACGCGCACGTCGTTCGAGCTCGCGGCGAAGCGGCTGTCGGCCGAAGCGATCAACATCTCGGGGTCGTCCTCGTCGACGACGAAGGGCGAGTCGCTGCTCGACACCGGCCGCAACCTCGAGGCGATGCATCCCGATGCGGTCGTCGTTCGCCACGCGTACGGCGGCGCCGCGGCGCTCCTCGCGCGGACGTCGCGCTGCGCGATCATCAACGCGGGCGATGGCCAGCACGAGCACCCGACCCAGGCGTTACTCGACGCCGCGACGATCCGCCGTCACAAGGGCCAGGTCGAAGGGCTCGAGGTCGCGATCGTCGGCGATATCTCGCACTCGCGGGTCGCGCGCTCGAACATCCTGTGCCTCGCGAAGCTCGGCGCGCGGGTCCGGCTCGTCGCACCGTGGACGCTGTTGCCGCGCGGGATCGAGTCGATCGGCGGCGAGCTCACGCGCGAACGCGTACGGATCTGCCCGCGGCTCGAGGACGGCCTCGACGGCGCCGATGTCGTGATGATGCTGCGCGTCCAGCACGAGCGGTTCGAAGGTGAGGCTCCACGGTTTCCGAACACGCGCGAGCTCTCGCGCACGTTCGGGTTGTCCGAGCGCACGCTCGCGTACGCGAAGCCCGATGCGATCGTGATGCACCCCGGCCCGATCAACCGCGGCGTCGAAGTGTCGCCGCAGGTTGCCGATGGCCCGCGCGCCGTCATCCTCCAGCAAGTCAGCTGGGGCGTCGCGATCCGTATGGCGGTGCTCGAGCGAGCTGTCCTCGGCGACGCGGTACCTACATGACCAACGCACTCCACGTAGACAAGATCGTCAAGAAGTTCGGCAACCACACCGCCGTCGAGGAGTTCTCGTTCGAGGTCCCGCGCGGAGTCGTCTACGGGATCCTCGGCCCGAACGGCGCCGGCAAGTCGACGACGCTGCGGATGATCAACGACATCATCGCGCCCGACGCCGGCAAGATCACGATCCTCGACAAGTACGCGCCCGGGCCCGAGGCCGCCGCACAGATCGGTTATCTGCCCGAGGAGCGCGGCCTCTATCCCAAGATGAAGGTGCTCGAGATGGTCGCGTTCATGGGCGAGCTCCGCGGCCTCTCCGGCGCCGAGTCGCGCAAGCGCGCGCAGAAGTGGCTCGAACGGCTCGGGCTCGCGCAGTGGCTGAAGAACAAGGTCCAGGATCTGTCGAAGGGCATGCAGCAGAAGGTCCAGTTCGCGACCGCGCTGATCCACGATCCCGCGCTCGTGATCCTCGACGAGCCGTGGAGCGGCCTCGATCCGATCAACGCCGAGGTCCTCCGCGAGGTCGTCGAGGAGATTCGCGAGGCCGGCCGCACCGTGCTGTTCTCGACCCACGGCATGGAGCAGGCCGAGAAGGTCTGCGACTACGTCTGCATCATCGCGCGCGGCAAGAAAGTGCTCGACGGCAACCTCCGCGACATCAAGCGCGCCGCGAGCAGTGAAGGTCTGGTCGCACTCGGCTTCGCGGACGACGCCTCGAAGGAGCGTGCACGCGCGGCGATCGAGGACAAGTCGCTCGTCGCCGAGCAGCGCGAGCCGCGCCCCGGGGATGTCGCCGATTGCGAGGTCAAGCTCGCCGACGGCGTCGCGCCGCAGCAGTTACTCGCGAAGCTGCTCGCTGCCGACGTCGGGGTCCGCCGCTTCGAGGTCGTCGTACCGACGCTGCACCAGATCTTCGTCGAGCGCGTTGGCGGTGACGCAGCGATGATCGCGGACCGCCGGCCCGACGACGGAGTGGGTGACCATGCGTGAAGCATTCGTGATCGCGAAGCGCGAGTTCTTGGAGCGCGTCCGCACCAAGTGGTTCGTGGCAATGACGGTCCTCGGGCCGGTCTTCATGATCGGGATGATCGTGATCCCGGTGTTGCTCGCTTCCCGCGGCACGGCGGGCGCGAAGGTCGAGATCGCCGACGACACCGGTGTGCTCGGCCCGAAGATCGCGACGGCGTTCGGCGCGGTGGACTGGGTCGGAACGATCGTCCCCGCGACGACGCCCGATTCCGAGCTGATGGCGCACATCGCGAAGAAGCAAACCGCCGGGTTCCTGCGCGTGCCGAAAGACGCCCTGACCGGTGGCGTGCTCGTCTATCGCGGCGACAACGCCACGAACCAGATCGTCCAGATGGAGCTTCGTCAGATCACCAACCAGGTGATCGTCTCGCAGCGCCTGACCGACAAGCTCCATCAGAGTCCGGACCAGATCGCGGCGCTGCTGATGCCGCCGAACCTGACGACGCTGCACACGAACGGCGTCAGCGAGGCCGAGAACGGCGGCGCGATGTTCGCGCTCGGCTACATCCTCGCGGTGCTGCTGTACTTCGTCATCCTGCTGTACGGCATCAACGTCATGCGCAGCGTGGTCACCGAAAAGACCTCGCGCGTCGTCGAGCTCATGGTGGCAGCGACCAAGCCGCGGTCGATGATGCTGGGCAAGATCCTCGGCGTCGGCGGTGCTGGCCTCGCGCAGATCTCGCTGTGGTTGATCGTCGGCGGACTGGCGCTCAACTATCACGAGCAGCTGCTCGGGCTGTTCGGCGCCTCGTCGCCCGGTGTGCTGCCGTCGCTGTCGGGCACCGCGTACTTCATCATCTTCACGTTCTTCGTCCTCGGCTTCTTGTTCTACTCGACGCTGTACGCCGCGATCGGCGCGATGGTCGCGTCGGAGCAGGACTCGCAACAGGCAGCGACGCCGGTGACGATCATGCTCGTGATCGCGATGCTGTCGATGACCGCGATCACCGGCGATCCGCGGGGTCACACCGCGGCGATCCTCACGCTCGTGCCGTTCTGGTCGCCGATGCTGATGCCGCTGCGCTACCTGCTCGGAGGTGCCGGCGCTGCCGACGTCGCGCTGTCGCTCGGCATCCTGCTCGTGTCGATCATCGTGGTCTCGCGGTTCGCCGCGAAGATCTATCGGGTCGGCATCCTCATGTACGGCAAGCGTCCCACCATGCGCGAGCTGCTCCGCTGGCTTCGTTATTGAAGTAACCAGCCCACGAATCAGCGCGTTGCCCTGGTAACTACCCGGGCCGGACCTTTACACTTTCGGTAATGCTTCGCTGGGGACTCACGTGCTCGGTGCTGCTGGTAAGCGCGACTCCAGTGCTTGCACAGGCGGATGTCGCGGCGAGCGCTGCGGCCACTGAAGCCGCCTCCGCTTCCCAACCGGCGGTCGGCTACGGCGCGATGCCCGGTGGCATCTATGTCCCCGATGCCGTGACGTTGCCGAAAGGCGCGCTCGAGCTGATCACGCTGGACGGCTTCGGCTACCGCAAGGCCGCGCTCGCCGCGGATCACACGATGAGCCGGGCGCTCGGTTCGATCGCGGTCGCGTTCGGAGCTCACGACTTGTTCTCGATCGGCCTGTCGCTCGACGGCCGCTACGACAGCCACAATAACGCGCCGATGGGCCACGACACCGGCATCGTCGGCGATCCGCACATCATCGGCCGCGTCGCGAAGGCGTTCGGCACCGCGCGGTTCGGTGCGCAGCTCGGGATCTGGGTTCCTGGCAAGGACGCGCCGTCGATCGCGGGTTCGGCGATCTCGGTCGACGTCCGTGCGCTCGCGTCGCTACCGGCGGGACCCGGCATCTTGTCGTTCGAGGTCGGCTATCAGCTCGACAACAGCGCGAGCAGCGTCGACATGGTCGAAGCGTTGTCGCTCGCTGATCGGATGTCGCTCGGCGTCTCCGACTTCAACGAGGTGTTCGGCGGCGCGCACCTCGCGATTCCCGCGGGCAAGGCGTGGTTCGGTGCGGAGGCGTCGCTCGACGCGTTCCTCGGCGATCCCCCGACCAACGCCGACGGCTCGGTCAAGGCCGGCCATGCCGCGCTGACCGACGGAAAGCTGACGTTCCGCGGTGGGATCAGCGGCGGCTATCACCTCGACGATCAGTTCGCGCTGCTCGTGTTCGCAGAGATGGCGAAGGTCCCGTACGTCACCGCGGCGCAGGTCACCGCGAACGCGATCCCGCTGATCCCTTACGAGCCGGTATTCACCGCCGGCATCGGGATCTCGGCGCAGTTCGGTAACTCGAAGTCCGAGGCGCAGTTCAAGGGCTGTGCGTACACCTCCGAGGGTTGCCCGGCGGTCGAGACGCCGATCAACGTCGATATCTCGGGCAGCGTCACCGACGAAGCCGACAAGCCGGTCGTCGGCGCGAAGGTGTCGATCAAGCTCGCGAACGTGACGGTCGATCCGGTCGCCACCGATCAGACCGGCAAGTACGTGTTCAAGGGCGTGCGGATCGGCACGCAGGCGGAGGCGACGAAGAGCAAGCCTGCAGTCCACCGGATCGACGAGCCTAGCGCGAGCGTGAGCGTCTCGGTCGATGGCAAGAAGCCGGGCACCGGCACGATCGCGAAGCTCGACGAGATCACGACGACGGTGGCACCGATCAAGCTCGAGTCGATGTTGCCGCCGGGCCAGCTACGCGGCGTCGTCCACTCGCTGCCGAACGGCAAGGCGGTCGACAAGGCCATGATCACGGTGTCGCCGGGCGATGCCAAGGTCGAGAGCGGCAGGGACGGTACGTTCTCGCTGGATCTCGCGCCGGGTAAGTACAAGATCACGGTCAAGGCCGGCTCTTACGCGACCCAGGATCTCGACGTCACGATCGAACCGAACGGCGTCGCGATCAAGAACATCGACCTCCACAAGTGACGCGTGCAGATTCGCAAGCTCGCCATCCTCATGCTCGTCGTCTGCCTGACCTGGGCATGCGGCGGTAAGAAGAAGGGCGGCATCGCCGAGCTGACGAAGGCGGATGGCGCCGTCGAGCGCCAGCCCGGGGTCGGCCCGTGGCAGGGTGCGCTCGTCGGTGCGGTGTTCTACATGGGCGACGCGGCCCGCACCGCGGATGGTTCCGCCCAGATCACGTTGACCGGCTCGCAGGTGATCGAGATGCAGCCGCACACGGTGTTGCGGTTCGGCGCGGGCAAGAACAACGTGACCGACGTCGTCGTCGAGCTCGGTGGGATCGACGTCGTCAACTCGTCGACGGCGGCCCTCGAGATCGGGAACGTCAAGGTCGCGCCCGGCGGCAAGATCCGGATCACCGCGAACAACGTCGAGCTGCTGATCGGTAACGCGCAGATCAACGGCAGCGAGCTCGTGATCGGCAGGCCGATCGGGCTCGAGCTCGGTGCGGTGACCGCGATCGATGCCGGCGTCGATGCCGCGCCGCCCGCCCCACCGGATGCCGGCGTTTCGCCGGGCGGCGATATCGCGTACGAGATCACGGGCACCGGTGCGGAGCTCCAGGCTCCGGGCGCGAAGACGTGGGCGCCTGTCGCTGCAGGCAAGGGCACGATCCCGGTCGGCGCGAAGCTCCGGCTCAAGAAGGCCGGCGCGAAGGCCGTGCTCGTCTCCGGCACGGCGACCCTCGAGCTCGCCGGCGCGTCGTCGCAGATCACGATCCACGACGACTTGCTCGTCGGCATGGAGCTCGGCACTGCGACCGCGAGCGTGCCCGCGCAACAAGCGGGCAAGGTCGGCGTCCCCGGAGGCGAGGTCGACATCGCGGCGACGAAGGATGCAGCCGCCGAGGCGCGGATCGAGGTCAACGCGCGCGGCGAGGCGAAGGTCGCGATGGTCCACGGCGGCGCGAAGCTCGTCGGTACGAACGGCAGCTCGACGCTCGAGATGGCGGGCGGCGAGAGCGCGACCTTGCTCAAGGCCGGAACGATCAACCCGGGCGTCGTGATCCCGCGCTACTTCGACTTCAAGATCGTCGTCGGCGATGCGCCGAAATCGTTCGTGGTTCACGATCCGAAGGGCTCTACCGCGCTCCAGTTCGCATTCAACAGCAAGTGCCCGAGTGGCGGCACCGTGGAGATGGATCACGATGCGCGGTTCCGCACGCCGCGAGTCTCCGAAGGCAAAGAATCGGCGAACATGCTGCTGCAGAGCGGCTCGTGGGTGTGGCGGCTGCGCTGCGCCGGCGGCGCTGTCGCGGCATCGGGTCAGATCGCGGTCGTCACCGATGCGGGCCGCCGGCCGCTGCCGCCGAAACCGAGCAAGAACTCGATCGATGCAGACGGCCGCGTCTACGACATCTCGTACCAGAGCCTGATCCCGAACGTCGACGTCAAGTACAAGGGCACCGCGACGACGTACAAGCTGCATCTCGCGACCGGCGGCAGCGACGAGGTGTTCGAGAGCTCGACGCCGATGGTGGAAATCCCCGGCAAGAAGCTCAAAGAAGCCAGCTACATGTTTTGGTTCGAGAAGCCCGACGGCAAGCAGGACAAGGTCACGACGCTGAAGATCACGTTCGACCAGACCGCGGCGCAGGTCTATATCGAGTCGCCGATCGAAGGGGCGCCGTTCGGTGGCGAGATCGACGTGAGCGGCGCGGCGCTGCCTGGCTGGACTGCGAAGGTCGATGCCGTCGAGATCCCGATCACAGATCTGAACACCCGGCGGTTCCACGCGAAGGTACAACCTCCGTCGGGCGGCGCGCAGGCGATCGCGATCCGGTTGTCGCATCCGCAGCGCGGCGTCCATTTCTACTTGCGTCGCGGCGCGACCAAGTAATTCGGCGTAGAGTCGGCTGTGCGCTGGATCTCGCGCATCGTGACCATCGTCGTGATTGCCGTGCTCCTGCTGGGAGGGGCGGTGTTGTTGCGCGCGAAGATGCCGGCGACGCACCTCGGCGGTCACTTCTACACGTACGCCCGGTTCCGCGATGCCTCGCGCCTCGCGACGGGCTCGCCGGTGATGATCGCGGGCGTCCGGATCGGCGAGATCAACCGGCTCACCATTGAAGGCACGTTCGCCCGCGTCGACATGGAGCTGCTCGACTCGACCGACATCCCGATCGATTCGTGGATCACCAAGAAGGCCGAGTCGGCGTTCGGCGACAGCTATCTCGAGATCATCCCGGGCGGCAACGGCGAAGGCGCGACGACGGGGCGCCGCCTGAAATCCGGCGAGCCGATCATCCACGTGATCGAAGGCGGCTCGACCGATAGCGCGTTGCGGTCGCTGTCGCGAACGATGCCGAAGATCGATCGCGGTCTCGATACCGTCCACGACTTCGCACTCGCCGGCCGCAAGTGGGCGAGCGGTCCGCTCGCGGATGCGCTGATCGGTGCGGAGCGCTGGGTCGACGAGGGCCACATCGCGAAGCCGATCGAATCGGCCGACCAGGCGATGATCCGACTCGAGAACGGCACGACGCGCGCGGCGGATGCGATCGCGAGTGCGAAGCCCGACGTCAAAGGTTGGTTCGATCGCGTCGACAACGGCATCGCGAGCGCGCGCCGCCAGATGGCGGACATTCGTACGGGCTTACACGATGGCTTGCAGAACGCGCGCGAAGGCATCGACAAGGTCGACCCCACGCTGCAGCAGCTCGGCGACGTGATGGCGGCCGTCGACGAAGGCCGCGGCGACGACGGCAAGGGCAAGCTCGGCCGCCTGATCAACGACACCGACGTCGGCGAGGAGCTCGACGACCTCAGCGTCGCCGGCAAGGAGGCGACGCACAGCCTCGATCCATTCAAGTCGTGGTTTGGCGTCCGCGCGGAGTGGAACGTGTTCTCGGGCGTGCCGAAGTTCTACGTCGGCGCCGAGCTGCGCGGCCACAACGACAAGTTCTACCTCGTCGAGTTCTCGAAGAGCGGGCAGGGCGGTCTGCCCGAAGATCAGCTCACCGACGTGCTCAGCGCGCAGCAGTACAACCGCTACCAGGAGATCCAGGAAGAGCTGCGGTTCACGCTGCAGTTCGGCAAGCGGTTCGGCCCGTTGCAGTTGCGCGCCGGCATCAAGGAATCGACGTTCGGCGTCGGCTCCGACCTGTTGCTCGGCAGCGGTCGCCTACGGTTCTCCGCCGACGTGTTCGGCGGGTTCTCGCACGTCCCGCGCGTCAAGCTCGCCGGCGCGCTCGAAGTGTTCCGCTCCGTCTACATCAGCGGTGGCGTCGACGACGTGTTCGCGACGCCCGGCTACCTGCCGATCGAGACCGGCAACGCTGCAGAGCCGACCTACTTCAACAAGCTGCGCTACGGCCGCGACTACTTCCTCGGTGGTGAGCTGCGCTTCACCGACGAGGACCTCGGCTCGATGGTCCGGATCTACGGTGCGATGCTCGCGGCGCTGCTGATCGGGACTTGACCGTGAAGCTCGCGCACTTTCGCGAGCTCGAGGATGCGCTCGCCGAGGAGCCGTTCGACGAGTCTCGCTGGATCGTGCTCGAGGACTGGCTGCTCCAGGGCGAGGATCCACGCGCGCAGCTCGTCATCCTCGAGAAGCAAGGCGCGGATACCGGCCCGGCGTTGCGCGAGCTCGCCCCCGTGTTGCTAGGCGACGAGCACCGAACGCTCGACGAGAAGCTCTACCAGCGCGATTGGCGCGCGGGTTTCCTGCGCGAATGCCAGTACACCGGCGGCCCGGACCCGCTGCGGTCGTTCCTCGAGGCGCCGGCGAGCTCGCTGTTGCGCTCGTTCACGGTGACCGCGGATCCGAGCGACGTCGACCGCACCGTCGATGCGTTCGTCCAACGGCGTTGTGTCCGCTCGCTCCGCCGGCTGACGTTGTCGTCGTGGAATCACGATGGCAGCGATCGACGGATCGCCTGCGCCGGTCTTCACGAGATGGTGCAGCTTCGCCACCTGATCCTGCGTACGGTGATGGTCCAAGCCGCGCCGGTCTTGCCGAAGCTCCACGCGCTCACCCTCGCGCCGATGCGCACGAGTGTGGTCGCGCTCACCGATCAGCTCGGCCAGATCCCATGGCCCTCGATCACCGACCTGGGGTACGAGGCGCCCGACATGCACGATGCTGGTGTGGGACTCCGCTCGTTGCTCGCGCTCGTCGACGAGACCACGTTTCCCGCGCTCCAGCGGCTCGAGATCGTCGGCCTCGCGCCCGCGGAGCACGAGCTCGTCGCTCCGAGGCTCGCGGACGTCTGTGCGCACCGGGGCGTCGCGCTAACGATGTTGATCGGGACGTCCTAGCGCGATCGGTGATGGCGTGATGGCCGCGTCATCGCCGCGTAGACGTCGCGCGAACACCTGCGCGACCGCGAACGCAGCGCCGGTCGGATTACCACAAAGGCACTTGTCGAGAGCACAAAAGCACAAAGCAGACCCCGGCGGCGGCTTCGCCGCTCGCGCGCTCAGCTTTGTGTTTCGAGCCTCATCACGCATATGCGGCCCGCCGATCAGTTGGCGACGCGCCGGATCCCACCGCCTTTCAGGAGGCGCGCATGGAAGTTCACGACAAGCGCGAGTCGCAGGTCAGCGATGCGTAGATATGCGAGAGCTTGGCCGAGGTGCACTTCCGAAATCGATTCGGTTGCCTTGAGCTCGACGATCAGCCGCTTGTCTACGATCAGGTCCGGGACGAACTCACCGACAGACACGCCCTTGTACGCCACACCGATCGCAGGCTGTGCGCGGAACGGTATCCCGCGTAGCTCGAGCTCGATGCGCAGCGCACGTTCATACACCGACTCGAAATGGCCGGGGCCGAGAGCTCTGTGCACCTCGATTGCGGCACCAATGACACGATGCGAGAGTCCGTTGAGATGTTCGTCGATAGCCTCGATGGATGCGTTCATCATCCACGCATCTTCGATCGCACTTCTGACACTAGAGAGCGCGGTCACGTCCGGCTTTCGGACATCGAGCTCGATCGCAGCTCGTTCCGGTTAGGGTACAAAGCACAAAGTAGGGCTGCGGGTCGGCGGCGCAGCCGCCGCCCAAGGTCTGCTTTGTGCTTTTGTGCTCTCGACCAGTGCCTTTGTGGTAATCCGGCCGGCGTGAGGTCGCGCGCTCTTGCGGGGCGCTCGCGCGACTGCAGGCAGCTCGCGCTCTACTGACGCGATCGGTGACGCGATCGGTGACGCGATCGGCGACGCGATCGGCCGCGCTACCCACCCGCTAGCGGCGCGAGCAGATAGATCTCGTCGCCATCGGCGAGGACGCGACCACGGTTCTCCTCCAGCGGACAACGCTCACCGTTGAGCATCAGCGTCTCCGCCAGATGCGGTGAATTCGCCAGCGCAGCTCGGATCGGGATGCCCGATTGCTCCGCGACCTCGACGAAGCGTTCGAGCGTCGTGCCCTTCGGCAGTCTCAGGTGCTGGTCGATGTCCTTCCAGTCGTCGCCGATCCGGCCGCGGATCAAGATGTGGATCTTGATCTGATCGCCGCGCAAGCGATCGAAGATGCCCACTAGCGGACGTACCCGGCGAGCAAGTCCGCCATGCCGAGCTCGGTCGCGCGCGCCTTCGAGATCATGCCGCTGTCGCGGTTCCAGTCCATCGCGGTGTAGTAGTCGTCGCGCAGCATCGGCAGCGGCACGCGCACACCCTTGAGCGGGCCGGTGGCGAGGTGGCCATCGCCTTCACCGAGCATGCGCGGGTGCGGCTTGAAGTCGGCGGGCTTGAGGCCCTCGCGCCAGTTGAACGCGGCGCGCAGGTTCTGGATTCGTTCACCGCATCGGAGCAAATCTGCGTCGGTGACGTCCCAGCCGGTCGCGCCGTTGACGAGCTCGGTCCAGGGCAGGTTACCGGTCAGCATCGTGAACATGCAGAGGCCGAGGCCATTCATCGCCTGGTGTGCGTTCGAGTGCAGCGCCTGCGCCTTGCCCTTGCCCTCGGTGCCCTTCCACTTGACGTTCCAGTCCTTCTTGTCGGCGGCCTTCGGCAGCGAGAAGCCGGCGCCGAACGTCTCGTTCCACGACGCCGAGCCGGCGGTGTGGCGGCCGGGCGTCGGGTCGGAGATGTACGTGACGCCCATCAGCGAGGTGAACCGGCTGTCGTGATACGCGGGCTCGCCGCCGTGGACATGGACGGCGAACGCGTCGGTGCCCTTGCCGACGTGCTCGGCGGCGCGCTGCACGCCGTGGCCGAGCCACGCGCCGCAGCCTTCGCCGGTGCCCATCTTGATCGTCAGCGCCAGTGCGCCTTCGCCGTTGCCCCAGCGCATGTCGACTCCGTCGAGGTCGGCGGCTGTGAGCAGGCCCTTCTCGACTGCTTCGCAGACCCAGCCGAGCGTCATCGACGAGCTGACCGCATCGATGCCGTAGCGATTGCACGCGTCGTGGCACGCGGTGACGAGCCCGAGGTCGTCGTTCAAGAGGTTCGCGCCGAAGCCGACGAGCGTCTCGTAGTCGGGACGGCGGACGTCGTGCAAGCCACGCGACTTGATGTCGACGCGACCCTTGCACGGCATCGGGCATTCGCCGCACGACAGCTTCTTCGTCACGATCTTCTCGACCGCGGCACCGTCGACCTTCATGCCGCGCTTGCCGATCGGGAAGTCCTTGGTCCCGACGCCGGTCCAGTTGCGGATCGGTGCATCGCCGTTCTCGACCGACAGCGCGACCGCGAGCGTCGTGCCGCGTCGCGAGAACGCGCGCCGCATCGCCGCCGCCGGCGTCTGGGCCTTCATGCCGAGCCGCGCCATCAGCCGATACATCCAGCCGAGCCAGCTCTTCGCCTTGATGAAGTACGCGAACACCCGCGTCATCACGCCGAGGTCGCGCTTGTACTCGTCGTTGATCCGCTTGCACACCGCCTTGAACTCGGCCGGGCGCGCGAGCGGCACCTCGCCGGTGCCCGCGACCACGATCGCCTTCAAGTTCTTCGCGCCGTAGATCGCGCCAAAGCCCTGGCGGCCGAACGCGTGATAGCGATCGTTCATCACCGACGCGATCCGCTGCTGCTTCTCGCCCGCGGGACCGATCGCCGACACGCCGACGTCGCGCTTGCCGCCGAACCGTTGCTTCAGCGCGTCGAACGTCGGAGGGATTTCTTGGCCCCACAGCTCGCCCGCGGGCTCGAACGAGACCTCGGCATCGCGCACGACGAGCACCGTCGGCACCGCCGCACGTCCGGTGACGACCATCGCGTCGTAGCCGGCCGCGCGCAGGTGCGTGCACACGCTGCCGCCCGAGTTCGAGTCGGCCCACGTGCCGGTCAGCGGCGACTTGCCGACGATCTGGATCCGGCTCGAGAACGGCGTGTGCAACCCGGTGAGCAGGCCCGAGCAGATCGCGAAGCACGCCTCGGGTGTGAGCGGATCGGTGCCCGGTGGGAAGTGCTTCCACATCAGCCATGCGCCGAGGCCGTAGCCCGCGAGGTAGTTGCGGTAGACCTCGGGATCGATCGTCTCGACACGAGATGTCTGCGCGCCGAGATCGACGAACAGCACCCTGCCGTGGAAGCCATCACCCATGCGCCGAAGTGTAGACCGGATCTAGCGCAGGACGAGGGCGTCGCCCTCGATCGAAACAACCGGGGCACTGGCCGGATCGAAGCGTTCCGCGACGAGCCGGCGGCCATCGGGGACGCCCACGCCGTCGCCGGGCTCGATCCGCTCCCCGGCGACGAGCGTCGCGGCGATGTCGCGCAACAGCAACGCCGTCTCGGTCGCCTTGTCGGGCGCGATGTCGAGGAGCACGATCTCGGGCCGGCCGAACTTGCGCAGGCCGAGCGACCACGCCGCGAGCGTGCCGGCCTCGGTCTCGTCGAAGAACAGCGTGACCTCGTGCATGACCTCGAGCTCGCGGTCAGGCGCGAGGGCCGCGACCTCCTCGCCGAGGTGTGCCCGCGCGGCGTAGACATCGACGACGAGCGTCGCGCCTTGCTCGCACAAGCACTTCGCGAGCGCCCACGCGGCCTGGACATGACCGAGGTCCTCCGGATCCTCGACCTCGCCTTCGATCACGTACGCGTGCTCCGTCGCGAGCGCGCTCGCGGCGACATCGGGCCCCAGGTCGCTCGCGATCAGATCCGCGAATGGCGTCACGACCTGGTCGACGAACCACGCCGGGTCCTCGCTGCGGTCGCGTGTGACGAGCGCGATCGCCTCGGCATTCTCGCTGTCGTCGGGCATGCCGTGCTGCTTGCGCGACACCGGCAGTGGATCGGGGAGCTTCACCGGAGACAGCGCGATCAACGCGATCGCACCGGAGGCGCCGCCGGTCGTGAACTGAGCGCGGCGCCAGACGCGCGCCACTACGCTTCGTCCGCGTACATCTGATCGATCTCGCGCGCGAACTTCTGCGCGACGACCTTGCGCTTGATCTTCATCGTCGGTGTGAGCTCGCCCGAGTCGATGCCGAAAGGCTTGGTCAGGATCGCGAACTTCTTGATCTGCTCGACGCGCGCCAACGTTTGGTTCGCCTCGTCGATCGTCTTCTGGATCGCCGCGCGAATGGCATTGTCATCGAGCTGCGCCGCCGCCTCGCCGAGCGTCACGAGCGCCGTCAAGTACTTGCGCCGATCGCCGATCACGACCGCTTCACCGACGAGGGGCGACATCTTGATCATCGCCTCGATGTTCTTCGGCGCGATGTTCTTGCCGCCGGCGGTGATGATGATCTCTTTCTTGCGACCCGTGATCGACAGGAAGCCGTCCTTGTCGAACGCACCGAGGTCGCCAGAGCACAGCCAACCATCGACGAGCGCCTCGGCGGTGGCCTCGGGCTCCTTGAAGTAGCCGAGGAACACGTTCGGGCCGCGCACGAGGATCTCGCCATCCTCGGCGAGCTTGACCTCGATGCCGGGCAACGCGGGCCCGACGCTGCCGAGCCGGGTGCGGCCGGGTAGGTTGCACGCGGTCGGGCCCGAGTCTTCAGACTGACCGTAGATCTCCGCGATCGGCAGATCGAGGCTCGCCATGAACTCGAGCACGTCCGGTGCGATTGGCGCCGCACCCGAGTACAGCCGCACCGCCCGATCGAAGCCGAGCGCGGCCTTGACCTTCGAGATCACGAGCCGGTCGGCGAGCTTGTACTGGAGGCCCAGCGCCGTCGGAATCGCTTCACCACGATCGCGATGCGCGTTGACCCTCGAGCACACGCCGCGCGCCCAGGTGGCGAGCTGCTTCTTGACGCCGGTCGCCTGTGCGAGTCGGCCGGAGAGCCCGGCGTGAAACTTCTCCCAGATCCGGGGCACGCCGAAGAACGCGGTGGGCCGCGCCTCCTTGAGGTTTTCGGGGACCTTCTCGAGCGATTCGGCGAAGTACACCGTCGAGCCCGCGGTCGCCGGCATGTGCACGGTGCACATCTGCTCCGCGATATGCGACAGCGGCAAGTACGACAGTGAAATGTCGTCGGTCGGCCGGCCCGCGATATCGAGGAGTGCCTCGGCGGTCCACGCGAGGTTGCGATGCGACAGCATCACGCCCTTCGGGGGTCCGGTCGTGCCCGACGTGTAGATCAGCGTCGCGACATCGGCCTGCTCGATCGCGTCGATCCGGACATCGAGCTCGGCCTCGGAGATGCCCTCGGCCTTCGCGAGGAAGTCGTCCCACGTCAGCACGTCGTTCCCGGGCCCAGTGGCGGGTTCGCCGCGCATCATCACGATCCACTTCAGGAGCGGGAGCTGCGCGCGCTGCGCCTCGACCTTCGCGAGCTGCTCGGCATTCTCGACGAGCACGATCCGCGATTCGGAGTGATGGATGATGTACTGGACCTCTTCGGCCGAGCACGTCGTGTAGATCCCAGCCGGCGCGCCACCCGCCATCATCGCGGCGTGGTCGAGGATCACCCACTCGGGGCGATTGAAGCCGAGGATCGCGACCTTGCCGTCGGCGGGCAGGCCGAGCGCGATCAACGCACGCGCTGCGCTGCGGATCTGCTCGGCGTACGTGCGCCAGGTCGTGGGTTGCCAGCGGCCATCGACCTTCGTTTGATACGCGATCGTCGACGGTCGTTCGACCGCTTGGCGTAGGACTCGACGCGGGATCGTGTCGAGCACGATCAGTCCTTCTTGGACTTCTTCTTCTCGGTCGCGAAGTACTGGGTCGAGCGCTTCTCGCCCTTGGTCTTGAGCGAGCCGTCCGCGATCATCTTGCGAATCGGCAGCGCGAGATCCTTGGTAGACGTGCCGAGCTGCTTGTTGATCTGCTCGATCCGCATGCCCGGGTTCTTCAACACGTACGCGTGGAAGTCGTCGCCGAGCTGATCGAGATCCGCCGAGGTGCGCTTCGCACCCTTGCGGCGGCCGCGACCGCCCGACAACGAGAGCCCTCCCTTGCCACCGCCGAGCGCGCTCTCGAGCGTGTTGATGGCGGCCCGCTTGGCAAGCTCGGTAATCTGCGCCACGAAGTCGCCCACAACGCGATTCATCTCGGTTTGGAAGTCACTCATTGATGCGTGAGTAGTATGAGTGATCTTGAATTGCAATCTCTACTGCGCCGGAAAAACCGACGTCAGCGCAGATAACGTGATGTAGACGATCGGCCCCGTACCGGCGCTCGCCAGGTGGGCATCGGCGAGATCTAGCAAGGCTGTCATATGAGACTTGTCCTTCGCCGGCAGGCTCGTCGACGGATGGAAGCCCGACATCAGGACGTGCGGTGCTGCCAGCGGCGTACCATCCCAGTTCTCGTTGAATAGCAACGTGAGATCGTCCAGAGACAGGTAATCCATCATCACACCGTTGACCGGGACTTCGAGCAAACCCATGTCGTTGCCGGGCGTCGTCGTGGTGATATCGGAATCGCTCGGGTAATACGGCTGACTCGTATCGTCGATCGGCGCCCAGTGCTCCATGTTCCAGTCGTAGAGCGCGTAGCCCTTCCACTGCGAGATCCGCGCCCAGTTGAGCGCCGAGCTGTCTGCGATGAAGCCCTGGTCGCCGAGAGCTTGCAGCGTCGTGATATCCGCGGTCCAGCCACCCGCGCGGAACGTCGCCGGCGCGCCGAGCCCGCGTGCCACGAACAGATCGCGTGCGTGCTGGAACAGGGTGTTTGCCGACGGGCGATCGTAGGCATTGAACCGGATCGTGTAGCCCGACGTATCGCCGGCTGGATAGACGGTCGACTGGTCGGTGATGCAGGTCAGACCCGCGTCGGTGACAAAGTTACAGTACGGGTGGATATGCAATCCGATCTCGTCGCCGTACGTATCGCGTGAATTGACCAACCACGTGGTCAGGGCCGCGCGACGGTCCTCGGTCACGGCCGGATCCGTATACGTATACGGCGCCCAGAAGTGGGTGATCACCAACCCGGGGTGCGCCGTATGGAGCATGTCCATGAACGCAGTCGAGTTATCGCCCGGCTCTGAAAAGTCATAGTCGGTCGAGACCATCACGTAATACGGCGCGCTCCGATTCCACGTCGCCTTTGCAAACGCGGTCGTGCTGCCGTTTGCCGTGAACAAGATGGCGTAGCTACCGGCCGCGACGTCCGCGATCGAGACGTCGAGCGCGAAGCCGTCACTCTGCTTGTCCATCCTCACGACTGGCAGATCGCCGACGTATGCGTCGACGAAGTCGGTGCCGCCGGGGGCGGTCACGACGATCTTCATCTCGTCCTGACCCGGCGTCGCGGCATTGCCGATCAGGTACCAGCCGGCGAGGCCGGTCGAGGTGAACGCCGGATCATTGGTATCGGGCGCGCCGGGCTTGTTGGGATTCGGCGCCGGATCAGCGCAAGCGCATAGACAAGCGAGGAATAGCGTCCAGCCCTTCATGGCGTCGGACCCTAGCACACGTGATAGTTTGACCGGCGCTATGAAATTGCCTGTGCGTCTGGGGCTCCTCGGGCTGTTGGCCGCGTGCGGAGGCCCGAGCGCCGAGGCTCCTCTCACGGTCAACCTCGGGATTACCCATGAAGCCGCGGAGCATGACCTCCACGCTCATCAGTTCTGCCGGGTCCAAGGCCAGGTCGACTCGAATCACGAGATGTATCCTCGCTGCGACCGCACCGCCGCGGAGCTCGGCGAGGCGTGGGTCAACGCGACGTTCGAGGGCGACAAGCTGATCGAGCTCCGGCGGTGGGAGCGCTACCCCGACGACGGAAAGGCCGTCGAGCGATGGAACGAGATGCTCGCGGCACGGGCGAAGATCAGCTCGCCGAGTGACGAGGCACTGCAGCATTTGCGAGACCGCGGGTTACTGCCGGCGGGGACGCGGAGTGTGAAGGCGTTCAGAGGCGCGGAGGGGGTCGTGATCGGCGTGTATCTGATCACGCCGTCGCCGCCGGAGAATGCGAACGTGCTCGAGCAGATTTCCTACGAGAAGTGAGATG
>JBDUAS010000136.1:0-18129 GCA_040004535.1 Deltaproteobacteria bacterium
TCGGGCTCGTGCATCACCGCGCACGCGAGCGCGAGGCGCTGCTTGAAGCCGAGCGGCAACTCCTTCGCGTTCGTGGCGAGGCGGTCGCCGAGCGCGAACACGTCGACCATCTGGTCGATCTGCTGCCGCTTGCGCGCGCCGGTCAGGCCGTAGACCGCCGCGAAGAAGCCGAGGTTCTGGCGCACGCTGAGCTCGCCGTAGAGCGAGAACTTCTGCGCCATGTAGCCGAGCCGGCCGCGGGCCCCCGCGGTATCGCGGCGCAGGTCGATGCCGGCGACACGGCCCTCGCCCTCGCTCGGCGTCAACAGCCCGCACAGCATCCGGAACGTGGTCGACTTGCCGGCGCCGTTGGGGCCCAGCAGGCCGAAGATCTCGCCGCGCGACACCTCGAACGAGATGTCGCTAGCCGCGGTGAAATCGCCGAACCGCTTGGTCAGGCCTCGGGCGACGACGACCGGCTCGGCCGAGCGCTCGATGTCCGGGCGCGCCTCGGCGAGCCTCGAGTGCCCGCCCGGGCCGCCGCCGAGCGCGTCGATGTACGAGTCCTCGAACCGAGGTGCGGCCGCGACGATCGCGGCGCCGGCCCCGAGCTTTGCGGGCAGGGTCGGCCGGAGCTCGGGAGCGCGCGTGACCAGGCGAATCGCGCGGCCCTGGATCACGCCGTCGATCACGCCGGGTTCGTCGAGTGCCTCGGCGAGCACCGGCCGGAGCCGGCCGGCGATCCCGATCATCCGGAACACGCGCCCCTCGGTGCGCCGGGTCAGCTCTCCCGGTGGGCCGTGGAAGATCAGCGTGCCCTTGTCGAGCAGCAGCACGTGATCACACGCCTCGGCTTCATCGAGATACGCCGTCGACCACACCACGCCGACGCCCTGATCCTTGAGCCGCACCACCATCCGCCACAGCTCGCGCCGCGAGATCGGATCGACGCCGACGCTCGGCTCGTCGAGCAGCAGCAGGCGTGGCTTGCGGATCAGCGCGCACGCGAGGCCGAGCTTCTGCTTCATGCCGCCGGACAGCTTGCCTGCCCTGCGGGTGGTGAACGGCGCGAGGTCGGTGAGCGCGAGGAGTTGCTCGAACGCGGCCGCGCGCGCTCCGCCGGGCAAGGCCCTGAGGTCCGCGTAGAGCCGCAGGTTCTCGATCACCGTCAGGTCCTCGTACAGCCCGAAGCGCTGCGGCATGTAGCCGATCGCGGCATGGATCGACTCCGGGTTGGTGGCGGGATCGAACCCGAGCACGTCGAGCGAGCCCCCGTCGCGCGCGACCAGCCCGGTCATCAGCCGGATCAACGTGGTCTTGCCGGCGCCGTCGGGGCCGACCAGCCCGGTGATCGCGCCCGCGAGGACCTGGCCCGTGATCGCGTCCACCGCGGGCGCGCCGGCGCCGAACCGCTTGGTGAGCGCGTCCATGCGCACGAGCGCGTCGGCCATCACGGGCTCCCGATCGACCACTTCACGGTGACGGGCATGCCCTGGCGCAGGCCCGGCGCCAGATCGTCGACAATCACCCGCATCCGATACACGAGGCTGGTGCGCAGCTCGGGGGTCTCGACCGACTTGGGTGTGAACTCGGCGGTGGGCGAGATGAACCCGATATGGCCCCGGATCGCCCGCGTGCCGCCCGCGTCGGAGAACACCGACACCTGCATGCCGGGATGCACGCTGCCGAGCTGGAGCTCGGACACGTAGGTCCGGACCCAGATCGAGTGGCTCGACGACAGGACGTAGACGACGTCGTTCGGCGAGATGATCGCGCCGGGCTCGTGGACCCGCGAGGTCACGACGCCATCGGCGGGCGCGACCAGGTGCGCATCGCCGAGCGCGGTCTGGGCGGCCGCGAGCTGCGCGCGCGCGACCTCGACCTGGGCCTGCGCCGCCGCGATATCCTCGACGCGATTACCCTGGGCGAGCAGCCGGTAGCTGTCCTTGGCGCCGGCGAGCCGTGCGTCCGCGCTGCGGCTCGCCGCGACGATCTCGTCGTGCGCGGCCCCGGTGATCGCTCCCTGCGCGATCAGCTTGGTCGAGCGCTCGAGCGACGTCCGTGCGTTCTGCGCCGCGGCGGCCGCGTCGTCGACCGCCGCTCGTGCCCTGGACAGCTCGGCCGGGCGCGCGCCGCCGACGAGCTTCTTCAGGATCGCGTCCTGCACCGCGACCTGCGCCGCGGCGATCTTCACCTGATCTTCGAACGGGCGGAGCTCGAGCTCGGCCATCGCCGCGCCGGCCGTGACCTGCTGGCCTTCCTCGAACCGCATGGTCTCGAGCCGGCCCGCGAGCCGGAAGCCGAGGTCGACCTCGCGGATCTCGACGTTGCCGTAGAGCGTCACGGTGGAGTCGTCGTGTGGATGCCCGATCCTACCGGTGGCATACAGCACGCCGACGAGCCCCGCCGCGACGACCAGGATCACGATCACGATCCGTAGCGACCAGCGCTTCACGAGATGACCTCCGGAGCTGGATCGACCGCGAGCCCGCGCAGCAAGATCTCGACGTGGGCCGCGGTGATCGCGCTGCGATCGAGCGCCAGGTGCAGGTGAGGGGTCAACGCGTGCTGCCACACCGCGAGCAGGAACACGGGGGCCAGCACGAGCGGCGCGACGACCTCGGCGGCGATCGGGCGAAACTCGCCGCGATCGATGCCGCGCTGGATCACGCGCTGGATCAGCGCGAGCATGCGCTGGGGGCCGGCCTCGCCCCAGATCCGCGCGATCTCGGGGAAGTTTGCAGCCTCCGAGATCAACAGCTTCAGCAGCGCGGGGAACGGGCCGTCGAGCGCCATGGCCTCCAGCAGCCGCAGCAGCGTCCGGACCAGGTTCGGCGTGGGCCCGTCGAAGGCCTCGACGAACAGATCAGCACGGTCGAAGTTCGTATCGATCGCGTCGCGGATCACCGCTTCGAGCAGCCGCTCCTTGTTCGCGAAGTACAGATAGACGGTCGCCTTGCTGACCCCGGCGGCCGCGGCGACGTCCTCGAGCCGCGTCGCCGCGAACCCGTTCTCCGAGAACAGCCGCAGCGCGGCGGCGATCAGCGCGGCCGGGCGGGCCTCGCTGCGCCGCACCCATCGCTTGCCGTGCGCCGGTGCGCGCCTCACATATGACTTGTGAGTCGGTTGCGATGAACGACGCATTCGAGATGGTGTCTTCATACCGTCGTAAAACCCGAGACGATTATCTATATGTCTCGTTGGTAATATACTCTCGAGGAGATGCCCGAGCAAGCGGTGGTTCGTAGGGATCGTCGTGGTCGCGACGCTGCCGGCGACGACGCATCTACGACCACCGTGCCGAGCCAGGTCATCGCTAGCCACACGACGGCGAACGCGAACGTCACGCTCTCCATGCCGAACGCCCTCATCGCTCCGACGAGCACGTCAGGGGGCGTAGCCTGACCTCCCTGCGTGCCCGACGGCCGGTCGGTCACAACGCCGCAGCGCCGGCTCTACCTTGAAAATGCATTCTCTCCCGATGTCGCTGCTGATCCTCGTGGCCTGTGGAGGGGATGGCGCGCGCCACCTCCCCGATGGTGGGGCGCCGCCCGATGATACTTCGGCCACCGTCGATGCCGCGCCCGACCACGGCGGCAGCATCTCGGTGGAGACCTATCCCGACGGCCGCGCCCTCGCCTTCGCCGAGTTCCTCCACGCGGCCCCGCCGCCGCCGACCTGCACCACGAACGTGAGGATCGGAGCGTGCGCGCTCACCCGGTGCACCTCCGGCGCCGACACGGATAGCGCCGGCCGGATCGCGATCCAGGCCGGCATGCCGGCGCAGGCCACCATCACCATGGCGCCTCCCTCCTCGGGGGCGTACTCGTACCCGCCGACGGTCGGCAACGGCGCGTTCACCGCCGGCGCTCCGATCACGTTCACCGCCACGGGGGACACGGTGCCAGCGTTTTCGGACACGCTGGCGTTCCCGATGCTGCCCGCGATCACCTCGCCGGTCCCCGGCGCGACGATCGCGCACGACGCCGACCTCGTGTTCACGTGGTCCGGGGGACCGACACCGGCGGAGGTCGTGATCTTCCTCATCGATGCGACCGGCACCTACCTCAGCTGCGGGATCCTGCCCGCACCCGGCGACGATCACGTCACGATCCCCGGAGCCCTGGTCGGGATGCTCGTCCCGGATGCCACCGGCAAGGTCACGGTGGGCACCTCGATGTACGCGCTCAAGCAGCTGACCGCCGGCGACTACACCATCGTGCTGTACGCGGGCGGCGAGCCGCTGTCCTCGGTGACCCAGCAGGGCTTTGAGGGGTCGTTCGTCGTGCAGTGAGACCGGCGCGATCCGGGTGTCACATCCGGCCGGGGTGGTCTCTATCTCTCATGGTAGCGCTGGTCTCGCCTCGATTGCAGTTCACGCGAGATGGTCGCCAAGTGGTCTGGTGCGAGGCCGAGCGGGTCGTCCGCGCCGACGCGCAGGGGCGGCAGCAGGTGCTCGCGGTTTTCGGCGTCACCTCGATCGCGACGTTCGGGGACCAGGTATGGACGGCGACCGCGGGTGGGTTCGCACGGTGGACGCTGGACGGTCGAGCGCTCGGCGAGCCGGTCGCCTGCGAGCCCGATGGCACGCTCGTGCCGGCGCTGGTCGGCACGGCCGCGGCGATCTGGAGCGAGGCGCGGGACCGGCTGTGGATCGACGATCTCGGGACGTTCCGCGCGCTGGGTGGCGACGGCGCGGAGCTGATCCCGTTCGCGGGCCGCCGGACGTTCACGGTCGTGCGCTCGCGTAGCGCGGTGGTCGCGCGCCTCGGGACCGCGACCTGGACGCTGCCAGCGGGTGCGCAGCTGCTGGCCGGCGGCGCGCTGTTCGACGGCGCGGGGGCGCTGCTCGTGATCGCGCGCGGGACCGGCCGCGAGCTATGGATCTCGACCGCGGCCGGCACGCTCCAGCACCGGATCGAGATCCCCGCGGGAGAGCTGCGGATCGCGCCGCGCCGTGGGCTGGCGGTCGTCCACGAGGCGGGCGCGGAGCTGGTGATCCTCGATCTGCGGTTCGGGCGGCAGCTCGGCGCCTGCCGTGCGCTCGAGGCCGATGCGGAGGTCGCGATCGACAGCGATGGTGCCACGCTCGCGATCCACGGCGCGAGCGGGGTCTCGATCGTCGCGCTCGCCGAGGCGCTCGCCGCGCCGCGCGTCGCGGTCGGCGAGGCTGTTGCCGTCGGCGATGCCAGTGAGGTCAACGCGGTCAATGCGGTCGGCGCGGTCGGCGCGGTCGGCGCGGTCGGCGCGGTCGGCGCGGTCGGCGCGGCCGTCGCGGTTGGCGCGGCCGTCGCGGTCGGCGAGGGCGGCACAGTCGGTACGGTCGGCGTGGTCGGTGCGATTGCCGGGGCTGGCCAGGTTGGTCAGATCGGTCAGGTCGCGGTGGCGCCGCTCGCGGCGGCGTTCGTGCGCCCGCTCGCGCTCGCCGCGTTGTCGCCGCGCCGCGCGCCGCGGACATGCACGCGCGACACGGCGGTCGCGGCGCTCGAGCGTGAGCTCGCGCTGGTGGCGGCGTGGACGCTCGCCGCGATCACGGAGGCGTGGGATACGCGCCGGCTCGGTTACGCCAACGAGAGTGCGCACCCGCACGAGCACGAGGTCGCCGCGCTGCTCGGCCGCAACCACGGGTTCGCGAGCGAGCACGTCGAAGCCTCGCACGAGGAGCTCGCGGTCCAGCGCGCGGCGCTGGCCGCCGATCCCGAGCGGCGCGGGCCCGACACGCCGCTCGGCGCGCTCGCCGCCGAGCTCGAGCTGTCACCGCTCGCGGTTGACATCCTGCTCGTGGTCGCCGCGCCGACGATCTGGGGCGAGGCCGCGCGGCTCTACGGCATCCTCGGCAATGACGCTGGGCGCGCGATCGTCGACGAGCTGCTCGTGCACCAGGTGCTCGGCGCGCGCGCGAGCCGCCACGACATCGCCCGCGAGCTCGATCCGCGCGCACCGCTGATCCGCACCGGCGCGATCGCGATTGTCACCGCGCGGCCGCGGCCATTCGCGGGCCTCGCGATCGATCCGGTGGTGGTCGCGCGGCTGCGCGCCGAGCTCGTCGATCTCGGCGCGGCCGTGACGATCCGCGACGGCATGGACGGTCCCGCGCTCGAGGCGCTCCACGTCCCGCGCGCGGTGCTCGCCGCCGGCCTCGACGCGCTCGCGAGCGCCGGCCGCACCGTGAGGATCGCCGTCCACGGCAAGCGCGGCGCGGGGCGGCGCACGCTGCTCGCGGCGATCGCGCGCGAGGCGCATCGCCCGCTCGGGCTCGTCGATGCCGCGCTCCTGCCGGCGGCGCCCGACGCGTTCGCGGACGCGCTCGGCCTCGCACTTCGCCGGATCCACCTTGGTGGCCTGCTGCCGTGCCTGGTCGGGCTCGACGAGATCTCGTTCGGCGAGCGACCCGTCGCGGACGTCGTGACCGAGGCGCTGCGCGCTCACCCGGGCGCGCTCGCGCTCGTGCTCGCGACCGACGCGACCGCACCGCTCGATCCGGGCCACGTCGCGATCATGCTGCCGGTGATGGCCGAGACCGAGCGGCTCGCGCGCTGGCGTGCGGCGCTCGAAGCGCGCGGCCTGTGGGTGCGCGATCTCGACGGGCTCGCCGCACGCTACCGCGTCACGCCCGGCCTGATCGCGCGCGCCGTCGCCGCCGCCGCGGCGATCCCTGCCGGCCCCGGCGGCACCGCCGCCCCCGACGGTATCGACGCCTCCGATGCCGTCGAGGCGTTCGTGCGCCAGACCCGCGACGCGCGGCTCGGCACCGTGGCCAAGCGGGTCGAGCGCCTCGCCACATGGTCGAGCCTGGTGTTGCCGTCCGATGTCCACGACAGCGTGCGCGAGCTGATCGCGCGCGTCCGCCACCGCCGCACCGTGTTCGAGGACTGGGGCATGGGCGAGATGATGGCGACCTCGCGCGGGATCACCGCGATGTTCCAGGGCCAGCCCGGCACCGGCAAGACGCTCGTCGCCGGCGTGATCGCGCGCGAGCTCGGCCTCGATCTCTACCAGGTCGATCTCTCGAAGGTGATGTCGAAGTGGATCGGCGAGACCGAGCGCAACCTCGCGACCGTCTTCGACGCCGCCGAGGACGGCCAGGTGATCCTGCTGTTCGACGAGGCCGACTCGCTGTTCGCCAAGCGCACCGAGGTCCGCTCGAGCAACGATCGCTACGCCAACCTCGAGGTCAACTACCTGCTCCAGCGCCTCGACTCGTTCGAGGGCATCGCGGTCCTCACGACGAACTTCGGGACCTCGATCGACCAGGCGTTCAAGCGCCGGATGTCGTTCCGGCTGTCGTTCCCGTTCCCCGACGAGGACACCCGCACCGAGCTGTGGCGCGCCCACCTGCCGCCGCAGCTCCCGATCGGCGGCGAGCTCGCACTCGACAAGCTGGCGCGCAAATACCAGCTCGCCGGCGGCTACATCCGCAACGCCTGCCTGCGCGCCGCGTTCCTCGCGGCCCAGGACGAGGGCGCGCTGTGCCAGGACCACCTCGAGCGCGCGGTCGCGCTCGAGTTCGCCGAGCTCGGCAAGCTGTCGAGCTCCGGCGCCATCGATTGAAGGAGTGCTCATGACCCACGAACGCGATCAGTCCCATGCCCTGACGACCTCCGGTCCCGCCGCGGACCGCGACGACACCGCCGCGCCCGGCCGCGCCGCGCGCACCGATGCACTGCTCGGTCCGCACGGCGCGCGGCCGACCGGGCTGTTGATGCGCAAGGCCGCCGGCAGCGTGTCGCCCGATGTGGAGCAAGCGGTCGGCGCGGCATCGAGCTCGTCGGGGCACGCGCTGCCCGACGATCTGCGCACGAAGTTCGAGGGCTCGCTCGGCACCGATCTGTCGAGCGTGCGCATGCACACCGGCGCGGCCTCGGCCGAGGCGGCCTCCGCGGTCGGCGCGAAGGCGTACGCGACCGGCAACGACGTTCACTTCGGCGCGGGCCACTACGATCCGTCGTCGTCGAGCGGTCAGGAGCTGATCGCTCACGAGGTCGCCCACACCGTGCAGCAGCGTGGCGGCTCGCCGGCGCGCCAGCACAAGCTGGAGGTCAGCTCGCCGGGAGATCACGCCGAGGTGGAGGCGGATCGCGCGGCGTCTGCGATGGTCGTGGGGGCGCCGGCGCAGGTTGGGGGGGCAAGTGGGTTGGGGCGGGTAATGCGCGCGCCGGCTGCGGCGGGCGCGACGCCGGGGGTCGGCGCGAGCAACGGGGTTAGTGCGACCGGTGGGGGTAAGGTGAGCGGGAAAGGCTGCGAGGTGAAGGCGACGATCATCAGTCAGGCCAAGATTCCGACGACGTATGCCGACCTCACCCTCAAGGGTACCGCCGCAGTGTCCGGGACGCTCGACTGGTCGAGTCAAGGCCAGGTGAACATGCCGGAGATCGAGTTCGGCGCGGGCGGTGGCAACAAGGACGAAAAGAAGAAGGACAAGACGGAGCACAGTGATTCCGTGGGGGTCGATGGGGGTGTCGACCTCTCCGAATACGAGCTCGGTGAGGCAAAGGAGGAGGCCATCGCCGAAAGCAGGAAAGAGACGAAGAAGGACTGGGACAGCACGGCGGCGGATTACGGTGAGTGGAAGATCACCCAGTCCGCGAAGTTCGGTGGCGAGGTGGAGAAGGGCGAGGAGGTGAAGCACACGGCGACCGCCGGCTACACGGTCACGCTTGCAGGTACGTTCAAGAATGGCACGGCGGTGTCGGTGGCCCTTCGCGTTCTCACCCTCGGATCGGAGAATGGCAAGGCGACGGGGCAGGTCCTCGGGGTCGAGGTCAGCGGCAGCTCACCGCCACTGCACATCGATCACACACTCAAGAGAGGCGTCAAGTTCAAGGGGTCAATCCAGCCGACGATCGCCTTCTCCGTAGAGCCGAAGTGGCGCGCCATCGTGATGGAAGTGCTCAAGCAGGGCGGCAAGGATGCGGCCTTGACCGCCGCGGAGACCGCGGCGACCGCAGCCGAGGTCGGCGTCGGCGTCGAGGCCGCCGCAGCGACATTCGCCATCGGCATGTTCGTCGGCATCGGTGGGAGCACGGTCGCTGCGCTGGTGATGGGCGCCAAGGAGATCGCCGAGTGGAATGAGGTCGTCAAGCAGCTCGATCAGGGCTCGGAGGGGTTTGCGACCGGGGTCCTTGCATCGCTCGGGGTCGACGGCGGACCGAAATTCGCCCCGTACACGATGAGCGGCGTGGTCCATGGAACGCAGAAACTCAACGAGATCGTGGCCAAGGCGCAGGCCATCCCATCGGTGAAGACGGCGAAGCTGACCAACTCGGAGATCCGCGGTGCGATCTGCGACGCCGCTGCCAAGCACAGCGCCGAGTTGCGACCTGCGATGGTCGCGGCCGCGAGAGCACAGATCGGTGAGGCGCTGGTCCGTGACTACTACGCTCGTCACAAGAAGGACTGGTTCTTCACCAAGAGCGACGCGCAGGGGCTCGCACACACGATGGGGCTCGAGAAGGGCCATGATATCGACCTTGAGCCGCAGGAAGACAAGGGAGGATCACCCGAGTAACCGGGCGCCGTCACCAGTAGCTTGAGCTACTCCTTCGCTCGCTCGAACCGTTTCCGCGGCGTCAACCGAAGTTCGGCACCGCGATGGTCGTGCGGCGCGGTTGTAGCCGTCGCGGCCTCTTCGCAGCCTGCCGCACGACGGGGACTGATCACGCGCGCGGCGTGACGATCGTCGCGATCCGCTCCTTGAGCCGCTCGAAGCGCTTGCGCAGCGCGGCGGCGCGCGCGGTGACGGCGTCGTCGCCGCCGAGCACGCGCGCGATGTCCTTCCACGACATCTGGCGATCGAGGCGTAGGATCAACAGCTCGCGATCGTCGGGATCGAGCTCGGCGCGCAATACGCGGAGCTCGTCCTTGACCTCGGTGCGCTGGTAGACCGCGGTCGCGGTGCGGAGCTGCTCCGCGATCTCGGCGACATCGGCGTCGGTCAGCCCGATGTTGCGCTGTGGCGAGCGCCGCGGATCGCGGCGGAGCCGGTGCAGCGCGTTGCGCGCGACGGCGTACATCCACGAGCGCAGCGTTGCGTCCCAGCGGAACTTCACAAGGCCGCGCCACAGATCTTCGCCGAGCTGCGCGAACGCCTCGGCGGCGAGGTCCGCGTCGCGCTCGATCCCCTTCAAGAAGCCGAACAGCTCGGCGCCGTAGAGCTGGAGCGCGGCGGTGGCGCCGCCGCGCAGATCGCCGGCATCGAGCTGAGCGCGGATCGCGGCCTCGGCGGCGCCGCGCGGATCGACTTCGGACATCGCGGCGAGCATACGTCAGCGCGGCAGGTGCGCGAGCAGGCCATCGCACTCGGCTGCCCGCGCATCGGATTTGATCGCGACGAACACGCCGCGCGCCTCCTCGAGCAGCGCCCGCGCGTGGAGTGGGTCCTTCGCGGCGAGCGCGCGCCCGGCCTCCATCGCGGCCCAGCCGTGGGGGAACTCCGGGTGCTTCGCGGCCGGCAGGGCGAGCGCCGCCGCGGCGTCGGCATAGGCGGCCGCGTGCTGGCCCGCGAGGTTCTCGATCATGGCGGCCATCACCAGGGACTGCACGTGCACGGCGGTGCCGGCGCGGTGCGCGGCGTCGATCGCGACCGCGTCGCGGGCGGCGGCGAGCGCTTCGTCGTAGCGCGCGAGCTCGCGCAGCGTCGCGGCGAGGTTGTATTGGGTGTCCGCGACGCGCGTGGCGTCCGGTCCGAGCGCGCGCTGCTGGATCGCGAGCGCGGTGCGCAGTCGCACGACGCTCTGGGCCTGCTTGCCGTCGATGTTGTCGAGCAGCGCGAGATCGCCGTCGATCTGTGCGACGTCGGGGTGGTCGGCGCCGAGGGCCGCGACCAGGCGCCGGCGACCGTCGTCGAGCAGCTTGCGCGCCTTGCCGTACTGCGCGGCGACATCGTTCTCGATGATCAGCACCGCGAGCCCGACCTCGGTGCGCGCGACCGCCACGCTCGAGGTCCCGCCGGCGCCATCGAGGATGGACTGGGCCTCCGTGGCGAACGCGAGGGCCTCGGGGTCGGTGCCGTACTCCCGCTCGAGCGCCATGTTCGTGAGCTGTACGCCGACCTGTGGGTGACGCGGCCCGAGCAGGCCTCGCATCAGCTCGAGCGCGCGGTTCTCGATCGCCGTGCAGTCGGCGAGGTGGCCACCGGCGCACCGCGCCTCGCCGAGCGCGGCCAGCGCACCCGCCAGGGACAGCGATCGCTTGCCATCGACGAGCGCCACGGCGAGCCGCGCGAGCCGCGCACCCTCGTCGGGCTGGTCCTGGAGCGTCCGGATCTGGGCGGCGATCGTGTAGACGCCCGCGGCGCCCTGCGGCGTGCGCGTCTGCGCGCGCTCGACGTCGGCGAGCCCGTTGCGGATCCAGCCCTCCGCGGCCTCGCGGTCCTCCCGGACCTCGCCGCTAAGCTGGATCAGCGCTGCCACCGCGGGCAGCAAGACCTCGACGTCGTCGATCGCGCGCGCCGCGAAGTACGCGTCGCGGTAGAGCTGCTCGCTCTCGACCAGGCGGTCGTCGACGTTCGCGATCGCGGCGCGCACGAACAGGAGCCGGTCGGCGACGATCGGCAGCGCGGCGATCGGCGTCCCGCCGATCCGCGCCACCGCTGCGCGGGCGTCGCCGGCCCGCCCGAGGGTGATCTGGCCCGTGGCGGCATCGAGCTGGGCACGGGCGGTGACCGCGGCGTCGAGCTCCGCGGGATCCGCCGGCAGCGCGGGGCTCGCGGCGAGCGTGGCCGGATCGAGGCAGCCGTCGAGCACCGGCAAGTGCGCCGCGATCTGGACGAGATCCGGGACCTCGGCCACCGCGGCTCGATCGATCGAGAGCAGCGCGGACGCGGTGCGCAGCCGGATCGTCAGGCACGCCTGGCTGCGCTGAAACAGCGATGCCGACCACGCGTGATCGATCTTCGCCGCGCGGCACGCGCCCTGCGCGACGGCGCGGTAGCGCGTCGCGAAGTTGTCGATCGCGGTCGCGACCCGCGTGCTGCCGTCCACGGCGAGCGGTCCGCCGGCCGCGAGGATGCGCGCCGGCAGGGTGCGCGGCAGGGCGTTCGCGATCTCCGCGCCGGTGCCGTCGCAGGACGGCTTGGAGCCGTGCACCGGCCCGAGCGCGAACACCAGCGCGCCCGCCGCGACGAGGCCGGCACCGCCGAGCGCGAGCGGTAGGCGCGAGCGGCTCGCGCGCCGGAGCGCCGCGAGCAGCTCGTGCATGTCGGGGTAGCGGGCGGCAGGATCCGCGGCGAGGCCGCGCTCGAGCACGCGGCGGATCGCGGCGCGCACGCGGGGACCGCTCGGCGGCTTGCGCGGCCCGGCCTCGATCGCACGAGCGAGCGCGCCGAGATCGGCGCCGGCGAACGGCCGCTCGCCGTACAGCAGCTCCCACGCGACGATGCAGAACGCGAACTGATCGGCGCGCGCGTCGACGATCGCCCCGGTGATCTGCTCGGGCGCCATGTACGCCGGGGTCCCGAGCACGGCGCCCGTGCGGGTCAGCGATGCGACGAGCTTTCCGCTCGTGCCATCGTCGGGTGCGGTATTTGCCGTCGCGGGATCTACGTCGTCGTCGTCGCGGCTCTGCGATCCGCGCGCGAGGCCGAAGTCGCCGACGCGCGGGCGCCCGCCGGCGACGAGCACGTTCTCCGGCTTGAAGTCGCGGTGCACGAGCCCGGCGTCGTGCGCGGCGGCGAGGCCGGCGCCCGCGCCGAGCAGCATCGCGAGGACCTCGCGCGTCGAGCGGGGCGCCGCGCCGTGCCACGCGCGCAGCGTCGTGCCCGCGACGTACTCCATCACCACGAACGCCTGGCTCGCGATCTCGCCGACCTCGTAGACCGCGATCACGTTCGGGTGTGCGAGCCGCGCCATCGCGACGGCCTCGCGGAGCAGTCGCGCGGTGTCCGCGCCGTGGTGGAGCTTGAGCGCGACCTGGCGCTCGAGGGTCGGATCGGTGGCCAGGTACACCGAGCCCATCCCACCGATGCCGACCAGCCGCTCGATCTTGAACCGCCCCAGCAGCTCGTCGCCGGGCCCGAACCGCGGCAGCTCCGCGGGCGCGCGCACGGCTGCGCCGAGCAGCTGGTCGAGCGGATCGGGCGCCGCCGGCGGTGCGGACAGGTCGGGATCCGAGTCGGGGTCGGGCATCGAGCGGTCCGTGAATAGTAGGTCACATTCGAGACCGTCGCGCTCTGAGCCAGCAGCTTGTATCGGACCGTGCACATCGGTGAAACAGGCCGCGAGCACACCGCACATCTTCCAGCCGCCCGAGAACTCGCCCAGGTCACGCGTCGCATCCGTCGGCGCGAAACCGAGGCCCGAGAGGATCGCGTGCGCTTCGTGTTTGCCGAAGAACCGATCGAAATGATCGATGCGCTCGTGCAGCTCGGCGACCTCGGCCGCAAGCGCCAGCTCCTCCTCGGGCCGGCCCTGCTTCTCGCCTCTTCGATCTCGACGTCGACTCGCGCGAGGCGTTCATCGAGCTCTTTGCGCCTCGGCACGTTCTTGTCCGGGGCGATACTTCAAGCGGGCGCTGCGCGGACGTGCAAACGTGAGCCATGCGCTGGCCGCTCGTCGTGGTGTTTGCCTGTCTGATCGCGTGTGGCAACAAGGACCGCGAGGATCGACCACCGCCTGCTACGCCGGTGGGACTCGCACCGGAGTCCGCGGTCGTCGCGTCGTGCGCGAAGCTCCTGCCGCAGGCGCTCGTCGACAAGCATCTCGCCGGCTACGCCTTCGATGCCGGCGCGTCGAGTGTGCTGCTGGCCGTACCCGCCACGCTCTGCGTCTACCGAAAGGCCGCACCGCCGGAAGCGGACGCGGTGCTGGCGAGCATCTCGTTCGCACCGGGTGACGCTACCGAGAAGCTCGACGCGATGGTGAAGAACGGGGCTCGTGACGTCCGGGGTATCGGACGACGTGCCGTTCGCATGGGAGACAACATCGAGTTCTGGTCGACGCACACCGACTGCGTGGTCGCGCTCCCCGCGAACGAGCAATTCGCCAAGGACCTCGACGCGACGTTGACCACATCATGCGCGCCCACGCCCTGACCGTCATGGCCTGGCTCGCGATGGCGTGCGGGCGTCCGCAGCCATCACAGACGCCACCACCGAGCGAACGAACCGAGGCGCCTGCCGCTGCTTTGGAGGTCGCCTCGGTCGAAGATCAGCAACGGGCGAAGGAGCTGGCCGACGCGGTGTGTGGTTGCGTCCGCGATCGCGGGAACGAGCTCGCGTGCGTGCGAAAGATCCGGCCGGCCCAGAAGCTGCCGAGGTCGGACCCCGAAGTCGCTCGCCAGATCGAACGCGCTCGGATCTGCGTGCGCCTCGCGGAGCTCCAGGATCGCGAAGACCAGCGCTCCCAGCTCTCGAGGTTCATCGAGGCGTTGTTTCAGCAGAGCCCGTTGTATTGATTCGCGCGACCGATGCAGAAGTGTAGGTGGGTCAGGTCGGTGATCGTGACGTACAAACCGTAGGGATTGCGCAGGGTGAGCGAGATCGGGTTCTGCGCGGCGTCGAAGTTCACGCGATCAACCATGAAGATGTGCTGGCCGCGGCGGTCCACGCAGACCTCGCGGTTACGCTCCGGTCGCGCGCATCGATTGCGCGAGAGCGATCGGCCGGCGGCGTACGAGCTCAGGTAGACGGTGATTGCTCGATGTTGATCGCCCGCGAACATCCGGCACGTGGGTCGCATCGTGGAACGGTATGCGAAGCGATCTCCGTGTCAGCGACTTGATGACCACCGCCCTCGTCACCGTCAAAGCCAGCGACAACCTCGTCAGCGCACGCTCCGAGATGGAGGTTGGCGTGTTCCGTCACCTGCCGGTCGTCGATGACCGCAATCACCTCGTCGGCGTCCTCTCCGATCGAGACGTCCTCCACCTGCGCGGTACCGGCAAGCACGTCGCCGACGTCATGACCCGTGACGTGATGACGGTCAAGCTGGACGCACACGCGTTCGAGGCCGCATCGATCATGCTGGATCACAAGATCGGTTCGGTCCTCGTTGTCGACGACACCGGCGCTCTCGTGGGCATGATCACCCAGACCGACTATCTCGACCTCGCGCGCCGGTCGTTGCTGGGTCTACCTCTCGAGCGTTAGTGCACGACGTTTCCGGCTCGCGCCGCGGCACGCCGACCCGGGACACTCGAATCGCGAGTCATCCACCGCGCTGATCGATCACCGATCGCACGACGTCGGATCTCGAGAGCCTCGAGCATGCGGATCGCGGTTTCCAGCGTCGCGTCGGGAGAGATCGTCGAGGGTCGCTCGGTCATGATGTCGATCACCCGGTCATGGTGGAAGTGCGCTGTCAGTCGTGGATCTCGAAAGCCTTGATCGCGAACCGCAGGAAGTCACGCTCGGTAATGATCCCGCACAGCACCAGCTCGGTGCCTCCCACCGGGAGGCAGCTGAACTTGTGATCGAGTAGCAGCTTGCCGGCGTGCGACGCCAGCGTCTCGGGGGTTATCGTCCACACGTCGCGGATCATCAGCCCCCGCGCTCGCGCGACGCGACGCTGCCACGCGCCGATCGCGCGCACTGCGAGGTTGCCGACCCAACTCGTCCACACCGGATCGCGCGCGAGCCGTAGCCGCAACGGCTTGGGCACGGTGAACACCCACTGACGATAGGGCGCGCTCGGCAGCACGTGATCGATCAAGTGCGCGGCGGTGTCGGCCATGCGCCGTGCGGTACAACTCGGACAGATTCCTCGGCGCTTGCAACTGAATGCGACAACGATCTCGTCGCCACATGCCTGGCAGCGCAGACGCGCGAAGCCGTGGGCGAGCACGCCATGATCGTCGAGCTTGAACGTCGGCGCCGGCACAAACGAAGTGATCGGCCGAGGGATCGATCTGTTCTCGGGGGCGCGCCTGGTGGGTGGTGGCGCCGACGTGGAGTCGAAGCAGATCTACAACTGGGCCAACTTCCTGTCGTTCACCGCCGGCGCACGGATCGCATTCGACGATCTGCTCCGGCGATGACGGTCATCGCGACGATTCCTAGAATAGCGATGGCGCGAGGTCCCAATGGCGGCGACGCGTCAGGCGTGGACGGCGTGATCGCCGCTCGCCTCTTCCTTCAACCGGATCGGGCCGACGTGATCCGCGTACAGCGCCGACGCCGGCGACGTCTCGTAGTAGGCGCGGATCTTGTCCATGTCGGCGTGGACGTCCCCGGTCAGGTGGATCGCCGGGCCGATTCCCGCGCGCTTGCGCTTGTAGTCGAGGTAGCCCGGCCGCACCGGAACACCGGCACCCAGCGCGATCCGGTAGAAGCCCGACTTCCAGTGGTCGGTGCGGCCGCGCGTGCCCTCGGGGGGAATCACCAGCGCGAGCGCGTCGCGGGTCCGCAGCTCCTCGATCATCTGCGGCACGACGTTGCCGGCGTTGCCGCGATCGATCGCCACCGCACCAAGTCGCGCGAGCACGATGCCGACGGGCCCGCGCACCCACTCGCCCTTGATCATCCAGGACATCTTTAGGCCGACACTCTGGGCCAGCGCCAGCAGCAGCACGCCGTCCCAGTTGCTGGTGTGCGGCACGGCGAGGCAGACGTACTTCTTCTCGGCAGGGAGGTCGGTCTCGAACTTCCAGCCGGCGAGGCGGAGGGGCAGCGCGCGAAGGTCGTGGCGGTTCACACCGCGAAGCTAGCACTCGCGCAGCTTGGCGCGCGCCGACAACCAAAGCCCGCACGCGATGGCCAGTAGCGCGGCGAGACCACCGGCGCCGTCGCGGCGCGGCCGCGCAGCCGTCACCGTCATCCGGCGGCACGGGTGCGGCGCACGTCGTGTAGCACGAGCACCCTGCGCCGGCTGCCGGGCACATCCCAGTGTCGCACGCCCGGCCGGCGCTACACGCCGCGCCGAACCGGCCCGCGGAGGCCGCACGACATGCCTCCCGCCAGTCCGGCCGCCGGATTGGCCACGCAGCCCATGCCGACCGGGCAGTCCGCATCACCGGTGCACGCGTCCGCACAATAGTCGTGGCATGGATCGAACGCGGGCCGCACCGCCGGCGCCGCCTCGATCGCCGCGACGTTCGGATCGATGAAGTCCGTCCGGTACGCGTCGACCCGCATGTTGGTCCCCGACTGCATGCACTGCGCATCGCCGAACGACGTGATGCCGGCGACTTCCTCGGTGGCGTTGGAGGTGACGAACACCGGCCCGCCGCTGTCGCCCTCGCAGGTCATCGCCGGGGCCGGGCCGATGACGAAGTCGCGCGCGTCGACCTGCGAGATCGAGGCACCGCTGGAGCGCTTGACGCCGAGCCCTCCCGACTCGTCGACGCCGAACCCGACGACCCGCGCCAGCGCACCGACATCGCTCGGCGCGAGCGCCGCTGCGAAGCGGTGCGGGCGTCGTCGACGACGGTTCGGCGAGCACGATCAGCGCGACGTCATCGTTCGGCGCTGCATAGTCCGGGTGCGCGATCACGTGCTCGACCGGGACGAGTATGCCGCTGCCGTCGCTGACGTCGCCGCCGAAGTAGACGAGCAGGTCGGAGGCCGGCAATGGCGGCGACGGCGCGACCGATCAAATGCCGTGCTTGCAGTTCGAACTCGCCGCGTAGTCGTCGATCGCGTAGGTCCAGTCCTGCCGGACTCATCGGCGATCTTCGCCCGAGATGCGGACGCGCACGGTCGTAAGTCGGCGGCGCGTGGCGGGCGTAGCGCGGCGCGGATCTTTCAGAGCGTGCGTGCGTGCGTGATCGCCGGCGGAGTCTAGGAACGCACCGCTGGCGCGGCCGGACAGCCGCTCGGCGGCTACCAACGACGCACGCCAGAGCGCACGGTGCTGCACGAGCTCGTGGCGCAGCACGCGCAGACGATGTTGGCGGAGCTGCGGGACGCCGATGGCCGCGGCCTGCCGCGCTACGTCGAGCGCGAGCTCGCCGAGTACCTGCGGTGTGGCGTACTGGCCCACGGCTTCGCACGCGTCCGCTGTCAGGCGTGCGGCGACGAGCTCGTGGTCGCGTTCTCGTGCAAGGGCGCGGGATCTGCCCGTCGTGCACGGCGCGCCGCATGGCGGACACGGCCACGCACCTGGTCGATCACGTGCTGCCGCGCGCGCCGTATCGGCAGTGGGTGGTCACGGTGCCCAAGTCGCTGCGGCTGGTGCTCGCGCGCGATCCGGCGTGGGCGAGCTGGGCGGGCAACCT
>JBDUAS010000618.1:0-1614 GCA_040004535.1 Deltaproteobacteria bacterium
CGCGAGAACTCGTCGTCGGTGATGATGTAGCGGCTCTTGCCGGTCTCGGCGAGGTAGTCGTCGATCAGCGTCTCGGCCTCGAGCACGAGCCGGTAGTTGATCGTCGCAGGCACCACGTAGAGCCGCTTGTTCGGCTGGCCCTCGCGCACCATGTTCTTGTACGCGGTCACCGACGTGCCGAGCAGACCGAGCTTCAGGTGCTTCTCGACGAGGTTCGACCGGCTGCGCGTGCCGCCCGGGAAGAACAGCGAGTGGTAGCCGTGCTCGAGCAGCACGGTCGAGTACTCCTTCAGCACATCCTTGTAGAGCTCGAAGCGCAGCCTGCGATCGACGCGATAGGCGCCGAGGTTGCGCATGAAGAACGAGATGAACGGGTTTGTGAATAGGTTTTTGCCCGCACCGTAGGTCGTCGGCGGTAGGCGCGCGCGCATGAGCGCGAAGCCGATCGCCGGCGAGTCCATGTTCGAGGAGTGGGTCGGCGTGATGATCACCGTGCCGCGCTCCGCGCATGCACGCGCGAGCTCGACCTCGCCATCGGGGTGGATCCGCTGATCGAGGTTTCCGAGCATGCCGAAACCATGACGAAACGCGGTGGTTGGCGAGAATAGAGTGTTCAGCAGCGACGGGCCGATCCCGGTCGCGAACTTGTAGACCCGCGGGTCGAAGTTGCCAACGACGTCACGGCCGTAGAAGCGGACGAGATCGCGCAACTCCTGCTCTTTATCCGGCTCGCTCATCGCCATCAGGCGGCGCGACAGATCCTTCCAGCGATCGAGCGCGCCGTTCTTGTGGCGCGAGGCTTCGAGCCGCTTGATCTCCGAAAAAGCGACGTCGTTCAGGACGTATTCGAGTGAGGCGTCACCGCCCAGTTTGGACTCCGCTACCCGACGAGCGACGACGCGGCGTTCGACTTCGGCGAGCAAGCGCTCGCGGTCGGCGTTGAAGTGCTCGAGGCGGTTTTCGGCTTCCCGGACCGGCCGGTCACTCGCCATATAGGATTCTGTAACACGCCCTTGCACAGGCACTGTGTGGTATGGTCTGAATCAAGTCGGTGCAGGCTCTAGGTGTAGAGCCGGCTGCCGCTGATCTGATTCAGGCAGGAGACGTGGTCCGTTTGACCAAGCGTCCAACCCCGAAAACTACGACGAAGAAAAAGGCGGAGGCTTCCGCGACCAAAGCGGCAGCAACGAAGCCACGTCGCGCGTCCGCGTCGAAGAAATCGACGACGACCAAGAGCGAACCTGCGCCCGAACCGATGAAGCCGAAGAAGCCCGCGGGGCCGCAAGCGGCGTACAGCCTCGGCGGTGCGGTGCCGCCGGAAGCGGCAGGTTTACCCAAACCGGTCGGTGCGTTGCTCGGCGTCGCGCAGCAGGCGCTCGGCATCAAAGCGTTCCGCGCTGGCCAGGCCGAAGCGTTCGATCATCTACTCCGTGGTGAGGACCTGCTCGCCGTCATGCCGACCGGCAGCGGCAAGTCCCTGCTCTATCAGCTGACCTCACTCGTGGTGCCCGGCGTCACGGTCGTGGTCAGTCCACTGATCGCTCTCATCAAAGATCAGCTCGACAAGATGACGTCGAAGGGCGTCGCCGCCGCGAAGATCGATTCGACGCTGAC
>JBDUAS010000137.1:0-18115 GCA_040004535.1 Deltaproteobacteria bacterium
TCCACGGCTGGAAGCTCGCCATCATCGTCGCGTGCTTGCCGCGGCCCATCGGGAACGTCGTGACGCCCAGCTTCGCGAGCGCGGCGGCCGGCGCGATCCGCCCGCCGACGACACCGATCGACCCGGTCAACGTGTCGTCGAGTGCGAAGATCTTCGTCGCACCACTCGCGATGTAGTAGCCGCCGCTCGCGGCGACATCGCTCATCGACACGATCACGGGCTTCTTCGCCTTCAGATCGGCGACCGCGCCCCAGATCAGCTCGGACGCCTGCGCGCTGCCGCCGCCCGAATCGATCCGCAGCACGACCGCCTTCACCGCCGCGTCGTTCGCGAGTGCATGGAGCGCGGCGACGAGCGTGTGCGCCGCGATCTCGTGACGCGCACCGATCAAGCCACCGCCGTCGCCGTCGACGATGTTGCCGACCGCATAGACGATCGCGACGTGATCGGTCGCCGGGCGATCCTGCGGCATCGCGCCGATGAAGCGCGCCAGCTTCAAGTACGACGCGAGCTGATCGTGCTGCGCGGGTTCGAGCTCGAGCTTGGTCCACGCCGCCTTCGGCTCGGCGCGCAGCATCTCGAACGAGGTGACCTCGTCGACGAGCTTCGCGTCCTTCGCCTGCTCGGCCGGGAACAGGCCGGTATCGATCAAGCCCTTCACCACATCCGGATCGATCTTGCGCTCGCTCGCGATGATGTCGACCATCGTCGCGTAGCGCCGATCGAGGATCGCACCGAGCGTCTCCTGCATCTCCTTCGACGGCGCATCGAGCGTCAGCGGCTCGGCCGCGCCCTTGTACGCGCCGACATGGATGAAGTCCGCCTGGACCCCGAGCTTGTCGAGCAGACCCTTGACGTGGATCGGCATCGCCGTCGGCCCGGTGATCGCGATATCGCCGAGCGGCGCGAGCGCGACCTTGTCGCATGCGGCGAGGACGAGGTACGTCGCGTTGCTCGCGCCCTCGGTAAAGCAATTGAGCAGCTTGTGCGCTCCGCGGAGGTCGTGCATCGCGGCGCGGAGCTCGACGACGTCAGGAACGCTCGCCGTGATCCCGCCAACCCGCAGGATCACGCCTTGGAGCTGCGGATCCTTCGCGAGCTCGCGCAACCGATCGATGACCTGGCGCAGCTCGGTGCCGTGACCGCCGGTGATCGAAAATGCTTCGCGCTCGACGAGATCGCCGTGCAGCTTCAGCACGCCCCAGTGCGGCTTGTCCGCCGCGTAGTCGGCGCTGTGCTCGGGCGCTTCGTAGAACCCGGGCTTCTCGACGGAGTCCTTGATCTTCGACAGCATCCCCTGCAGATCGAAGCCGTCGTCGCTGCGTTTGCCGTTGAGCGTCTCTGCCCAAGGATCGGCGCTGCCCTTGCTCGTCGGCTTGTCGAGCAGCGACGGCTTCGGCGAGCACGCTGCGAGGATGACCAGTCCGAGCAGCGCCCGCATCATCACGATGCCGAACCGTCTCCGGGTTTCTGCGGTTGTTGCGTAGGCGTAGGCGTAGGCATAGGCGTAGGCGATTCCGCGCTGCCGCCTGTCGGCGGGGTCGGCGTCGGCGGAGTCGGCGTGGGCGGCGTCGGCGTCGGCGTCGCACCGGCGCCGAGGATCTGGAGCTGCTTGGTCGCCTTCGCCGAGCCCGGGTACGCCTCGAGGTACTTCTGCCAGGCCTCGACGGCCTGCTCGCGATTGCCTTGCTGCTGGTACGTCTCGGCGACGCCCGCGAGCGCTGGCTCGAACCGCTGCGACACCGCGAGCGCCGAGCGGAACTTCGAGAACGCGCTCGCGAACTGCTTGCCGTTCAAGTAGCAGTAGCCCATGCCGGTCAGCGCCTCGACGCCCGTCGGCTTCTGCTCGAGCGCCTTGCCATACGCCGTCATCGCCGACGAACAGTTCGAGACGGCGAGCTTGTCAGCCCTGGCCACGAGCGTGTCGTAGTCGCCACCGCCACCGCCACCGTTGCCGGTGTTCGGCGGTGGCGTGGGATCATGGTGAACCGAGCCCGAGCCTTCGCTCGGCATCGGATCGGTCTTCGCGACCGAGGTGTCGAGTCGCTTCTGGAGAGCCCGCGCGACATCGTGATCCGGCGTGCTCGCGAGGATCTGATCGACGAACGGCTTCGCGTCGGCAGACTTGCCCTGCGCGTAGGCGACCATCGCGAGCTCTTGCTGGACACGCGTATCACCGGCGCCGTCGATGCCGGCGAGCACCTTCGCCGCATCGTCGAGCTTGCCGTCGCGCTCGAGCACGAGGGCATCGCCGACCGCGATCGAGCGCGCGAGCTCTTTGTCCGCGGCGCCCTTGGCCTTCGCCGCCTCGAGGTAGCGCTGGACGTCCTTCTGCGGTTTGCCCTGCAGGCGGAGCACGTCGCTCATCGCGAGGTTCGCGCTCGGATCGTCGGCCGCGGCCTTGATCGCTTTTTGCGCGAGCGTCGCCGCATCGAGCACGAGCTGCTTGGACTCCTTGCGCAGCTTGTCGGCCTCGGCCTTGTCTGCCGCGAGGCCCGCGCGCTCGAGCATCGATTGGGCCATTCCCGTTGCGAGCCGCGCACGCATCGCGAGCGAGCTGGGATCATCCTTCGGCGCGAGCGAGTCGTAGACGCCCTTCATCCGTGGCTCGATGCCCGCTAGCAATTCCGTGCGCGCACCGTCGAGCGGGTCGGCTGGAGCCGGCGGTGCAGCGTCGATGATCGGCGAGACGATCGCGCCACCTGCATCGGCTGCGACCGCGACGGCCGCGGCGTCTTGCTTGACGACCGCTTGCTCGCCGCCCTTCTTGTTGAACACGAACATGTAGACCGCACCGGCACCGGCCGCGATCACGAGCAGCGCGAGCAGTGCGATCCACGTCCCCGCGCGCGAGCCGCGGGGCGGGGCGATCATGTCGTCGTCGTCGTCATCCGTGAGCCGACTGACCTTGCCGGTCTGGAAGGATGATTCGTCGCCGGGAGAGATCCGGACCCGGCCTGCCGCGAACGCGGGCTCGTTGTCTTGCATCGACAACCGGCCGCCGCGCGGACCTTGCGGCATCGACGCCATCGAATCGCTGTGCTTGATCTCGCTCGACGCCCACGTTCCAGTCGCGCGGCTCTGCTGCGGCACGACCGGGACCGGCGGCGGCGTCGACACGCGCGCGCGCGACGCACCCGAGATCTCCGTCTGCTGGAGCGCGAGCTCCGACGAGTTGGGAGACTTCGGCAGCGGATGCGGCCCCGAGTTTCCACGCGGCGGCGGCGGCGGTGGCGTCGACCGGCGTGCGCGGAAGCTGCCGGTCGTCTTGTGATCATCGCCGCCCTCGTCGGGCAGGATCGTGCCGCCCGCGGCCGTCGGGCCGCCGAGGCCAAGCATCGTCGCCGCAACCGGCTTCGGCGTCGGCTTGTGCGCGCGTTGCGTGCGGGCTTCGTCCGCGATCGTGAAGTACTGGCTGAGCTCCGCGATATCGCCGAGCCGCTTCCACGTCTTGCCCGAGCGCGAGATCAACGACTCGCGGGTCGCGACACCGGCGACGATCCACTGCTGCAACGTCGCGAGCTCGCGACACGTCTTCTGCTCGCCGTTCTCGAGCCGCACCAACCACTGGCGCTCGGTCGGTCCCGAGCCGCCGTCCGCGATCGGGCCGGGTGTTCCGTCGCCGAGGACCGAGTCCGCGCGCGACTGTGCGAGCATTCCTGATCCCGCCGGCGGTGTCTGCAGCCGCTGCGGATTCGACGGTGACGGATCGCGTCGCATGGTCGGTGGTTCGTCGTTCGCGGTCACCGCGGGCAGGCCGACGTTGGTCGGTGTGCGCTTGCGGATCTTGAACATGTGGCCGCAGTTGGTGCACTTGACCGTGACACCACCAGGCTTCAACCGGCTCTCGTCGAGCTCGTACTCCGTCTGGCACTTCTCGCAGCGGACGTCCATTGGTTTCCGGGGGTTAGGGCGTACGCTACCACGGAATCCGCGATATTCTCGCGGCATGTCCGACGATCTGCGCGAGCGCAGCGCCGAGCGTGTTCGGGTCGATGCGTTCGTCAAGGTCCACGGCGCCGACGGTCAGGAGCTCGTGTTCCGCACCCGGGACCTGTCGGAGCACGGGTTGTTTCTCTACACCAAGGTCGCCCGCGCCTATCCGTTCAGGGTGGGTTCGACGCTCGAGCTCGAGCTCTACGACTTCGACGAGGCGGTCCTCTGCAAGGTGGTCGTCGTCCGCATCGTCGAGTCCGGGACGACCGAGTCCGCGAGCTATCCCACCGGGTTCGGCGTGCGTATCGTCGAGTGCGGCGACGACGCGCGCGTCCGCCTCGACCACATGATCGGCCGGATCAAGGCCGGCGAGGTTTATTGAACCGCATCGTCCGCGCGGTGTCGTTCCACTCGCCCGCGGTCAGCTCGTAGCGGTGGTGGTGCTGCCACGCGCCGTTCTTCCACGCATCCTCGAGCATCAGGCCGACGTGGCGGAAGGACAGGCCCTCGATGATCCGCTTCGACGGCTCGTTGCCGTCCATGTGACCGACCGTGATCTTGTGGAGGCCGAGCGTCTCGAACCCGAACTTCGTCGCGAGCAGCGCGGCCTCGCTCATGATCCGCTGGCCCCAGTGCGGGGGCCCGAGCCAGTAGCCGAGCTCCGCCCGATCGACGCGCCAGCCGGTCGAGAACTGCCACGTGATCCCCGATAGCGTGACGTGCCCCGCCGCCTTGCCCGAGATCTCGATCGCCCAGTTGATCACCTTGCCAGCCGCGAGACCGTCGACTTGCGATTGCACGAACGCGGTGGTCTCCGCGCGATCGCGATGCGCGCGCCAGCTCATGTGCCTCGGCAGTTCCGGATCCGAAACGAACGGCCACATGTCCTCGACGTCACCGAGCGCGATCGGCCGCAGCCGGAACTTCGACGCTTCGATCACGAGCGGTAACGACGCGAGGACCGGGATGTCCGCGCGGGGCGGTGCAGACTCCATCGCGGCCTAGTGTGCCTCGGTCGCGAGGACTTCCTCGACGGTCGCGAGCACATCTTTGACGTCGATGATCCGCAGCCGATCATCCCAGGGCACACGCACACCTGCATCGCGGCGAAACAGCACGAACGCGTTGTGTGGCACGCCCGACACGTTCTCGGTCGCCTCGTCGGTGGTCGGCCGATCGCGCGCGACCTCGATCACCTTGCCGTAGTGCGCGTCGTCCTGCGCTTCCTTCGCACCCGCGGGCAGATACAGGCCGGCGTCCGTGCGGTCGTCATCGTGGACGAGCTGGACCAGCACGCGCATCCCGAGCGGCAGGATCAGGCGGTGCGGTTTCACCGGGGGGATGAGCGAGTCAGTCACAGGTCACGAGCGAACACGACCGCGCCACTCTGCTCCAGGCAGCGCAACTTGGTCAAGCCGGCGGCGTGGAACGCGGCGAGCTCCGGCTGGATCGTCGACTTCATCGCGGCCTCGTTGCACGAGCTCGATCGGACGTCGACGTGATCGCCCGTGACCGACACGGTCGACCACAGGCGTTGCTTCTTGAGATCACTCTCGAGGTTGCGCGCGACTTGATCGGCGTGGACGGTGGGCTGGATCGGGGTGACTGCGGGCGTCGTTGTGGGCGCAGGCGTCGGCACGGTCGTGGGTTGGGCGATGCCACTTCCGGTCGTGTCTGCCACCGGCGCGGGCACCGCCGCACTCGCGGTGTGCTTGCGGCTGACGAAGAACCAGATGATGCTGCCGGCGACGACGACCGCGGCGAGCAGCGCGAGCACCGGCGACGCCTTCGATGCCGGCGTCTCGACCGCCGTGCCACCGACCGGCGACACCGAGCTGCGGCTGTAGCGCGGCAACGAGCGATGGCACTTCGGGCACTTCACGTAGCCCGGAACGACTGCCACCCCGCAGGCGGGACACGTGGCGCCACTCATCAGAAACAGAATACCTGGGCTAGCGCGCGCGTCGAGTTTTGGTTAGTCCGAGCACGGCGAGCAGGGCCGTCAGCGTGAGCGGCCCGAGCGGACCCCCACTCGAGTTGCAGCCCGTGCTGCCGGCATTGACGGCCGCGCAGCTGTGCGGGTCCTTCGCGGTCGGGTAGATCGCGCAGATCGCCGCGATATCGTCGGGTTCCAGCGTTTCCTTCTTGGTCTCGCCGCAGTCCTGGAAGGGGTACATGGTCGCTTCTGTGATCTTGGGGTCGGACGTTGCGGAGCAGCTCGGCACGGGGTTGCCGTCGCCGTCGGTGCGCGGCGGATCGCCCGATGCGAGGCAGGTGTGCTCGAGGCCGTGGAGGTGGCCGAGCTCGTGGGTCAGCGTGTTCGCGAGCTCCGCGTTGCAGCCCGTCGTGCCGAGCGTCACGCCGTTCGCGGCGATCGAGAAGTTCTTGCCGTTGATCTCGATGTCCGCGTCGACGATCGCGCCGTCGCGCTTGCCGCCGTCGTCGACATAGGTCGCGGTCGTGATGCCCGCGGACGAATCGGAGTAGCACTTCGCAGGATCGTCGGCGGTCGCGGGCCGACACCACGAGGTGTCGCGGAACTTGAGGACGTTCGTGTAGTCCTTGCCGTTGACCTCGACGGACGCCTTGCCGGCGTCCATCACCTTCAGGTACGAGCAGCTCGCGGTGTCGTCGTTCCACGTCGCGATGCACTGATCGATGATCGGAAACTCGGCGTCGCCGGCGATCTCTTTCGTGCCGTCGCTGTCGAGGGTCAGGAAGATACAGCCCGACTCCCAGTACAGCGGGTTGCCCGCCTTCGTCGGACCGGTGCGCACGAACCCCGCGGGGTCGGCGGTGATCTTGACCGCGTCGACGACGTTGTGGAGCTGGCTCGACAGGTCGAAATCTTGATGCGCGATGACGGTGACGCGCATGCCGAGCTCGATCAACGGTTCTCCGTCGATCACCTGCTGGCCGAGCCCGTCGGCGTGACCGCCGAGCTGCGACACGACGACCGGGCCGTCGGGGGTCAGGATGGTGGCATCGGTGACGATGCGCCCACCGTCGGAGGTCCAGTGGCTTTGCACGTCGACGACACTGCCGCCGACCGTCATCGGTCCCATTGCTTCCTGACGTTACCATGGCGTGTTAAAAGGCAGCGCTATGCCGCCCGTGCGTGTGCGAATTGCACCATCACCGACCGGTGACCCGCACGTCGGGACCGCCTGGATCGCGCTGTTCAACTACGTCTTTGCCAAGCAAAGCGGTGGCAAATTCGTGCTGCGAATCGAGGATACCGACCAGAACCGCGCCCGCGCAGACTCCGAGCAGATGATCTTCGATGCGCTGCACTGGCTCGGCCTGTCGTGGGACGAAGGTCCCGATGTCGGTGGCCCACACGCCCCGTATCGCCAGAGCGAGCGCGCGAAGATCTATCAGGACCACGCGGCGAAGCTCCTCGCGAACGGCGGCGGCTATCGCTGCTTCTGCACGACCGAGCGGCTCGCGAAGATGAAGGTCCAGCAAGAGCTGGACAAGAAGACCGGGTACGACCGGTTGTGCCGGCGCATTCCGGCGGCGGAGGCCGACGCGCGGGCGGCCAATGGCGAGTCGTTCGTCGTGCGCCTCGCGGTTCCGCTCGAGGGCACGGTCACCTGGAAAGACGAGCTGCGCGACGGCGAGCAATCGCGTGACGTCCGCGACATCGACGATCAGGTGCTGCTCAAGTCGGATGGCTTGCCGACGTATCACCTCGCGAACGTGATCGACGATCACCTGATGGAGATCAGCCACGTGATCCGCGCCGAGGAGTGGATGTCCTCGACACCGAAGCACGTGCTGACGTATCGCGCGTTCGGCTGGACGCCGCCAAAATTCTTCCACATGCCGCTGCTGAGGAATGCGGACAAGGACAAGACGAAGATCTCGAAGCGCAAGAACCCGGTCTCGATCTTCTATTACCGGGACTCGGGCTACCTGCCGCAGGCGCTGCTCAACTTCCTCGCGACGATGGGCTGGTCGTTCGGCAACGACCGCGAGCTGTTCTCGCTCACCGAGATGATCGAGGTGTTCTCGTGGGACCGCGTGTCGCTCGGTGGACCCGTTTTCGATCTCGCGAAGCTCGCGCACTTCAACGAGCAGTACGTCCACAAGCTCTCCGATGACGAGCTCGCCGACGAGCTGATCGGCTGGCGGTTGAACCGCGACTACTTCAAGCAGCTCGTGCCGCTCGTGCGCAATCGCATGAAGAAGCTCGACGACGTGATCCCGTTGACCGAGTTCTTCTTCTCGGGCGATCTCGATCTCACGCCGGTCGCGGATCAATTCAAGGTCGAGGGCGCGTCGAACATCGATCTCAAGAAGGCGATCCTCGCATTCGTCGAGGCGTTCGAGACGCGCGACGGCTGGACGAAGGAGATGCTCGAGGACGTCGGCGCGAAGTGGCTCGACGCTCAGAAGTGGACGCTCAAGCAGGGCTATCCGTTGCTGCGGCTCGCGACGACCGGCCGCAAGGCGTCGCCGCCGCTGTGGGAGACGATGGTCGTCCTCGGCAAAGAGATCACACGTCGCCGCCTGCGCCGCGCCGCAGACTGGATCGGCGCGCGCAAGTGATCGACGACGGCGCGCGTGCGCCGATCCGCTATCTCGCGCGGATCCTCGCCGCCGTCTGGATCGGCGCGGCGATCCTCTTCTGGATCTCGAAGCTCGACGAGCTGACGAAGACGCGCTCGCACATCGCGATGGCGTGCGTCCTCGCGCTCGATCTGTTCCTCGTGTTTCGCTCGCGCCCGTTCAGGAGCTGGTTATGGGACGTCACGTTAGGCCAGTGGCCGAAGATCGACGCCGAGACCGTGCGAACGCCGAGCGAGACCGGCACGTTCTCGTGGCGCGTGCTCGCGATCATGGTGCTCGTCGCGGTGTCGCTGACGTTGCAGGAGTACATCGGCGATCGCTCGTACTTCGAGCACCTGTTCCCGGTCGCAGCGTGGCAGCACTACAAGATCGGTTCGATCAACTGGCCGGGCTCGTGGGGCATCCAGAGCCCGATGCGCTACTACCACGAGCTCGCGGGCTTCGCGTGGTGGTCGGGTTGGCGCGTGCTCGGTTACGTCGTGATGCCGGTGATGTTGATCCTCGCGTGGCCGGGTTATCGCCTGCGCGACGTCCACATCCGGTTCGACGGGTTCTTCCGGCATCTCTGGATCTATGTCTTTCTCTTCGCGCTCGTATTGCCCGCGGTGCTCTACGCGTCGACGACGGACGCGTTTCGTCACACGTATCCGTTCTATCGACTCGCGAATCGCTCGCGCGTCGATCTGTGGACGTGGGAAGGCCTGTACTCGGCGCAGTTCGTCGCGCTCGAGTTCTTCTTCCGCGGGTTCATCCTGCAGGGCCTGCGCAAGGTGATGGGGGCGAACGCGGTGTTCGTGATGATCGTGCCGTACTGCATGATCCACTACGGCAAGCCGCTACCCGAGACGCTCGGTGCGATCGGCGCCGGCTTGATCCTCGGGACGCTCGCGCTGCGTACGCGGTCGATCTGGGGTGGCGTGCTGATCCATATCAGCGTCGCGCTGACGATGGATGTCCTCGCGCTTCGGGGGCTCGCGGGTGTGTGATCGTCCGACATCGCGCCGGGCGCGCTGGCTGCGTATGATCCGGTGGTGCGCCCTGGCCTCGTAGTGTTGTTCTGTGCGAGCTGCGGGTTCTCACCCGCGAACAACGGTAATGGTGGTGACGGCGGCGCGATGGGTGATGTCGGGATGGGATCCGGATCGGGTTCCGACGGATCGGGATCCGACGGATCGGGCTCGGGCTCGGGCTCGGGCTCGGGCTCGAACGTCGGGTTTGTTCCGCTGCACGTACCGCCGGGTGGGCAGAGCGCGGGCACGGGCGACTTGATGTTCACCGGCACGGTGACGATCGACACCGATGCGCTCACCGTCGGGTTCACGTTGCCGGGCGGCGTCACGTTCGATCACTGGCCACAGTCGAATGGTCCCGAGCTCGCGGTGCTGCACGTCCGTGCGATGACGATCGCTGCGAGCTCGCAGGTCACGGTCCTCGGCAGCCGCGCGCTCGTCGTCGTCGGCGGCGACAACATCACGGTGCTCGGCACACTCGATGCGAGCGCCAGTCACGCGCGGGCCGGAGCGTCGGGCGCTACCGCGCAAGCCGGTCCGGGCGCCGGCAGCGTCGGGCTCAACCAGCAGACCTACTACGACTCCGGCGGCGGCGGCGCGGGGTTCGGTACGGGCGGCATGAAGGGCGGCAACTCGACGAACGGGGTGAACAACCCGAACGTCGCCGGTGGCGCCGGTGGTCCGGTGCAAGGCACCGACATGATCGTGAACCTCAAAGGCGGTGCCGGCGGCGGCAACGCCGACCAGCTGACGTGCGGATCGCAGAGCGGCGGCGGCGGTGGCGCGGGTGGTGGAGCCGTCCAGCTGAGCACGCCCTTGATGGTCACGATCGCCGGCGGCGTCTACGCCGGCGGAGGTGGCGGCGATGGCGGCACGAACTGCAGCTCGAACAACACCAACTGGGGCGCGGGCGGCGGCGGCGGCGCGGGCGGCGCGATCGTGCTGCAAGCCGGCAGCGTCACGGTGAGCGGTGTCGTCGCTGCGAACGGTGGCGCGGGCGGTGGTGGCGCTGGGATCGGAAACACGGGCAACGCGAACGGACCCGGTGCACACGGCAATCCCGGCGACGACGGCGCGCATGGAGCGAGCGTCGCGAACGGCGGCACCGCGCAGGGCACGTATAGCGCCGCCGGTGGTAATGGTGCGTTCGGTTCGACCGCGGCGACGGCCGGCGGCGATTACACGCAGGGCGATGGCAACGGCGGCGGTGGGGGCGGTGGCGTCGGTCGAATCTTGATCAAGACGCCGTCGTCGCAGATCAGTGGCACTGTCAGCCCGAGCGCGAAGCTAACCCCGTAGTCCGCAGCTCGTGGGTCTCGATGATCCACGCGCCGCCTCCGCCGACGAACAAGCCGATCGTCGACGTCGGTGTCGACCAGGTCGCGCCGTAGTCGTGCGGCTCCAGCCAGGTCGGTTGACCGAACCTGCGATCGAGCTCACCTGCGAGCGCGCTCCACATCCGCTGTTGCATCGACGGTAAGCCGACGATCTGCGGTGCTTCCGCACGGCCGCGGTCCGCGAGGTGATCGTAGAGGCCGTTGAAGTGATCGACGAACTCGTGCTCTGACGCGTACACCGTGCGGCCGTAGATCCGATCGCATTGCCCGTTCATCCGGCACGGCACCGGTGTGAACGTCGCGTACGCGATCGACTTACCGTTCGCGTCGTACTTCGCCATCGCGTACATCGGTGGCGTGCGGAGATTCATGTACGGATGGATCGCCTCGCACACGACGAACTCGTCCGTCGTCGGCCACTGGCGACGAATGCACCAGCCGTTCTCGAGGTGCCAGGCGCGCACGTCCGCGCGCGCGACCTGATAGGGCAGAGCGTCGGTGACGAGCGGCCGCGTGGGAGCGAACGATGGAGAAGGATCGCCCGCTTGCTCGTGGCAGCCTGCTATCGCGACGACGAGAGCGATGACCAGGATGCGCTGCATGCTGTTCGTGTAAGGCTACCCCCGCGCCGGTCAAGCGCACGCGCTGCAAAGACGAAGGGCCGGAACAGCTTTCGCTGCTCCGGCCCATAATGAGCACGACCGTTCGACCGTGGGACGTATCTATCCCCTACGATTCAGTAGGTGGGCTCCGCGGTAATTCATCGGGCTTCCCGACGAGCGGGCGTGCACTCCCGAATCAGAGGCAGATCCCTGGATAGAAATATAGGAGATTGATTCGCCCCGGGTCTCGCATCGAACAGCCCGTGCTCGATTCCTAAGCTAGAGATTGCGATCGAATCCGTCAACGGGAAAAAATCACACGCGATCACTTTGCTCGAAGCGCGCAGTAAATCCGCGCTACTTCGCTCGTTACTTTTCTTGGCGCCAGTTCGGACCTTCGCCGCCCTGCTTTGCGATTGACTTGATTCCGCGCTTCAGCATCGATTCTTTCGTCTCGATCGCATCGCCGCGATCTTCGACGGGACCAGCGTGTATCCCGGTGTCCATCCGGATCGCGTCGCACGGGCACGCCTCGACACAAAGGCCACACACCACACAGCGGAGCTCGTCGATCTCGAACACGGCGGGGCGCTTCTCGATCCCGTTCGAGTCAGATTCTTCCGGAATGATCGTGATGCAGTGCGCCGGGCACACGGTCGGGCAACACATGCACGCGACGCAACGCACGGCGCCATCCTCGCGAAGCATCAGGCGATGCAGGCCGCGGAAGCGCTCCGGATACGTGACCTTTTCTTCCGGATATTGAACGGTCTCGATCTCGTTGATCCAGGACAGATCGCCCGGCGCTCCCGGCTGCGCGCGCGCGGCCTTCTTGCGGAGCGGCAAGAACAAGTTTTTCGCAAAGTGCTTGAGCGTGACGCCGAAGCCCTTCGCGCTTGCGGCGAGGAACGTGGTGTCCTGCTCGGTCGGACGCATGACCTGGACCGAGCGCACGACCTTGCCTGCGGAGCTCGTGTGCTCCGCGACGATCTTCGGGCCGGTGGTCTCTTCGACAGGTTCGTGGGCTGCGGACATGACGGCTCCTTAGGCCATGAAGATCAGTTTGATCAGCGCGGTGAACATGATCCATCCGAGCGCCGTCGGCAGCAGGATCTTCCAGCCGAGGTTCATCAGCTGATCCGCGCGGAACCGCGGCAGCGTCCAGCGGACCATGAGCTGGAACCAGCACAGCAGCACGACCTTGAGGCCGAACGCGGCGAACTGGAGCAGCGCGACGATGCCATGTGGAATCGGCGCGAACGAGCCGAACGCGTGGAAGCCATCGGCCTCGAGGAACGGGACCTGCCAGCCGCCGAAGAACACGCTCGTCACGACGGCCGCGATGAACACGACCTCGATGAACTCGGCGAGGAAGAAGATGCCCCAGCGCATGCCGGAGTACTCGACGAAGTAACCGATGATCTCGGGCTCGCCTTCCGGGATGTCGAACGGCGCGCGCTTGGTCTCCGCGATCGCCGCGGTGAAGAACAACACGAGGCCGACCGGCTGCCACAGCCACAACCAGTTGAGCGGGTTCGCGGCCGACATCGTCGCGCTCGCACCGTTCGCGACGATCAAGCCGGGCTCGAGCGTGCCGCAGATCAGGAATGCACCGACGAGCGACAGGCCCATCGAGACCTCGTACGACATCATCTGCGACGAGCTACGGAGGCCGCCGAGTAGCGCCCACTTGTTGTACGAAGCCCAGCCGGCGATCGTGCCGCCGTAGTTCGCGAGCGTGAGCACCGCGAAGTAGAAGATCAACCCGAAGTCGCTCGAGAAGATCTGCATGCGGATCGAGTCCGCGAGCTGCGCTTGATCCGGTGTCGTCGGCATCACCTGCGTGACGAGGTGCGGATATACCGTCGGCCCGAACGGGATGATGCAGAACGCGATCAGCACGGGGGCGATCGCGATCAGCGGCGCGAGTGCGAACAGTCCCTTGTGGACGTTCGCCGGGATGAAGTCCTCCTTGAAGATCATCTTCAAGGCGTCGGCGACGAAGTGAAGGATGCCCTTCAGCTTGATCGGTCCGATGTTCGCGCGGTTCGGACCGAGCCGGTCCTGCATCATCGCGCTCTGGCGGCGCTCGGCCCACGTCAGCAACGACGCGAGTGGCATCACGAGGACGAGGATCAAGAACACCCACTTGATCGCGGCGAAGTCGAGGATGCCGAAGATCGTCTCGCTGATCGACGACCGCACGTAGACGGTCGCGTCATCGTAGGTGGTGTGGACGCCGTACTCGCCGTTCGCGTCGAACTTGAAGCACTTGATTCCGGACGCCACGGCAAGCGCAGGCGCGATGACCGTGCGGTCTGCCTCGCGGTGGCCCGGCTGCACCGCGGTGTCGCCGGTCGTGATCTTGACGAGGTCGCCGCGATGGACGACGACGGATGGACGGCCGAACGTGAGGTCGCCGACGTTGAGCGCTGGCAGCTTGTCGCCGCCGGGGCCGCAATCGACGGCCTTGACGGATCCGGCGTCGCCGCGGCTACATGCGACCGCGAACAGAGCAAGGAGAACGACGATCTTGCGCATCAGCCGCGGCTCCCCGCGAAGCGCAACGCGAGCGGGCGCACGTCGCGTTGCCACGTGAGCTCCTTCCACGCCGGCACCGCCTGGGTCATGTCCTTGAACACGTCGCGCGCGTGGCTCCACGCGAGCTTCTGGCCGGTCGCGGCCGCGAGGCGCACGACCGCATCCCAGCCGGCAAGCGCCGCACCGGGAGGCGCGAACGCCGCGTGCATGCGCTGGACGCGTCCTTTGATATTCGTCGTCGTCGCGCCGGTCTCCGCCCACGCCGCGATCGGCAGCGCGACGCGCGCGTTCGGTACCGGGCCACGCTCGTGCGCGGACAGCGAGATGACCTCGAGCTCCTTGAGCTTGGCCGCATCGAGACCCGGGACGACGTCGCCGAGCATGACGAGCGCGCGCAGGTTCTCGGGCAATCCGCGATCGAGCTCGTACGTCGGGATCGCGGTGAAGCCGAGCGCTTCGCAGATCGCCTTGACGCCCGCCGTGTTCGGGTTGACGTCGGCGACGCGCAGCCTGCCATCGGCGCGTGCCGGAACCGGCGGCTTGCCGGCGATGTAGACGTGACCCACGCCCCACGCCTTCGCGAGCTTCGCGAGCGCGTAGTTGTCCTCGTTCGAGCAGAGTGCCGAAAGGACGACGCCCACCTGCGACGCATCCTTGAGGAACACGCCGAGCCGCTTCGCCGCGGCCTGGACCGCCCTGTCCCAGCTCGCCGGCAGACCTTCGACGATCGCCGACGCGAGGCGCTCTTCGCGGAGGCCGTGATAGGTGAAGCGACCCTCGTCGCACATCCAGTACTGGTTGACCTCGGCGTTGAGGCGCGGCACGAGGCGCCACGCGCGCTCGTTCTTGTGCTGGATCTCGATGTTGCAGCCGGTCGCGCAGCCGTTGCACACGCTCGGCGTCGCCTCGAGCTCCCACGCGCGCATCGTGAACCGGAAGTCCTTCGCGGTCAGCGCACCGACCGGACAGACATCGACGGTGTTGAGCGAGTACGGGTTGTCGAGCTGCTCGCCCGGCGCGGTCGTCAGGATCTCGTGGTCACCGCGGTTCGCGAACTCGAGCTGGTGCTGGCCGGCGACGACGTCGCAGGTCCGGATGCAGCGCGAGCACAGGATGCAGCGCTCTTGATCGAGCACGATGTGCGGGCCGAGGTCGACGACCTTCGCCTTGTGGACCTTGGTCACGTCGACGCGCGAGTCGGCGTTGTCGTGATCGAAGTACAGCTTCTGCAGCGTGCACTCGCCCGCCTTGTCGCAGATCGGGCAATCGATCGGATGGTTGACGAGCGTGAACTCGAGCTGCTGCTTGCGCGCGAGCGTCGACTGGGTATCGGTCGTGTGAACGACCATGCCCTCGGCGACGACCTGCTGGCAGCTCGGCTGGAGCTTCGGATTCTTCTCGACCGACACGAGGCACTGGCGGCACTGCGCGACGATCGGAAGCCCGGGGTGATAGCAGAACGCCGAGATGTCGTTGCCGAGCAGCTTCGCTGCTTCGAGCACGTTCGTGCCCTTCGGTACGGTGATGCTCTGGCCGTCGATCGTAAGAGTTACTTGCTCGCTCACTTGTCGCACTCTCCGCCGATCATGTTGATCATGCCGAAGATCGGCACGATGTCAGCGATGAAGTGATCCTTGAACAGCATCTCCGCGGTCGAGAGATGCACGAACGATGGCGACCGGCAGTACGCCTTGTACGGGCGGCCGGTGCCGTCGGAGACGACGAAGAAGCCGAGCTCTCCGTTACCGCCTTCGACGAACGCGTAGGTCTCGCCGGCCGGCACGCGCACACCATCCATGATGTGCTTGAAGTGCCGGATCATCGATTCGATCGTGTTGTACGTCGCCTGCTTCGCGGGAAGCGCGACGCGGTGATCGTCCGACATCACCGGGCCGCCCGGAATCTGCACGAGGCACTGCCGGAGCATCCGGATGCACTGCTTGAGCTCTTCGAGACGGACCAGGTAACGGTCGTAGCAGTCGCCGGTCGTGCCGAGTGGAACGTCGAACTCGAGCTCGGGGTAGATCGAGTACGGGTAGTCGCGGCGCACGTCGTAGTCGACGCCTGCCGCACGCGCGATCGGCCCGACGCAGCCGGTGCGGATCGCGTCTTCCTTGGACAGACAGCCGATGCCGGCCATCCGATCGCGAAAGATCTTGTTGTTGTTGAGGAGGGTCTCGCACTCGACCATCACCGAGGCGGTCCGATCGAGGCAGCGCGTCAGCTCCGCGGCGAAGCCCTCCGGTAGATCCTTCGACACGCCGCCGACGCGGACGTAGCTATGGGTGAGCCGCGCGCCCGAGACCTGCTCGAGCAGCTCGTACAGCCACTCGCGAGCCTTCAGGAGGTAGAGGAACGGCGTGAACGCGCCGAGCTCCATCGCCGACGCGCCGACGCACGTCAGGTGGTCGGTCATCCGCGACATCTCGCTGACGATCACGCGCACGTACTCGGCCCGGGGCGGCAGCTTGCCGGTCAGGCCCATCAGCTTCTCGACGACCATCGCCCAGCCGACGTTGTTGATCATCGGCGACACGTAGTTGAGGCGGTCCGTGTACGGGAACACCTGCGTGTACGTCGCGTACTCGGATTCCTTCTCGAAGCAGCGATGCAGATAGCCCGGCTGGACATCGCCCTTGACGATGCGCTCGCCGTCGACGGTGAGCACGATGCGCACGGTGCCGTGCATCGCGGGATGCGACGGGCCCATGTTGACGGTCATGAGATCCGGCGGGAGATCCTGCTCGGTATCCGAGAAGTCCTGGACGTCTTTACGACCCAGCACCAGCTGCTTGAGGGTCTGGCCATCCGTGATCGGCGCCATTACTTGTGCTCCCCGGCGTGCGGGCCCTTGATCGGATTGATCGGGAGGTCGTCGCGGCGCACGAGCGGCTGCCGCTTCTCTTTCGGGTAGTCCTTGCGCAACGGATAGCCGACAAACTCTTCGTACAGATAGATCCGGCGCAGATCGGGATGGCCATCGAAGCGGATCCCGTACATGTCAAACGTCTCGCGCTCCTGCCAGTTGAACGCCGGCCAGAGATCCGCGAGCGACGGGCAGCGCGGATCGCCCTCGGGCACTTCGATCTCGAGCCGGATCCGGTGCTTGTGGACCGACGAGCGCAGCTGATACGCGACCGTGTAGCGCGGCTTGCTCTCGTCCCAGTACTCGGCGACCGGGCGACCGACAGGCTTCCAGTCGAGCCAGTCGATGCACGTGCAGAACACGGGCGCGTCGAACAGCATCTTCGGATCGTCGCGCAACCACAGCGCGACCTTGACGAGCTCGTCGCGCTTGATCCACGCGGTCTCGTCGCCGTGAGGAGAGGCAGTGCGCACGACGGCGCCGGGGAGCGCCGCGGTCAACGCATCGAGAACCTGTTTCGACATGGCTACTCCTCGGCTTCGGTCTGCTTCGCGATGATCGATTCGCGCTTCAGGCGAAGCTGGCTGTGACCGCGACCGTCCTGGATCCGATCCATCAGCATCATCAGCGCGTCGAGCACCTGCTCGGGCCGCGGCGGGCAGCCCGGGATGTAGACGTCGACGGGGATGACCTGATCGGCGCCCGGCATCGCGTGGTAGTTCTGATAGAACCCGCCGGTCGACGCGCACACGCCGAACGCGATCACCCATTTGGGCTCGGCCATCTGGTCGTACACGCGCTTCAACGCCGGACCCTGCTTCTCGGTGATCGTGCCGACGATCATCAGGAGGTCACTCTGGCGTGGCGAGAACCGCGGGAACTCCGCGCCGAAGCGAGCGATGTCGTACTTCGGCGCCGCGACCGACATGAACTCCATGCCGCAGCACGCGGTGACGAACGGGTACGTGAACAGCGAGAACTTGCGCCCCCAATCGGGGATGCGCGCGAGCTTGCCTTGCTTGGCCCACTTCGCGGCATCTTCGAGGCGGGTGGTGGTGAGCTCTACTCCCATCCGATCGCCTTCTTTCTCCAGACGTACGCGAGGGCGACCACGAGGATCGCGACGAACAGCAGCATCTCGGCGAAGCCGAACACGCTGATCATCGGGCCGGTCGGGCCCATCGTGTGCGAGAGGTTGTTGTAGAGGACCGCCCACGGGTACATGAACGCGGCCTCGATATCGAACAC
>JBDUAS010000023.1:0-50587 GCA_040004535.1 Deltaproteobacteria bacterium
TCTTCTCGACCTCGCCCTTCTGCTCGGTCAGCTGGTGCGCCTTCTCCTCGAGCTCTTCGTTGGTCTGCTGCAGCTCGTTCTGCTGGTTGCGGAGCTCCTCGGTGAGCGACTGCGACTGGCGCAGCAGCTCGTCGGTGCGCATCGTCGCCTCGATCGTCGCGATCACGATGCCGAGCGACTCGAGCATCTGGTCGAGGAACGCGAGCTGGATCCCGCTGAACGGCTCGAACGACGCCAGCTCGATCACGCCCTTCACTTCGCCTTCGAACAAGATCGGCACGACGACGATCGAATGCGGCGTACCGGTACCGAGTGCGGACGTGATCCGCACGTAATCGTTCGGCACCTTCGCCATCACGATCCGCTTGCCCTCGAGCGCGGCCTGACCGACGAGGCCTTGGCCGAACTGCCACGTCGTCGCGACCGTGTTCTGATCCTGATACGCGTACGCCGCGAACAGCTTCAGGACCTGACGGTCGCCTTCGTAGTCCGCCATGAAGAACGCACCGTGGTGCGCGTTCACGAGTGGCGCGAGCTCGTTCAGGATCTGGCGTGCGACCGTGAGCAAGTCGCGCTGGCCCTGCAACATGCGCGTGAACCGCGCGACGTTCGTCTTCAACCAGTCCTGCTCCTGGTTGACCTTGGTGGTCTCCGCGAGCGTGCGGATCATCTGGTTGACGGTGTCCTTGAGCTGCGCGATCTCGCCGCGCGCCTCGACCGTGATCGACCGGGTCAGGTCACCTTGGGTCACCGCCGTCGCGACATCGCTGATCGCGCGGACCTGGTTCGTGAGGTTACCTGCGAGCTCGTTGACGTTGTTCGTGAGGTCGCGCCACACACCGGCGGCACCAGGCACGTCGGCCTGACCGCCGAGCTCGCCGTTGACACCGACGTCGCGAGCAACACCCGACACCTGGGCCGCGAACGTCGACAGCGTGTCGGTCATGTTGTTGATCGTGTCGACGAGCGTCGCGATCTCGCCGCGCGCCGCCAGGTTCAATTCGCGATCGAGATCGCCGTTCGCGACCGCGGTGACGACGGTCGCGATGCCGCGGACCTGCTCGGTCAGGTTGCGCGCCATGACGTTGACGTTATCGGTGAGCTCGCGCCACGTCCCCGACACGCCGCGGACCTCGGCCTGGCCGCCGAGCACGCCTTCCAATCCGACTTCACGCGCGACGCGCGTGACCTCGCTCGCGAACGAGTTGAGCTGATCGACCATCGTGTTGACGGTGTTCTTGAGCTGGAGCAGCTCGCCGCGGACCTCGACGGTGATCTTCCGGGTCAGGTCGCCGTTCGCCACGGCGGTGGTCACGTCGGCGATGTCGCGGACCTGGTTCGTGAGGTTCGACGCCATCTGATTGACGTTGTCGGTCAGCTCTTTCCACGTACCGGCGACGCCGCGCACAGCGGCCTGGCCACCGAGCTTGCCCTCGACACCGACGTCACGCGCGACGCGGGTGACCTCGTCGGCGAACGACGACAGCGTATCGACCATCGTATTGATCACGTTCTTGAGATCGAGCAGCTCGCCGCGAACCTCGACGGAGATCTTGCGCGTCATATCGCCGCGCGCGATCGCGGTGGCGACCGCCGAGATGTCGCGAACCTGGTTCGTCAGGTTCGACGCCATCTGGTTGACGTTATCGGTCAGCTCCTTCCACGTGCCGCGCACGCCGACCACGGAGGCCTGGCCGCCGAGCTTGCCCTCGGTACCGACCTCGCGCGCGACGCGCGTGACCTGGTCGGAGAACCCGCGCAGCTGATCGACCATCGTGTTGATGGTGTCCTTGAGCTCGAGGATCTCGCCGCGTGCCTCGACGACGATCTTCTGCTGGAGGTCGCCGTTCGCGATCGCGGTCGCGACCTTCGCGATGTTGCGGACCTGCTCGGTCAGGTTCGACGCCATCGAGTTGACGTTGTCGGTCAGCTCCTTCCAGATGCCGCTGACGTCGCGGACCTGGGCCTGGCCGCCGAGCACGCCCTCGGTGCCGACCTCGCGTGCGACGCGGGTGACCTCCGACGCGAATGCGTTCAGCTGATCGACCATCGTGTTGATCGTGTTCTTCAGCGTGACGAGCTCGCCACGCGCCTCGACCGTGATCTTGCGGCCGAGCTCTCCATTCGCGACCGCGGTCGTCACCTCGGCGATATCGCGGACCTGGTTCGTCAGGTTACGCGCCATCTGGTTGACGTTATCGGTCAGCTCCTTCCAGACGCCGCTGACGTCCTTGACGTCGGCGGTGACGCCGAGCGTGCCTTCGGTGCCGACGAGGCGCGCGACGCGCGTGACCTCTGCGGAGAACCGGTTCAGCTTGTCGACGGTCGAGTTGATCGTGTTCTTCAGCGCGAGGATCTCGCCCTTCGCCTCGACCGTGATCTTCTTGCCGAGGTCACCGCCGGCGATCGCCGTGACGACATCCGCGATCTGGCGGACCTGCGACGTCAGGTTCGACGCCATGCCGTTGACGTTCTGGGTCAGCTCGCGCCACACACCCGACACGTCCGCGACTTCGGCCTGACCACCGAGCACGCCCTCGGTGCCGACCTCGCGCGAGACGCGCGTGACCTCCGACGCGAACGCCGAGAGCTGATCGACCATGACGTTGATCGTGTTCTTGAGCGACAGGATCTCGCCCTTGGCCTCGACCGTGATCTTCTTGCCGAGGTCACCCGCGGCGACGGAGCTCGTCACCTCGGCGATGTTGCGGACCTGGAACGTCAGGTTGTTCGCCATCGAGTTGACCGACTCGGTCAGCTCGCGCCACACACCCGACACGCCGCGCACCGTCGCCTGACCGCCGAGGCGGCCTTCGGTACCGACTTCGCGAGCTACGCGCGTCACTTCGTTCGCGAACGCGCGGAGCTGCTCGACCATCGTGTTGATCGTGTTCTTGAGCTCGTTGATCTCGCCCTTGACGTCGATCGTGACCATCTTGGTCAGGTCGCCCTGGGCGACCGCCGTCGTCACGCGCGCGATCTCGCGGACCTGCGACGTCAGGTTCGACGCCATGAGGTTCACCGAGTCGGTCAGATCCTTCCACACGCCGCTGACGCCCTGAACTCGCGCCTGCGCACCGAGCTTGCCTTCGGCGCCGACCTCGAGCGCGACGCGCGTGACCTCCGAGCCGAACTGGGAGAGCCGAGCGACCATGCCGTTGACGATCTTTGCGTGGCGCGCGTACTCGCCGCGGCGCGGGCCGTTCGAGTTGTCGTCCATCGTCTGATCGAGATCACCCTTCGCGACGGCGCTGACGACGCGAGCGATCTCGTTCGTGTGGCCCGACAGGCCGTCGATCACGTCGTTGACCGAGCCGATGTAGTCGCTCCACGCGCCCGTCGTGCCGACACGGCGCATCCGGCGGTTCGCGATGCCTTCCTTGCCGACGGCGATGCAGACGTCGCGCGCTTCGGTCTCGATCGACGCGACCATCGCGACGAGCTCGTTGAACGTCTCCGCGATCTGACCGTCGGTGCCGGTCATGTCGTCGCGCAACCGCACAGAAAAATCGCCGCGCTTGAAGGATCGAAGCGCGGCGAGGATTTCTGCGTGGTGGAGAGGGTCGGCGACCGGCGAGGGTTGTTCGAGCGGGCTACGCCGTTTGCCGTTCTCGGGGCGACCGTTCTCGGGCCTGCCCTTCTCGGGCCTGCCCTTCTCGGGCCTGCCCTTCTCGGGCCTGCCCTTCTCGGGGCGACCCTTCTCGGGCCGGATCGTCTCGGTCATGGCGTGTCCGTGTCGCCGTAGATGGCGCGCAGGATCTTGTCGGCGCTCGCGGGCTTGACGATGTGAGCGTCGAACCCGGCGGCGGTCGCGGCGGCCTTGTCGGCCGCCTGACCGTAGCCAGTCATCGCGATGAGCCGCAGCTTCTTGTTCGGCAGCTCTTTGCGCAGCGTGCGCGCGACCTCGTAGCCGTCCATCTCGGGTAGCCCGATGTCGATCAGCGCCACGTCCGGCAGCATCTCGCGGATCACGCGCACGGCGGACGCGCCGTCCTCGACTGCGGTGACCTCGTGACCTTTCATGCGCAGGAGATCGGAGACCAGCTCGCGCAGATCGGCTGCATCGTCGACGACGACCGCGCGCAACGCGCGCGGCACTGGTGCGGTCTCGTCGCTCGTCGGCCGATAGCCCTGCAACGTCGCGTGGTCGGCGACCGGCAGGTTGACCTCAAACGTAGCGCCCGTGCTCGGGCCATCACTGCTCGCATTCATACGTCCTCCATGCAGCTCGACGAGCCGCTTCGCGAGACCGAGGCCGAGGCCGAGGCCTCCCGCACCGCTTCCGGTCACGCGCTCCTGTACGAACATGTCGAAGATTCTCGGCAGCAGATCGGCGGGGATGCCGCGGCCGTTGTCGATCACGCGAATGAACGCGCAGCCTTCATTCGTTCCCCACTCCACGGCGATCCGCCCGCCGGCGTCGGTGTACTTGATCGCGTTCGAAAGCAAATTGCTCATCACCTGGATGAGGCGCACCGGATCGCCGAACACCGTCGGCGACGGGCCGCGGCCGATGACACTGACGTCGTGCTTGCGTGCCATCGCCGCCGGTCGCGCATCGGAGACCGCTTGCTCGACGAGGGTTCCGAGATCGACGGGCTCGCGACGCAGGTCGAGCTTGCCGGTCTGGAACCGGGCGACGTCGAGCAAGTCATCGACGAGTCGACCGATGCTCTGGACCTGACGCTCGATGATCGAGCGCACGCGCGGCGGCACCGGCTTGTTCTCCTCGACCGCGAGGAGCTCGACCGCGGTCTGGAGCGGCTGGAGCGGGTTGCGCAGCTCGTGCGCGAGGATCGCGAGGAACTCGTCCTTGCGGCGATCGCCTTCGGCGAGCTGCCGGTTCTTGTGCTCGAGCACTTCGGACTCGAAGCGCTCGCGCTGCATGGCGAGCTCGCGCTCGTGCGCGCGGATCTGCGCCTTGCGGAGCTCCTCGCCCTTTTCGTGCAGCTCGCGCGTGCGGTCCTGGAGCTGGATGAACACGCCGGCCTTCGCGCGTAGGACCTCCGAGCGGACCGGCTTGACGAGGAAATCGACCGCGCCGAGCGTGTACGCGTGGAGGATCTCGTCGTCCTGCCATGCGAGCCCGGTGACGAAGATGATCGGCGTCGCCCGGTTACGCGCGCGCGATCGTACGAGGCGCGCGGTCTCGAAGCCGTCCATGCCGGGCATCGCGACGTCGAGGATGATCAGCGCGAAGTCCTGCTGCAGGAGGTGCTGCAGCGCTTCGGTTCCGGAGCGCGCGAGCACGAGATGACGCTCCAGTGGACTGAGCGCCGCCTCGATCGCGATCAGGTTCGGATCGTTATCATCGACGACGAGGATGTCCTGGCCGTACTCGAGAACCGGTAGATCGCTCTCGTCGTCGAGGTCAGTCGCCACGTGTGCGGGCGAGGAAATGCACGGGATGTGCCCGGGATTACGGTAATTTAGGCCGCTAGATCCGTGATTTCAGGCTGCGGATTCATGCAAGGTGCGCGCTCACGCGCAGCGTGCGAGTGCGCTCAGCAGGTGGATACCAGATCCACACCGGCAAAGAATTCGCCGACGAGCGCCTGCCATGCGCGGGCGTTCTCGGCCGGCCCGCATTTGAACGCTCGGTGGGTCAGCCGGCCGTGCGCGAGCATCTCGGATTGCTCCTTGAAGTAGCGGACCGCGAGCTCCGCCGCGTACTCGTGGACGGTGTTCCCGTTGTTCGGCTGGAACGCGTAGTACGTGCCGGTCGCGCGGACCTTCGTGTCGTTCGGGGCATAAGGCGCGAGGCAGCTCGAACGCGTCCCGCACTTCTTGACGATCGCCGCGTAGTCCTTCGCGAGCGTCTGCTGCGACCAGTCCTTGTGCGACTCGTCGTTGACGTGGAACAGCTCGTGGAACAGCGTCTCGCGCACGCCGGTCTCGCTCGTCAGCAGCGAGCCTTCGACATTGTACTCGATCGTCCACACGTCGTTCGCGCCGAACGCTTGGATCGCCGCGTACGCGCTCGGCGTGTGCTTGCCGACGGAACGCACGAACCGAAACGCGAGCTCGCGCCAGCGATACGCGGGCTGCTTGCCGTCCATCAGCTTCGTGAAGAACGCGTCGATCGAATCGGTCGCGGCGACGACGCGCGTGAGGTGTGGGCGATACGTCCCGATCGGCAGCTCGGGCACGAGATGGATCTTGCCGCGATACCCGCCGTCCATTTGCTCGTCGGCACCGACGCCGGCGAGGTCCCCGCTGTGCGCGTAGAGATCTTCGGCGAGCTGCTTCGCGCGATCGTCCTTCGCGTAGCGCGCGTCGATCAAGCACACGATCGGGTCCGCGTGCTTGGCGCAGTCAGGTGGCTCGACGTCGCCGAACAGCAACGCCTGAATCACAGCGATCGCGATCACTGCGGCATCACCGCGGCAGGAGCCCAGATCGGGGTGTTGTTCACCACCGTCGGATCCTGACACGGCAACCAGAACCCTGCCGCCGACGGATCGACGCCCGGCACCTCGTGCCCGAGGTCGATCGCGGTCACCCACACCTGACTTCGCCCACCCGCCGGCAGCACGACGCCGTACGGCCGTGCCGACGTGAACGCGAGCCACGCGAACTGGCCTTGAAACGGCGCCCACGTCGGCATCTGCGTCGCCGTGCCCGGGACCCCGACGAGGCTCGCGACCTCGTGGCTCGCCGCAGCGAGGGTAGTCGTCGTGCCGCCCGTCGCGCCGATCAGTGCGAGCTCCGCCGACGCTGCACCGCGCGACGGCGCGGTCGCATGGACGTACGCGAGGAACGAGCCGTCGGGCGAGTACTTCGGGAAGTAGTAGTTATCGACCGCCGTCGCCGGCACGAGGATCTCCGGACCGCCGAACGTCTTCGTCATCGGATCGAACGCGAGCCGCGCGATGCTCGCGCTCTTGACGTCGATGTTGCTCGGCTGGGTCGCGGTGTACGCGATCGCGACGTACTTGCCGTCGGGCGACCACTCGGGGTGGGTCGCGAAGTGGCCGACCGGTAGTGCGACCTTTCCCGTCGGCGAGTTGATCGGCAGGCCCGTCGTCGCGTCGCGCATCACGAGTACGCCATTGCTCGCGATCAACAGCAGCGTGCCGTCCGGCGAGTACGTCGCCCAGCCCATCTCGTAGAGCTTGCTCTGCGAGATCGTCGTCGCGAGCGACTGGACGTCGATCTGCTGCAGTGCCGACACCGCCTCGCCGCCCCAGCCCATCGCCATCCGCGAGCCATCGCGCGAGACCGTGTGGCAGCCGACGCAGGTGGAATCGCCGGGGTAGAGCTTGCCCGCGAAGCTCGCGCCGATCGCGCCGCGCATGATCCCGTTCGTCGCCGCGGACCAGAAGTACAGCGGGCCATCCGGTGAATCACTCGAGAACCGCATGTGAGTGTCGGGGCCTTGATAGATCGTGCCGGGGTCCGCCGACGACGCCGCCTCGATCGCGACGGTGACGACATCGCCCATGTTCGATCGCGCGATCACGTTCTGCACCGCGCCGGTCTCCCAGCGATCCGCGCCGGTGATCACGACCAGGTGCATGAGGTCGGTGTCGAACGACAGCTCGAACGCGTCGTTCTGATCGCCGCGCGCGAGCTGGAACACCGTGTTCGGCAAGCCCTGCGGGAACCACGTGCCATCGCTCGGATAGAGCAGTTGTGGGCTGCGCGTCGGGTCGCCGAGCATGACCGGCTTCGCGTTGTCGAACAGCGTCGGATCCGACGGCGGGAAGGCGCCGTCGACGATGGTCGCGTCGATCCGGACCGTGACCTCGGAGGTCGCCCACACCTGATCCGCCATCGCGACGATGCCGACCTGGCCGGCGGCCTGGTTCGTGGTCGTGAACACGCCCGGGTCGAGGAACTCGCCGGGCAGCGGGTTGTCGACCGTCCACACGATCTGCTGCGTGACATCGCGGCGCGCGCCGTCCGAGAACACACCGATCGCGCGGAATGCCTGCTGCTGGGGCGGCTGCGACAGGTCGCGGATCAGGAGCTCGCTCGTCTTGGGCGTGATCACCAGCTGCACGAGATCGCCGAGCGGATCGGGCTCGAGCTGGATGACGCCGGTGCAACCGGCGCTTGTCACGAGGATGGCGAGGAGCGCGACGCGGATCATGGAAGCGAGGCGATACGCTGGGCGATCCCAGCGTAGCTGCCCTGCGGCCACTGTCGCAGATATTCGGCCGCGGCGACGCGAGCTTCGTCACGCCGGCCCGCCGAACGCAGAATCTCGATCCGCAGCCAGGACACGTCCTCGGCCTGCGCGCTCGTGGAGAATCGCCGCAGGTACTCGTTGCAGTCGGCAAGCGCGAGCGTCGCGTTCGCCTTCGCCTCGACCTCGGCGAGGCCGAACAGCGCGGGCGCGGCCCACGCATCCTTCGACGACGCGACCGCGCGATACATCCTCGCAGCGCGTGCCGTATCCGTCGCTTCGAGCTTCTGCGCGAGCTGGTACTGCGCGTGCGGGCTAACCATGGGCGTAGGCGCAGGCGAATTCCGCGCCGGCGCTGTGTTCGGATCGATCTCGATCGCCGGCTCTAGCGCCGGCTCGGGCGCAGGTGCCGGCGCGGCGGGCGCTTCGGCGACGACCTGCTCGACTCCGGATCCCGACACCGGCGGCGTCCATGAATCCCCCGCCGACAACAGCCACGTGCCACCCGTTGCGCGGACGCGAACCTTGCCGCGGACCACATCGACGCGCGGCGATGGCGTGCGGGCGACCGTGAACCGCGTGCCGACCACCTCGACCGAGACATCGCCCGCGATCACGTGAAACGGCGGGCGATGGTTGCGCGGCGCGACATCGCAATCGACGGCACCGCGCGCGACGACGAGCGTGATCCCACCGTCGGGAGCGCGTTTGACGTCGACGCTCGTATCGCTCGCCGCGAGGATCACTGCGTCGCCCACGGTGAACTGCGACTCGCCGCCGACCGGCGTGACGATCCGCGAAGGCATCGTATCTTCCGCGACCGGTGCTACCGCTTGGCCCTTCGTCGTCACGACCAGGATCACCGCCGCGGCGACCGCTGCTCCGAGGCCCGCGAACATCCACGCTCGCCGATTCGAAGCCGGTGGCACGGGAACCGCGGCATCCGCGCGGTCCACGACGCGCATCTGCGCCAGCTGGGTGAACACGTTGCGTTCGATCCGGTCGCGCCGGGTCTCGTTCTGAGGTGGATCGACGTCGATCTTCACAGGAGCTCCTTCAACACTGGGTCCTCGGCCGCGCGCTTCATCAGCTCGCGGCGCGCCCGCCAGATCCGTACCTTCGCCGTCACGACCGTCGTGCCGACCAACCTCGCGACTTCTGCGACCGAGCGCCCGTCGATCGCGTACAGCGCGAACGCGGTGCGCGCGTCGGGCGAGAGCTGCGAGAGCGCGGCGTATAGCCGGCGCAGACCATCGCGTGCGTGCGCTTGGGCGTCCGGGATGCTCGCATCCGCGAGCTCGTCGCCGATGACTCCGAGCGGTACCGGCGTCGGTTTGCGCGTGCGGACATGATCGAGCGCGACCCGCACGGCGATCCGATCGATCCACGTCGCGAGGCGCGCTTCGCCGCGGAACTTCGCGAGGCCGCGGAACACCGCGATGAATGTCTCCTGCACGAGGTCGTCGACCTCGCGGGTCGGGCCGAGGATCCGATAGATCGTCGCGTTGACCCGGGCGAACTCGCGGCGGAACAACGCGCGCTGCGCCGCGACGTCGCCCGCCAGACACGCCGCGACGAGCTCCGCCTCATCCTCCGGCGTCGGACGTTCGACGATCGACAGGCCCACGTCATCTAGAGGGGACACGCGCCGAAAAGGTTACAGCACCCGGAAGCTCGCGAGTAACCCGACCATCGCCTGAAGCCTAGGAACTATCAGCACTTGCATGGTCGCAGCCTTGTAATCTTGGCGATCCAGCAAGATATCCGTCGTCAGCCCGATGCCGACATCGAGATCGCGGCCGACCCGGTACAGCGCGGCGACGCCCACCCGCGCGGCGAGATCGAACTGGCGATCGTGGATCGGCTGATCGGTCGACAGCGCCCCGCGCAGCCGGATCGTGTGAAGCGCGAGCCCGGCGATCGGCGCGACCCGCAACCGCGGGATCAGCTCGAACGGCCAGCGCGCGACCGCGGCGACCGCAACGTCGACGACCGTACCAGTGAACGCCGACGTCGTGACGTCCGCGCTCGGCGCGAGCTCGCCGCTGATCGCGAAGCCGAGCTCGTCGGGACGCCATGCGACCGCGAGCTGCCCCGCCAGATCGCCGTCGGGTGCACCGAACCGGCCACCGACGAGCGCGGTGACCGCGAGCCGGCGTTGCGTCGGTGCGGCGACCTCGGCGCGAAGCTTCGGTGCTTCCTCGACGCGCGGCGGTGGCTGATCGACGTCGGGCGAGGTGCGGAGCGCGCGCAACATCGTCCGCGCGATCCGCGCGGCCTCGGCGGCGTGCGTCGCCGACAGTGGAAGTGTGAACGCGAGCTCGCGGATCAGCAGGCCATCGCGCTCGCGGTCATACGTGACGAGCGTGAGGCCATGTGGCGATTCGAGCAGCCATACGGTCGCCGTCGCGTGCAACCGATCTGCGAGGTCGCGCGACGCGGTCGACAGCCCGCCGAGGGACGGTGGCGTGACGTCTGCTGCCCGGATCACGCCCATGCCGGCGGGCGCGACCGCTTCGCCAAGCGCGGCCTGGAACACCGGATCCGACCCCGCGAGCGCGATCGTCTCCGTCACCGGCTGCGCGGTGGCGCGCGCGGCCGCGAGTGCGACGGCCATCGCGCCGATCATCCCGATCGTGATGCGCAAGACGATCCTGATCGTACACGAAACGCGTGAAGTGGCTCACGGATCTGCGAGCCGGGTGATCGCGACTTGCGTCGGTGTCACGCGTGTGTTGCGATCACGTCGATCACATCCGCACGGGGACGCGTATGTGAAGGCAGTGGTGATGAAGGAGTCGTTCGCCGTATCCGACCCATTTCGCGAGTTCATGCGCGACGTCACCGCGCAGCTGGATTGGGGCGAGGGTGCACTCACGGGTCCGGATGCGATCGAGGCCGAGAACTGCCGCGGCGGCCGGATCGAGGGCACCGATGTGTTCCGCTTCGTCTACGCCGCTGAAGGCGGCCCGTTCGCGATCGAGCTGCGCGAGCAGCAGATCCGCGACATTGCCGCCGGCAATCTGTCGGAGGTCGACGCGGAGGTCGTCGCGTCCGACCAGCGCGTCGCGCGCGGCGAGCCGCTACTCGTGTGGGGCGAGTACGACGACGATGCGCTGCGGATCCGGACGCTCGGCGACCTGTCGCTCGCGCTCGATACCTTGCAGGCGGTCGGCAACCAGATGCCGCTCGCGATCCGATTGTGGACCGCGCAAGACGATCAGCTCGTGTGCGTGTTGAACGGGCTCGATTGCGCGCTCTACGTGATCACGTCGCATCACGGCTACGGCACGTCGGTCGGTGATCCGACGCGCACCGAGATGTTCGAGCTCACCGATCACGACATGGGCGCGATCGCGGTCCGCTGGGCGGACTTCGTGCCCTGGCGCGTCGGCAAGCCCGCGCTGATGCACTTCGCCGAGCACGGCGAGCTCGGCGACGCGGTGATCCTCGACGGCACGATCCCGAGCCAGCTGCTGGTACTCGGCGATTACGACCGCGAGGCCGAGCTCGAATCGCGGCGAGCGCCCCCGGTCGAGCCGGCGAAGTCGTCGCTCGCCGACAAGGCGCCGCAAGGGATGTGGGCGCGCAGGTTGGTCGCGAGCCTCGTCGAGCGCCAGCTGATCGAGCTCGACGACGCGATCCTGCAGGCGATCAACGCTCGGGTCGCACTGCTGTTGGTCCAGCACGGTCACGATGCGCAAGATTCGGTCGAGACGGCCGCGCTGCTCGCGAAGGAGATCGAGCGCGTCCGCGGCGTCGGTGCCTTGTTCGCGACCGGCGGCGATCTTCAGATCGCACTGCGCCGCACGCAGGATCCGCCGACCCAGCCGGTCGAAGTTCCGAGTTGACGCTGAGCTAGTTACACGTGCCGGGCATCGCGGCGATCCAGTCGCGCAACAGCTGGACGCCCTCGTCGTCCACGAGGTTGCGGCCGAGCTCGGGCATCTTGATCGACGGCTCCGTCGACGCCACACGGTAGATCACGATCGACGCGTCGGGCTTGCCGGGCACGATGTCGAAGGCGAGCCCGCCGGAGCCGCGTCCGGTCGCCACAGGTGGTTTGCACAACCCGATCTTCGCCTTGTCGGTCTCGAACGCGTCGAGATACAGGCCCGACGTGCGCGCCTGGCCGGTCGGGTTGTGGCAATGGCCGCAGTTGATATCGAGGAACGCGCGCGCGCGCTGATCGAGCGAGCCCGTCGTCGGATCGAGCGCGTTCGGGTCTTTCGGCCACTGGTCCGCGGGCGGCGCGCCGACCAGCTGACCGTGCGCGACGAGGCCTTGCAGCTGCGCGCCGAGGTTGAGGTGGCGCGCCTTCGGGCCGAGCGGTGTCAACACGTCATCGTGCTCGGCGTGACAGTTCTTGCACTGGTTCTCGTTCGGCACGATGTAGTCGTTCGAGCGCGACGTGCCATCGTCGTGGATCCAGGTCGACGGTAGCGTCGTGCCCGCCTCTGCGAGCGTCGCGTCGCCTTCGCCGTCGTAGACGTACGAGGCGCCGTGCCAGCCCGCGCTGCCGTGGATCAACAGCCGGGTCTCGAGCTTGTTCTCGCGCGAGCTCGGGTCCCGGCGATCCGCGAGGTAGCTGAACGTCTTCACGAGCACGCTGCCGACCGGCAGATCGAACGCGTCCTGATCGCTCCACGTTGCCGTGACGCCGGGCGGCAGCGCGAGGAACCGGTGCTTCGTCGTGTAGTCGGAGAACAGCGGCGTCTCGAGCTCGTAGGGCGTCACGCCGGCCGCGGGCTGCTGCGTCGCGATGTCGTCGAACAGGCCGTAGTACGACAGCTTCTCGCACATCGCGCCGTCGAGCGTGCACGCGTCGTTGTCGCCGCACGCGGCGAGCGCCGGCAGCAACAGCAGCAGCGCGAGCTTCACTGGATCACGACGGCGGGCAGCGCGGCGAGCGTGCACGCCACCTGCGAAGCGTCGAGGCTCGGCTTCGTCGCGTCCGCGAGCGGCCATGCGAGGTTGATGAAGTCGGCGTCGCCATTGTTCGTGATGCACGTGCGATCGGTCGCCGCGTACATCCCGCCGTTCGCGGCCAGCCGCGCCGGATCCATCACGCCGTCCCAGCCGATGTCGGGGACGATGTACGGCCCCGTCGTCTGGATCTCGCCGAGCGCGGAGATCAATAGCGCGCCGAGCGGGCCGGTCGGCGTGTCGCTCGTGCCCGCGAACATGTTGTCGTGGATCGAGATCGCCGTCGGGTACTGGTCGTAGTTCGGATCGGTGATCGCGATCATCGTCGTCTCGTAGCTGATGATGCCGAGGTTGATCGACTTGTGATCGTGGATGTTGTTGTTGAAGATCTCGACCTGGTGCGCGGCGAGGATCGCGATGCCGGTGCCGGTCGGCACGAGCCCGACGATGTTGCCCTCGGGCGCGAAGTTCTCGGTGTTGTTCTCGAACACCTGGTTGTCGAACACCCGCGTGATCGCGCCGTTCTCGACCTGGAGGCCGGGCAGGTTGAACACGAGGATGCCGCCGGTGTTCGCCGTCGCGGTGTTGTCGTGGACGTCGGCGTGGGTCGAGTTCTCGATCTCGATGCCGGCGACGTTGAGCGAGACCTGGTTGTTCTTGACCTCGATCATGTCGCTCTGACCGACGTACACGCCGGAGTCCGACGCGCCCTTGACGACGTTGCCGTCGAGCAGCACGTCGGCGCACTGCACCGGATACAGCCCGTACGAGCCGTTGGTCTCGTTCGCGCCCTTGGTCCACTCGACGCGCGACTTCGAGATCCGCACCTTCGTGGTGCCGAGCAGCTTCACGCCGTCGCCCTTGGTGTCCTCGACTGCGAGGTCGTGCATCGTGAAGCCGTGCTTCGCGGTGACGTAGAGGCCCTGCGCGCCGTCGGTCTGGTGCGCGAACGACAGGATCGATCGATCCATGCCGGCGCCCTGAAGCGTGACGTCATCGATGTCGAGCGACAGGCCGGTCGTGAGGTCGAACGTGCCGGCGCCGAATGCGACGGTGCCGCCGGCCTGGACATCGAGCAGCGCTTGCTGCACCGCTTCCGGACTCGATCCTTCAGGCACGCCGACACACGCGCCGGTGACGCCGGTGCACGGGTCAGGACTATTGCTGCCGCACGCGGCAGAGAACAGGAGCAACGCGAGGCCAACCGTCCGCATGGCGTGAGATCGCCACGAACGCGTCGGACCGTCAAGGGAATTGGTCTGTCCACAAATCGCGAAGAATTACATGTCGTAGCGCATGTAGAACTGACCCTGTGCCGCGAGGCTCGGCGTCGCGGCGAACACCTGATCGGCGGTTGGCGTCGAGGTCCACATCTGGTTGGTCATGTCGAGACGCTGCGGGTCGTAGTTGAAGTTGCCCATCACGAGCGTGCGCATGCTCGCGCCGACGTGCACCGCGCGCATGACCTTGATGTCGCCGCCGACCCCGAAGAAGCCCTCGGGCATGACCTTGTCCGCGCGGATCGCGTCGTCGCCATACGGCACCGAGAGCTTCGTCAGCTCCGCGCCGACGCCGAGCTGGACCCAGCCGGTCAACCATGACGTGAAGTCGAGGCGCACGCCGGCGGCGGCGGAGACGAGCGCGCTCGAGCGATCGATCTGGAGGTCCTGCGGCTCGCGGTCCGTCGACGAGAAGTACGTGTCGAGGCCGCCCTCGAGGAAGATCGGGCCGTGGACCGCGCGGTTGACGAACACGCCGACGCCGTTCATCCGGCACTCGGTCCACTCACCCGTGAACGCGGTGTTGCCCTCGCGGCGAAACCCATAACCGCCGATTCGCGCGCCGACCGACCAGGCCGGGTCAGGAGCATCGGCGGTGACCCCGAGCGGTTCGGCAGACGCGGCGGCGGTCGAGGCAAGAAGGAGCGTGATGGCGAGGAGACGCATGAGCGCGCCTAGTTCACGGCCCATACCAGCAGATCTGTGGCCACCGCCTCACGATCGCGAGAACGCGCGGTCACGATTTCGGGGCCGCTGACGCTCCGCGGTGTCGGGAATCTCCGCGCCTGTCGTGAATTTCGACGCGCGCAGAATGCGGTGAACGATTGCGGGCCGAGCGGGCACTCCGCCGGCGGACCCGCCTGCGTTATTGCCCGGTCGCCTCGACGCCGATTAGCTCTCGGGCCGCGGCGAGGAGGTTGATATCGGTCGTGCCTGCGCCGAGCTCGAGCAGCTTCGAGTCGCGCGCGAGCTTCTCGAGGCCGAGCTCTTCCATGTAGCCGTAGCCACCGTGGATCTGGATCGCTTTCATCGCGCAGTCGACCGCGTACTGCGCGCACATCGCCTTGCTCGCGTTGATGAACGGCATGTCGCGCACGCCCTTCTGCTGCATCCACGCGGTGCGATAGACGACGCTCTCGACGGTGCGCAGCTTCAAGTAGAGGTCCGCGATGTGGAGCTGCACCGCCTGGAACGCGCCGATCGGCCGGCCGAACTGCTGGCGCTCGCGCACGTAGGCGAGGCTCGCGTCGTAGCAGCGCTCGATGATGCCCCACGCCATCGCCGGGATCCCGGAGCGCTCGTTGCCGAGCGAGTCTTTCGTGTCGGTGCGGCCGGCGCGGCCTTTCTCTTTGCCGCCGAGCAAGTGCTCGAGGCCGAGGTGGACGTCGTCGAAGAACACCTCGCTCGTCGGCGAGTCGCGCATGCCCATCTTCTTGAACGGCGGGCCGACGGTGACGCCGGGCATCGTGCGCTCGACGATGAACGTCGATACGCCGTCACCGACCTTCGCGTAGACGAGGAACACGTCGGCGCCCGGGCCGTTCGTGATGAACGTCTTCGATCCCTTGAGGACGTAGCCGCCCGCTTCGGCGGTCGCCGTCGTCCGCATCGACCCGAACGCGTCGCTGCCGGCGGAGGGCTCGGTCAGGCACCACGAACCGATCTGCTGGAGCGTCGCGAGCGGCAGGCCCCAGCGCTCGATCTGATCGGCGGTGCCCTTCGCGACGATCGCGCCGCCGACGAGGCCCATGGACACGCCGAAGCCCATCGCGAAGCCGGGCGACACGCGCGACAGCTCCTTGACGACGACGTGCATCATCATCGGGCTACCGACACCCTTCGCGAGCTGGCGATCGCCATCGTCGGCTTCGCCCGAACGAAGCTTGGCGATTCGCTTCTTGACGGATGCGCCGAGCATCGCGTCGAAGCCGAACGCCTTGGCCATCTTCTTCATCAGCTCGAACGGCTGTTCGGCGCCGGTCTCGAGCACTGGAATCTTCGGCGCGAGCTGGGTCTGACACCACTGCCGCACCATCGTGGCCACCATCTGGGTTTGCTCGTCGAGCTCGAACATCCGCAGATACTAGCTCAGCCGTGAAAGACCCGGCTGGCGACGATGTAACCACTGCGTACATCGAACACTTCGGCGATCGGCATGTCGGGCTCGCCGTCGACGCGGCGGAGGTACTCGAGCAGGACGCTGTCGGGATCCGCGGTGATCGACGTCTGGATGTAACGCAGCGATGGCAGCCGCGCGAACGAATCGGCCCACCAGGCGCGCATGGCGGCCTTGCCGACGAGCTTGCCGCCGGTGTCGGGGTGGAGCGCGCGAATCTTCGGCGACTGGTGGGTTGCGTCGTCGCCATACAGCGCGAGCAGCGCGTCGAGGTCGCGCGCCTCGAATGCGGCGAGCCACGTCTCGGCGATCTTGCGCGTATCGGTGCCGCGGCGGATCGGTGCGCCACCGGTCGTGAACTGCGATGCGTGCAGCTCGCCGCAAATTTGCAGCGAGTAGGTCTGGTAGTAGTGCGAGCGGCCGCGATCCTGGGCGGCGCGATGGTCGAGGTGGTCGCGCCACGCGCGGAGCTCCGGGGCCGAGGCCCATTCGATCAACGCGAGCCGCTCGCCGTCGTCGGCGGTGAAGTCCTTCGCGGCCAGAAATCCCGGTTGAGCGATCGCGAGGTCGTAGATCTTGCCGGCGTGGTCGCCGTACTCGGCCTCGACGCCGTCACGCAGTCTCGAACGGAACACGATCACGTGCCTCATCGCGCGGCAGTGTATCCTCTCGCGCATGTTGGACGAGGCGACGAACGACTGGTTGCGCGGCCTGCTCGCGCGTCACGCAGCGGTGGCCGGTACGGTCCACGTGGTGAAGGGCGATCTGCTCGTGATCACCGGCGCGCATAACATTCCGCCGAAGGTCCAGGAAGTGACCGCGGCGATCCCGCTGGGGAAGGGCATGGCGGGCCTGGCGTGGCAACATGACAAGCCGATCCAGACGTGCAACTTGAAGGAAGACAACTCCGGCGCGGTGAAGCCGGGTGCGAAGGCGGTGGATGCGAAGGCGGCGGTGGCGTTGCCGATTCACGATCCGTCGGGGACGATCCGCGCGGTCGTCGGGCTCGCGTGGATGCACGACCACGAGCTGAGCGCTGAGACGCTCGCGGCGATCAGCAAGGACGCGGCCTCTTTACCCTGATCGTGCACGTCCACGATCCGATCAGAGAGAGTGCCAGGAGGAGCAGGCGCCGAGTGCGCCGGTCTCGGTGGACGTCGAAACCGGGCTGACCCACGTCGTGCCGTTGCACTGATACCAGGTGCCGGTCGCCGCCGACTGCACGCACGTGCGCGGCGGCACCGAGGTCCCGAGCGTTGCAGACGCGCAGAAGCCGTAGACCTCGCCGCTGCACGCGGCCGAGCTGGCGATGCCATCCCAGCTGCCGTTGTTGCACTCGTACCACTGCGAATCGGTCGCGGCCTGGACGCAGGTACCGTCGTCGACATCGCGCGCGAGCGTCGCGGACGAGCACGCGGCGCCCATGCCTGTCGACGTGCTGCCGCTGCCGGTATCACTGCCGCTGCCACTGCCCTCCGTCGTGTCGCCCGGCTGCGGTGGTGGCGTGCTGCTGCAGATGCCGAGCGGCGTCGACGCCGAGACCTGGGTGACGGTGACGGCGAAGTGATCGCTCCAGCCCGCGCTCGCGCTGTTGAACAGGACCTTCGAAGCCGCCGGCGAGACATCGAGGATCGGCGCGTGCGCCGCGGTCTCGACGCAGACGTCGGGACCGTAGTCCTGGGTCGCGAGCACGACGCACTTGCCGTTCGCCTGGACCATCACCTTCGCACCACAGCCGTAGCGCTGGCGCGACGCGGCATACCAGCCCTTGCCGTCGGCCTGGCCACCGCACGACATCTTTTGCTCGTCTCCCGGCCCGCCGAACGACGTGAGGTCAAAGCGGCCGTCGCTCGGGATCGTCGTCGACGCTTTCCCGTGGCAGCCACTCAAGTGGCTCGTGTACGTGACGCTCGCGCCGGAGGTCGCGTTGGTGTCTTCGGTGACCTCGACGTCGGAGGTACACGCGGCGAGGAGGATGAAAGGAAGAATGCGGCGCAGCACGCGCCAGCGAATTGCAGTCGACATGCCGTCGCGGACTTGCACGACATCGCGCAAACGCGTGCACGCGATGCGAACGGCCGCCTGTGATCCGCGTTGGCCGGCGTACGAAAGCGCCAGCGTTGTCCTCTGGCGACTGCGCACGAGCGTGGGCGGACGAGGAGCGCGCCCCCTGCGACAGGGAGTCGAGTCGCCTGGTGTTCGTGAGAACCGGCTACGGACACGCGCTCGCGAGCGGCGCGGGCGCCGGCACGGTCGCGACGCCGTCGCGCAGGAACGTCTGCAAGAAACAGCCGTACTGGTACTTCACCGCGTCGAGCTGGCGATGGATGTAGTGCGCGTCGAGGATCCCGTCGTCGTGATACTGGACGACCACCGCGGTCGTCGGCGGACGGTCAGCCGCGACCGGATAGCTCATGATGCCATCGAGGTGATCGACCGCGAGCGAGGTCTGGGTCGTCGGCCACACGGTGTCGCCCGCTTCGCGATTGCCGTACGCGAGCGCGGCTGCGTCGAACACGTCGTTCGGGAAGAACTTGTCGTCCATGCCGATCGGCTCGTAGACCTGACGTGGCGACGTGCCCGCGAGCGGCCGGCGGACGAGCCGCGCCATCGAGTTGATCGGATCCGCGATCTCCCAGCCCTGCTCGATCAAGCCGAGCGCGGGATGCGTGAACGCGATCGTCGAGCTGTCGACGCCGAGAATCGTCGACAACAGATCGCGCGCGCCGGGGACGATCGCGGTCTCGAGGATCATGAGGTTCCAGAACCCTCCCGCGCCGAACGGCGTGATCGCTCCGAACCGCGGCTCGACCGCCGCGATCATGTTCGTGTACATGCCGCCCATCGAGTGGCCGCCGGCGACCAGCTTCGCCGCGTCGAAGTGATGCGTGACGGCCGCGGCCCCGGTGCAGGTCGCGAGCGTCGCGGCGGGAATCTGCAGATCGACGAGCGCGTCGAGCAGCATGCGTTGCTCGAACACACCTTGCTGGAACGTGAACGGAAACGCCGACAGGTTGTTGAAGTTGAGATACGCGAACTCCGACGCGCCGGGCAGGCGCTCCGGGTTGAGCGGCATCGCAGTCGACACCGCCGCGATCCCACGGCGCGCGACGACCGCACCGGGACCTTCGCCGACGATCGGGTCAGAATCGGCGGTCAGGCTCGGTCCATCGTCGACGAGATCCGCGCTCGACCCACCGGAGCCATGGAAGAACTGCCACAGCGGCCAGCCGTTCGCCGGCATCGGCCCGTTCGGGATCGTCATGTGGAACGGCACGACGAGCGAGCCTTGCTGGATCGGGGTCCCAGCGGCGTCGTACATGAACGTGCCGTCGTGATCGAACGGCGGCGTGCCGAGCTGGAACTGCGGGAACGTGACGGTACCGATCAGCTCGCAATAGCCGGCGTGCGCGGCGCCGTCGCTCGGATCGACATGAAGGTCCTCGATCGTGACGTGGTGCGCGGCGCGCAGCGCGTCGGACCGCCGGGCGAGCACCGCGACCTCGTCGCCGGTCGTGAACACGGTCGCGACGAGCACGGTCGACGTGTCGATCAATGACCACAGCGGTGCGTAGAGCGCGGTCGCCTTCGCGTTCGAGGACGAGCCCGCCGCGAGCGCCGCGAATTGCTCGGGAACGTCGGTCCCGGGCGCGAACGTCTTGTCGATCACGAACGCGTAGCGGGTCGCGGCGCGCAGCACGATGCCGGGATAAGGCGCGAGCGCGACCAGGTTCTTGCCGGTGTAATCGTCGGTGGCGAGCGTCTGCGCGACGACTGGATACGTCGTGCCGCGCTCCGGCGAGGCGGCGTCGATATCGAGGATCCGCGCGCCGGCTGCGATCGTCGTCAGATCGAATGCCGGCGCGGCGTCCGTGAACTTCACGTACGCGATCGGCATCACGGGAAACCCGGCGCGGCGCTTCGCGCCCGCGAGCAGATCGTTGACGACCGGTAGGTTGCGCCGGTTCGGAAAGCCGGTGAAGTCGACCGTGCCGTCGGCGGCGAGCCGCAGATCCGACGGGTAGGGCAGGTCCCAGTAGGTGGCGCCCGTCGCGAGCTTGCTGTCGAGATCGAACGCGACCGTCTGGGTCTGCGCCGCAGGATCGGACGCGCACGCGACGAGGAACAACAGCAAGCCAGCGCGAACCATGCGCACTGGTACCGCGGCCGCTCGGCGCGCTCGATGAATAGAATCGGACGTGAGAGACTGGGCGGGTGCGGCGCTGGCTCCTCGTGCTTGCAGCGTGCAGCGGCGGCGACGGTACACATCACGTCGATGTCAGCTGTGCGAACGGCATCGTCTATCTCGATCGATTCGGCGGTGCGTACGATCACTCCGCCGTGGACGACGCGGCGCTGAACGTCGGCAGCGTGTTCGATGGCCCGCGCACGCTCGCGCCGTTTCCCGGTGACGATGTCGCGTGGGGTGACATGACCGCGTGCATCCGCACGGCGCTCGCGGGCTTCGATGTGACGGTGACCGAGGCGGATCCGGGCATGACGCCGCACCTCGAGCTCGTGTTCACGGACACGTACTGGCTCGATCCGGCCGTCACCCACGTGTTCGCGTCGAGCTGCAAGGCCGGCCATCAGATCGAAGTGGTCTTCGGAACCGCGCTCGCCACACCGACGCGCGGCTGCGAGCTCGCGATGGGTGGGCTCGCCGAGATGGTCGGCCTCCTCGGCCCGAGTCAGAGCTGTCTCGACTTCACGAGCCCGGCGAACGACTGCGGTGTGCGCTCCTTCCTCGCGACCGACGAAGCGTGCGTCGACGATCAAACCAATCTGCCTGCGCCGTGCCGGTGCGACGCGAGCGCGACGACGCAGAATTCGGCCGCGACGCTCGCCGCGCTGATGCACGGCTGTAACTAGAAGCTCAGCGCTTGCGTCCGGATCCGCTTGATCAACGCGGTTGCCGAACAGAAACGTCTTCATCGCCTTCCCGCGCACGCACGTGAGAGCGCAACGCCGAGGTTGCCGGCCTTCGCAGCGGTGACCTGCGCGAGCCCGAGGAAGTGCGCGAGCAACCGGAGCTCCGCCGCGAGCGCGACCGCGACGGCGGGCTTCGCGACCTTCGGCTCGGCATGCGCGGCGTGGACGAGCAGCGTCCCCGACTTGCGATCGGCCTTGAGGTCGACGCGCGCGACCAGCTGATCGCCGAGCAAGAACGGCAGCACGTAGTAGCCGTGCACGCGCTTGGGCTTCGGCACGTAGATCTCGAGCCGGAACCGCATGCCGAACATCCGGTCGGTGCGCTCGCGCGTCCAGATCAAATTGTCGAACGGCGATAGCAGTGCGCCGCGCATCGGGTCGATCACGGGGACGTCGGTCGCGTCGCGATGGCGATACGCCGGCTTCGGCCAGCCTTGGACGTGATCGACGACGAGCATGCCGGCCTCTACTAGCTCCGCGATCGCCGCGCGCGCGGGTAGGGGGGCGAGCCGATAGTAATCGCGCAAGTCGGCCTCGGTGCCGATCGCGATCGCGCGCGCGGCGCGTTCGATCAGCACGCGATGTGACTCCGCGATCGTCGGCGTCGCCGCACCGATCACCTCCGCGGGCAGCACGCGCTCCGGCAGATCGTACTGGCGCTCGAACACGCGCCGCCGCGCACTCGTGACCTGGCCGCTCCAGAACAGAAATTCGATCGCGGTCTTCGTATCGGACCACGCCCACCACCCACCACCGGTCTTCTTCTTCTTCTTCGCCTCGGCGAGCTCGATCTCGCCGGCCGGCAGCGGCCCGCGCTCGGCGACGACGCGCAGCACGTCGTGGACGAACGCCTTGCGCCGCTTCGCCATCGTGCGCATCCGGCCCCACGCCTCGTTCGCGGCCTCGGCCATGCGAAATCGCAACATCGGCTGGAGCTCGACCGGCACGAGCGACGCCTCGTGGGCCCAGTACTCGAACACCTCGCGCGGCGGCTCCCACGCGAGCGCGTCGAGCGCTTCGCGATCGTAAGGTCCGAGGCGCGAGAACGCCGGCAGGTAGTGCGAGCGCGACAGCACGTTGACCGAGTCGATCTGGATCACGCCGAGCTGGTCGACGAGCGCGCGCAGCATCGGCTGGGTCACGCGCGCGGGCCGCGCCGCGAACCCCTGCGCGCCGATCGCGAGGGCGCGTGCCTCGCGAGCCGACAGCGAGACGGTCATGCCCGCGGTGCCGGCTTCGCCGCGTCGTCGAGCGCCTGCGCCGCGATCACGTGGACATCACGCTGCGGGAACGGGATCGAGATCTTTGCTTCGCGGAACTTGCGTGCGATCGCGAACCGGAGCTTGCTCGCGACCACGAATTCGTCCTTCGCCTCGGCGATCCATACGACGAGCGCGAGATCGATCGACGAGTCGCCGAAGCCCTGGTGGCGGACCTCGAATGGCGGGTCGTTCAGGGCCATCGGCTCGGCCTTTGCGAGCTCGCCGAGCACGCTCACCGCGTAGTCGAGATCGGTCTCGTATGCGACGCCGACCTTGACCCAGATCCGCTTCGCGTTCGTCGGTACGCTGTGGTTGATCACGAGCGAGGTCACGAGGCTCGCGTTCGGCACGATCATCGTGACGCCCTCGCGCGAGATCACGTGGGTCGCCCGCAGGCCGATGTCCTCGACGGTGCCGAGCACGCCGCCGACGTCGATGAAGTCGCCCTTGCGTACCGGACGCTCGAGCAACAGCAAGAGGCCCGAGATGAAGTTCTCGGCGAGCTTCTGGAGGCCGAAGCCGATGCCGACCAGCAGGACAGCCCCCGCGCCGACGATCGCGCTCGTGTTGACGCCCATCGTGCCGAGTGCCACGAACACACCGATCAGCAAGATCACGTAACGCGTGATCTTGTTGACCGCGAACCGCATGCCACGATCGAGCTCGCGCGCAGAGAGCACGCGCTCCAGGCTGCGGCCGGCGATCGCCGCGATGATCCGGGCCGCGATCACGATCGTGATCGCCGTCAACAGGGTGAGCAATGAAACCGGGGTGCCCGACAGCACCACCAGCGGGGTACGGAGGTACTGGAGGATCGTATCGACCACGGAGCCGACCCTACTGTGATAGATCGCAACGATGCAACGAACGTCCCTCCTCGCCCTGCTGCTGGTTGCCGGTACGGGCGTGGCGACCGCCGCCCCCAAGGGCCTCACGATCCAGGACATGCTCGCGATGCAGCGGGTCGGCGAGCCGCACGTCAGCCCCGACGGCACGCGAGTCGCATTCGCGGTCCGCACCACCGACTACGACGCGAACCGCGGCCGTTACGACCTCTACGTCGCGAAGGTCGATGGCTCGGGAGTCGAGCGGCTGACCACCAGCACCGAGAACGACACCGATCCGGCGTGGTCGCCCGATGGCCGGTGGATCTACTTCGTGTCGACCCGCTCGGGCTCGGCGCAGGTCTGGCGGATCGCACTCGCCGGCGGCGAAGCCGAGCAGGTCACCAAGCTCGCGGTCGACGTCAACGGGTTCGAGATCTTCCCCGACGGCAAGCGACTCGCGATCACTGCGGACGTCTATCCCGATGCGAAGTCGTTCGCCGATTCGGCGAAGCGCGACGAGGACAAGGCGAAGTCCAAGGTCAAGGCGAAGGTCTACAGCGAGCTGTTCTTCCGCCACTGGGACACGTGGGAGGACGGCAAGTTCTCGCACCTGTTCGTGTGGACGCCGGAGCACCCTGAAGGTGCGCTCGATCTCACGCCTGGTCAGGCGACCGATACGCCGGTCAAGCCGTTCGACGGCATGGAGGACGTGTCGATCGCGCCGGACGGCCGCACGATCGCGTACCTCGCGCGGGTCGGTGGCCGCGAGCAGGCGTGGACGACGAACACCGACGTGTTCCTCGTCGCGACCGATGGTCGTTCGCGCGCGATCGATCTCACGGGCGCGAACAAGGCGTACGACTTCCTGCCGACGTTCTCGCCCGACGGCCGCTCGCTCGCGATCACGATGATGACGCGCGCCGGCTACGAGTCGGACCGCACGCGACTGGCGATCATCGACATGGCGACGAAGAAGCTGCGCGTCGTGACCGAAGGGTGGGACCGGTCGGTCTCCGCGATCGAGTGGGCGAAGGACGGCCGCACGATCTACACGACGACCGACAACATCGGCAATCACTCGGTGTTCGCGATCGATGTCGCGAGCGGCAAAGAGAAGCTGCTGCTCGACAAGGGCACCAACGAAAATCCAAAGCTCGCCGGTGACCGGCTCGTGATCGCGCGCGACACGCTGAAGCTCCCGAGCGAGCTGTTCACGCTCAAGCTCGACGGTACCGGCCTCACCCAGATCACGCACTTCAACGACGCGCGCGTGAAGGCCATCCAGTGGGGCGACTACGAGCAGTACTCGTTCAAGGGCGCTAAGGGCGACACGGTCTACGGCTTCGTGATCAAGCCCGCGGGCTGGGTCGCCGGCCAGAAATATCCGGTCGCGTTCCTGATCCACGGCGGTCCGCAAGGCAGCTTCGGCGATCACTTCCACTACCGCTGGAACCCGGAAGTGTTCGCGGGCCACGGCTACGGCGTCGTGATGGTCGACTTCCACGGCTCGACCGGCTACGGCCAAGCGTTCACCGACGCGATCAACGGCGACTGGGGCGGCGCACCGTACGACGACCTGATGATGGGCCTCGACGCGGCACTCGCGAAGTACAGCTGGCTCGACGGCAAGCGCGCGGCGGCACTAGGCGCTTCATTCGGCGGCTACATGATCAACTGGATCAACGGCAAGACCGATCGGTTCAAGGCGCTGGTCTGCCACGACGGCAACAACGACGAGCGCGCCGCATACCTCGCGACCGAGGAGCTCTGGTTCCCGGAGTGGGAGCATGGCGGCACGCCGTGGGACAAGCCCGAGGGTTACGCGAAGCACGAGCCTTTCGATCTGATCAAGAACTGGAAGACGCCGACGCTCGTCGTCCAAGGCGGCCTCGACTTTCGGATCCCCGACACCGCGGGCATGGGGACGTTCACCGCGCTCCAGCGCAAGGGCATCGCGAGCAGGTTCCTGTACTTCCCCGACGAGAACCACTGGGTCCAGAAGCCGCAGAACTCCAAGCTGTGGCACGACGAAGTGTTCGCCTGGATCGATCGCTACACGAAGCGTTAGTTACTGATCTGCAGCGTGACCTGCATGCCGACCTCGTCGGTGTAGGTCAGCTGCACGTAGCGCAGCTGGCTGGTCGTGACCGCTGCCATCTCCGCAGGCGTCATCGTCGTCGACAGCGTTTGCCACGCGACGTCCGAGGTCGGGTTCGCGGGCAGGTCGGCGTCGAGCATGGCGCCGTCCGCGCGCACGATGTCGACGTGAGCGCCGTGACCGATCGAGTCCGTCGTATTCCAGCCTCCGCTGGTGTGGCGCATCCACTCGGTGTGGACCGCAGCGATCGGGCAATCGGCGAGACAGCCGGGAGCCGCGGGTACGAGCTGGACGACCGGCACGATCACGTCGTTCTGGAGCTCGTTCGCGCGCGGCGGTTGAACGTCGGAGAACGTCAGCACCTGGTCGCGCAGCGCGATCGTGTACTCGCCGCGTGGCAGATCGAAGCCGCCGCGGGCGAACGCGCCGATCGTCGGATAGCCATCGACGGTGCCGATCTTGAGCTCGGGCGCGCCGACCGCGCCACCCGCCGGCGTCACCGGGGTCGCGGCGCCTTCATACGAACCGTAGTACGGCGTGGTGAACCCCATCAGCGCGCCGTCGAGCCGGTGGTCGACCGCATCGCGCAGTGGAGGCAGCGACACGACGATGCCGGTCTGGATGTAGGCGACGCCGATGTACGACATGCCACGGACCATGTCGTCGATCGTGGCGACGTGGCCGCCGTTCGTGAGCTGCGCCTTCGCCAGGAAGTCGAGGCGATAGCCGCGGTCGGCTTGCAGCGCATCGAGGACGCCGTCGTTGTCGACGTCGGGGTTCGCGTAGCGCGTCGCGAGGTCGTCGGTGACGCCAGGCGTCGCGCCCGCGGTGATGCCGAGGGCGGCGACCAGCTCGCCGGTCGCGATCGAGGGGTGTGCGCGGTCGGTGAACGTCACGTTACCGAGGTCGACACTGCCAGCCGCGGCGGGCACGAACGCGTCGACGTCGTCCGCGGCGAGCGAACCAACGATCATGGCGGAGCCAACCTGGTGGCTGTCGACGAACGAGATCGACCACGCGTAGCCGGGCGTGAGCGGTAGGTCGAACGAGCCGTTCGCGGCAACCGGCGCCGCGAGCTTCTGAGTTGCGATGTGGCTCGGCGTCGAAGCGACCACATGAGTCGTGCGGGTCGCGCCGTCGACATGTCCGACCATGTGGAAGTCGGGATCCTGTGAACCCGCAGCGCACGCACCAAGGACCACCACCGCGACGGCGATTTGTTTCATCACGACGCTTACAGTCCATTTCGCGAGCCAACGCTAAGCCCCGAATGTTCCCGAGCAGCGCTTGGGTAATTTCGGACTCGGCGAGTAGCGGCGTACCCAACGAAGAGCGCGCCCTACATCTCGATCACATCGCGCCACATTCGCGGCGCGGAGAGGCTCGCCGAAATATCGGCTCGCTTAGCATAGCGACCTGTCACCACATCGCGCGAAGGCGCGAGGCGACGTCGACGACCGCGGTCGCTGGCTCGGCGATCAATCCGGCGGTGCCTCGGCCGCGGACGACGCGCTCGCAATGCTCGACGACGTCGTCGGTGAGGAACCGCGAACGCGGCGCGTAGACGTGGCGATCGCCATATTTGTGCTGCTTCTCTATAAACATTCGCAGCGGCTGGACGAGGTGTAAGTGATCGCGTGCGCGCGTCATCGCGACGTACAACAACCTGCGTTCTTCTTCGAGCTGATCCGGTGTGCCGACGCCGAGGTCGCTCGGGATCCGTCCGTCGATCACGTCGAGGATGAATACGGCGCGCCACTCCTGACCCTTCGCCGAGTGGATCGTCGAGAGGATCAACCAGTCCTCGTCGAGCGCGGGTGGGCCGGAGAGATCGCCGGTCGCGGCCGGTGGATCGAGCACGAGCTCGTCGAGGAAGCTGGCGCGCGTCCCGTAGGTCGCGGCGATCGCCTCGAGCTGTTCGAGATCGCCGAGCCGCGCTTCGACGCCATCGTAACGCTCGACGATCAAGGGCTCGAGGAACGCGCGCGTGCGACCGAGCTGGCCTATCCACGGCGTCGCAGGATCGCCGAGCTCGGTGATCAGCGCGATCAGCTCCGGCCATGCGGCGCGCGCAGCGGATGGTGGTTTCAGCGCGGCGAGCTCGGCGAGGCCGGCGCGCCGCGCCTCGACGGCTTTCTTCGCGAACGCGGGACCGACGCCGGGCAGGAGCTGCGCCGCGCGAAACCCTGCGATCGGATCGGTCGGATTCTCGGCCCAGCGGAGGAGCGCGAGCAGATCCTTCACGTGCGCGGCCTCGAGGAACTTGAGCCCGCCGTACTTCACGTACGGGATCCGACGGCGGCCGAGCTCGAGCTCGAGCAGATCGGAGTGGTGCGCGGCGCGCATCAGCACGGCTTGATCGCGAAGCTGCAAGCCGGCTTCGCGATGCGCGAGGACCTTCTCGATCACGTAGTCGACCTCGGCGAGCTCGTCGTCGACGATCGCGAGGATCGGGAGCTCGCCGGCACCACGGGTCGAATGCAACGTCTTCGCGTGGCGCTGCGGCGACTTCGCGATCACGAGGTTCGCGGCGTCGACGATCGGTGCGGTCGAGCGATAGTTCGCTTCCAGTGGAATGACGTACGCCGGTGTGGCGAACGCACGCGGAAAAGCGAGGATGTTGTGGATCGTCGCGGCGCGAAACGCGTAGATCGCCTGCGCGTCGTCACCCACCGCGGTCACGCCGCGGCCGCTCGGCGCCAGCGCGACGACGATCTCGGCCTGTAGCGCGTTGGTGTCTTGATACTCGTCGACGAGCACGTGATCGAACCGCGTGCGAACGAGCGCCGCGACCTCCGGCGCTGCCATCGCATGCCACCACCACAACAACAGATCGTCGTAATCGAGCACGTGGCGCGCGAGCTTGTCCTCGACGTATGCGCCGAACAGGCCGCGCAGCGCGCTCGCATGCTCGCGGCACCACGGATACGACTCGGCGAGCACGCTCTCGAGCGAGGCACGCGCGTTGACGGTGCGCGAATAGATCGAGAGGCAGGTGTCCTTCTTCGGGAACCGGCGTTCGCCCTTCGCGACGCCGCGATCGGCGCGTACCAGATCGACGAGATCGGCCGCATCGCCGCGATCGAGCACCGTGAACGCCGGATCGAGCCCGAGCGCGAGTGCGTGCATGCGCAGGAGGCGCGCGCCGATCGAGTGGAACGTGCCGGCCCAAGGCAGATCCAGGTTCCCCACCACGCGCTGGGCGCGCCGGATCATCTCCTGCGACGCCCGCCGGCTGAACGTCAGCAACAGGATCCGCCGCGGGTCCGCGCCATCCTTCACGAGCTGCGCGATGCGATGAGCGATCGTCGTCGTCTTGCCGGTTCCCGCACCGGCGATCACGAGCAGCGGCTCGTCGCCTCGATACGTCACGGCTTCGCGTTGCTGCGCGTTGAGGGTGTCCACCTGCGCATTTGAACAGTGGGCGGGATGGAGCGCAACTATCGGGGTTTACGCTGGCGGATCGCGAGGATGCACCGGAGGAGCAGAAGCTAGAGGAGGCGGGCGAGCTCGGGAAGAACGATGCCGGACGCTTCGTCGATGCGAAGGGTCGCGTGCTCGTCGCCGCGGGTGGTTCCGCGGTTGACGATCGCGACCGGGATGCCGCGCTCGGCAGCGCGTCGCACGAAGCGGTAGCCGGAGAACACGGCGAGCGAGCTACCGACGACGACGAGGACCTCGGCTCGATCGAACAGGGCCCACGCTGCATCGAGCGTCGCGCGCGGGACGCTGCCGCCGAAGAACACGACGTCGGGCATCAGTACGCCGCCGCAGGCCGTGCACGCCACGATCTCGAAGCTCGCGACGAGCGCATCGGGCAGCTCGACGTCGCCGTCGGGTTGGATCCGGGCATCGCCGGCGTGGTGCGGGTTGTGCTCCATCAACCGCTGCTGCATGAAGTCGCGCGAGGTGACTTCTTCACACGCGAGACATTTCACGCGGCGCAACGCACCGTGGAGCTCGACGACCTCGCGGCTGCCGGCGGCGCCATGCAGGCCGTCGACGTTCTGGGTGATCACGCCCGCGACGAGGCCGCGCTCCTCGAGCGCTGCGAGCGCGCGATGGCCCGCATTCGGTTTGGCTTCTGCGAGCCGCGGCCAGCCGATCATCGAGCGCGCCCAGTACTTCGTGCGGGCTTCGACCTTGTCGACGAACTCGCGATGCTGCATCGGATCGCGGATGCGTTCCGGTCGCCCGGGTCCGCGATAATCGGGGATGCCGCTCTCGGTCGAGATGCCGGCGCCGGTCAGCGCGACGATGCGCTTCCCCCGCACGAGCTCGACGAGACGATCCAGCACCTCGCGAGGTGTAGCACCTAGGACGGGCCGCGGCTGCGTAGCTGGCTCGGAGCTGCACCGGACCAGCGGCGCATCGCGCGAGTGAACTGGCTCGGATCGGCGAAGCCGAGGCGCGCTGAAATCTCGGCGATCGACAGCCGGTCATCGCGCAGCAACGCGAGTGCCGCGTCGTGGCGGACGCGCTCGAGCTCGGCGCGGACGCTGGTGTGCGCGGCGTGAAGCTGGCGCTGCAACGTGCGGCGCGAGACGTGGAGGTCGGTCGCGATCCGATCGACCGTGACCGGCTGACCGCGCTCGACGCGATCGCGGATCACGCGGATGACGGCATCGGCATGCGTCGGCGCCTCGGCCGGCGCGGCAACGAGCGGCTTCGCGAGCGCGGCGATCAGGCTGGCGAGCGTCGGATCGTGGCTCGCGATCGTCGCGCGATAGCCGCGCTCGCTGATCCGCACGCCGTAGAACGCGGCGTCGAACTCGACCGGCGCACCGACCGCGCGTCGCCATGCCGCGAGCGGAGCATTCGCGGCGTGCTGGAAGCACAGCGAGAGCGGCGCGAACACAGGTGATGCGGCGCGACACTGCTCGACGAAGCCGAGCACGATCGCTTCTTCGGACCGCGGCACCGGCGGCTCGGGCACGAGGGGCAGGCGATAGCCGAGCTCCCAGCCGCTCGCGACCTCGCGAGTGATCGGCTCGAAGTCCTGGCCGAAGAACAGCGCGAGCATCGGGGTCAGTCGCTCCCACGCGAGCTCGATCGTCGGTGCTGCGCGCACGGTGTACTGGAACAAGGCAGCGCCGCTCGACGCCGCGATCACGCGTGCGACGCGCACGGCGATCAACGGATCGTCGGCCCACTGCTCGATCGCGTGCCACAGCGCCATGGTCTCGCGCGTCGCGATCCGAAGATCGTACGAGGCGAGATCCTCCCAGCGATGACCGAGCGCCGCTAGCAACGTCTCACGCGGCGCGCCGAGCGAGCACGCTGCATCCACGACCCCGCGCGCCAGCGCTGCGGAGGCACTGCGCGCTCCCATCTGCGCAGTCTCCGGCACGTGGCGCGAAGACGCAAGACGTTGGCGCGACCTGCATGACGACGAGTGCGATTCGCACGCCAAGGTGGGGCCGGCTCATGCGTGCGGTGCATCACCTGCTGATCTGTGAGCGCACGCTCGTCGAGCCACTGGGCGACATCACGACGACCGCGATCGCGCGGCGCGACGCGAGCGGGCTCGCGCGATTCTGGTCGATCAATCGGCTGCGCTTCACCGGCTACGATCAGATTCGCGTCGTCCGCGACGAGCGGATCTTCGCAGCGCTCGAGGCGTGCCTCGCGCGGCTCGAGCAATCGCCACACGCCGCGGGTCCCCAGGCGCACGCGCTGCTCGTCGAGGCAAAGTGGCTCGCGCCGATCGAGCGCGTGTCGCGACCGGCACAGCGCGCGCTCGCGGCGAGAATCGCACGACTCGATCGCCTGATCGGCTCGCAAGCACCCGAAGCGCTCGTCACGCGTGAGGTGATCGGGACGCGGTTTGCGATCGCGGCGCTCGATCGTTGCGATCTTCACGCGCAGCTCGCAGCGGCACCGCACGGCAGCTACGCGATGCTGATGGAAGCGTGCTGCGTGATCGGCGTCGATGGCGATCACGGGCTCGGCACGCTCGTCACCCACACGCTCGCGACGGGCAAGCCGCTGTTCGTGCCACCGTACATCACCGCGAGCGCTGCGCCGCCAGCGGAGCTCGAGGCGCGCGTGATCGCGGCTGCCGGTGCGTATTCGGCTGCCGCCGCGAACGCGCTGTTCGCAGAGGACGCGGTTGAGCTGTGCGGCGAATTCAAGTCCGCGCCGACTTGGTCGGCAAGCGCCGCACTCGAAGAGGCTGCGAGCTACGCGACCGCGCTCGCGCGCACGAGTGATCCGCGCACGGCACGCGCGCTGGAGCGCGCCGGTGCCCACCTAACCGAGGCGGCGCGGTCGGAGCACGTCGTGCTCGAGTGGCTCGCGTGAGCCGCACGGCATCGCGGCCCAGTCGCGCGTCGTAGCCGTCGTCGAAAATACGGCGGGCGTCCGTCGCCACTTGTCGCCGCGCATCGGCACGGCCGCGCGATCGATCGCGGTCGCGAACAGCTCTGCATCGTGCGGCCGGTGCGCCGGATCCTTCGCGAGTGCGCGCATGACCAAGCGCTCGAGCGAGGGTGGGATCGCGCGATCTGGACAGCGTAGCGACGGCGGGACGAGCGCTTCGTGGAGATGGCCGTCGAACACCATCGCCGTCGTCGCACCGACGAACGGCGTCGTGCCGGTCAACATTTCGTACAGGATCACGCCGATCGCGTAGAGGTCGCTCGCGCGCGTCGGCCGCGCGCCGCTGATCACCTCGGGCGCCATGTAGTCCGGCGTTCCGGACAGCTCGTCGACTGTTTCTGTCGATGGCGCGCACGCGAGCCCGAAGTCGATGATCGTCGCGCGCGGCTCTGGCACCGCCGCTTCGACCAACACGTTGTCGCTCTTGATATCGGCGTGAACGAGCCGCGCGCGATGGATCGCGCCGAGTCCGAGCAAGATCTGGATCGCGACTCCACGCAGGTGCGTGATCGACAGCGGGCCTTGGCGCTGGATCGCGACACCGAGCGGCTCGCCTTCGATCCGGAGCATCGCGACGAATGGCTCGCCGTCGCGGCAGCGTCCGTAGTCGATCACGCGTACGACCGCGGGATGACCCACGCGCGCCGCCGCATGGGCCTCGCGCAAGAGTCTGCGTTCCATGCCGCGTTCGCCGCGACACCGCGGACCGAGGAGTTTCACCGCCAGCGGAAAACCGTGAGGATGCTCGCTGCGAAACACGCGCCCCATCCCACCTTCTCCGAGTAGCTCACCCAGCACGCATGGCTGGCCGAGGATCTCGATCGTCTGCACCATGACGCGCTGACGTAGCAGGTGATGTGCCGGATTCACAAAAGGGCGCACGATGTGCAGGCTCGTTCACAGGGAGGGACCAATGACCTGGCCAATGACATCGATCGTCGCGCTCCGTCCACGCCAACAACATCCCCGGATCTGTCTGCGCTGCCATCGTCAGTTCAAATCTCCGTATCCCTCGTTGCTTGTCTGCGAGTCGTGCCGGGAAGAAATACGTAGTGCGATCGTCGAGAACCGTGATTACGACGAGCTTGGCTGCGGCGACTGAGGCGTGGAACGTTTCTACACTGGGGTGGACCTCTACGAGGGAGAGCGGTGCGGGTCTCAACCAAGATCACTCTGTCGTTTCAGGTCACCGTCCTCGCGCTCGTCGCGATGTACGCGTACGTGACCATCTGGAGCGAGTCCCACACACTGCGAATTACGTTGGAGTCAAAACTTTCGGCGATTGCACGCGAATCGATCGCCGAGCTCGGCGTTGCAGATTCCGCTCCGCGTGTGCCGCTGCCCGGCGTAGCGGTCCGACGTTTGGATCCCGGCATCGACCTTCCGATCTATCCGGGCGACGAGAGGGTCGTCGAATACGACGGGTGGCTCGAGCTGTCGCGCGGCTACGTCACGCGCGCGGGAGTGCCGTCGGCGATCGTGGTCACGCAGTCGCTCGCGACCATCGCGGACACTGTGTTCGTCACGACGCTGTGGACGATGTGCGCGGCGTTGGCGATCCTGTTGTTCGCGACGTTCTACTCGGCGACCACGGCGGCGCGGATCGTCGGAACCCCAATCGATGAGCTCGTGCGAGAATTTCGGCGTGTCGGTGCCGGTGACCTCACGCGTCTCGGAGGGCGTATCCGCGGCGACGAGTTCGGCAAGCTCCAGCGCGAGCTCGACGTGATGATCGGCCATCTGTTCGAGGCCCGGCTCGCCGCGGCGCGGGAGCACGACACCAAGCTCGAGCTGTTCGAGCAGCTGCGGCACTCGGATCGCCTCGCCACCGTCGGCCGCCTCGCGAGCGGTATCGCCCACGAGCTCGGCACGCCGCTCAACGTGATCTCCGGGTATGCGAAGCTGATCGAGAGCGGTCAGGAGGATGGAGATGCCGCCCGCGATGCCGCGCGGATCATCGGCGAGCAAAGCAAGCGGGTCGCTGCCGTCGTGCGCCAGCTCCTCGACTTCGCGCGGCGGGGCCAGCCTCGGCTCGAGATCGTCGACGTAGGCCCCGTGCTCCAGCGCGCCGTGGAGCTCGTTGCCATGGAGGGTGATAAGCGCGGCGTGCGCGTCGTTTATCACCCGTCGAACGTGCCGATCCTCGCGCCGATCGACGTGACGCGGCTGCAACAGGTCATCGTCAACCTCGCGATCAATGCGATCCACGCGTCGCCCCCGGGCAACGAGGTCGTGCTCGCATTGGCGCGGATCGGCGGTGAGGTCCAGATCGACGTGATCGACCACGGCTGCGGGATTCCGAAGGAGGCGCTGGCCCACGTGTTCGAGCCATTCTTCACCACGAAGCCGGTGGGTGAAGGAACGGGGCTTGGTCTCGCAGTCAGCCACGGTATTATCGAAGAGCATCGGGGGCGCATTCGCGTCGTGAGCGAGTCGGGGAGTGGATCGACATTCACGGTCGGTTTACCGGGGGTAGGGGAGAGATGACGACTGCCAAGATCCTGATCGTCGACGACGACCGCGCCCTGTGCGAGATGCTCGAACGCAGCTTGTCGAAGCGCGGCTTCGAAGTGTCGTGGTCGCTGTCAGCGAACGAGGCACTCGATCGCACGCTCGCGAGTAGTCACGACGTGATCGTTTCGGATCTCAACATGGGCACGATGAACGGTCTCGCGCTGTGCGAGCGGATCGTCGCCAATCGCCCCGACGTGCCGGTCATCGTGATCACGGCTTTTGGCAGCCTCGAAACCGCGATCGCGGCGATCCGCGCGGGCGCCTACGACTTCATTCCGAAGCCCGTCGAAGTCGATCAGCTCGAGGTCGCGCTGCTGCGTGCCGCCCAGCACCGATCCTTGCGCGAACAGGTGAAGCTATTGCGCCGGGCGGCCACCGAGCCGTTCCAGTTCGAAGACTTCGTCGGCCAGAGCGCCGAGGCACGCAAGCTCTACACGTTGCTCGATCAAGTCGCGACCACCGACACCTCGGTGTTGATCACCGGCGAGAGCGGTACCGGCAAGGAGGTCGTCGCCCGCGCGTTGCACGCCCGGCGCAATCCAACCGGGCCGTTCGTCGCGGTCAACACGGCCGCAATTCCCGAAGGCCTGCTCGAGAGCGAGCTCTTTGGCCACGTGCGGGGCGCGTTTACCGGGGCGATCGACCATCGCACCGGGATGTTTCAGCGGGCGAACGGTGGGACGTTGTTCCTCGACGAGATCGGCGACATGCCGCTGACGCTGCAGGCCAAGCTGTTGCGCGCGCTCCAGGATCGCACCGTGCGCCCAGTCGGCTCCGATCGCGACGTTCCGTTTCAGGCGCGGGTGATCAGCGCGACCCACCACGACCTCGAGTCCGATGTCGACGCCGGCAAATTCCGCCAGGACTTGTTTTTTCGGCTCGACGTGATCCACGTGGAGATTCCCCCACTGCGTTCGCGCGGTCCGGATATCTTGTTGCTCGCGCAGCGATTCATCAGCCGGTTCGCGATGGCGACTGGCAAACCAGTGGAAGGCTTGTCGTCGGGCGCCGCGCAGAAGCTGCTGGCGTACGCGTGGCCGGGTAACGTGCGCGAGCTCGAGAACGCGATGGAGCGCGCGGTCGCGGTCACGCGGTTCGACCAGCTCGCCGTCGAGGATCTACCAGAGCGGATCAGAAATTATGCCGCGTCGTACGTGTTGATCGCGAGCGACGATCCGCTGGAGCTGCAAAGTATGGCTGAGGTTGAACGTCGCTACATCACGCGCGTGCTCGAGTCGGTCGCGGGCAACAAGACTCTCGCAGCTCGGATCCTCGGCTTCGATCGCAAGACGCTCTACAACAAGCTCGAGCGCTACGCCGTGGAGAAAGTCCACGCGCAGCGACGATCGTAGAAATGATCCGCGCGCCGATCGCACGCGCGCTGCGGAGTGTGTCGGCACGTCTGCTGCAGATTACGTGGGGCATGACTCAACGACGCATTTTGATCGCCGAGGACGATCGCGCGTTGCGGACGCTTCTCGCAAGGCATCTTCGCAGAGGCGGCTTCGAAGTGATCGAAGCGCGGGACGGAACGACTGCACTGACGAGGCTCGGTGACGCGCTTTGTGAAGAAAACGCAAGCTACGATCTCTTAATCTCCGACGTGCAGATGCCCGGTCACACTGGGCTTGACCTCGCGTCGGAGCTAAAGCGCGGATCCTGGTCGACACCTATCTTGCTGATCACCGCGTTCGGAAGTGAGGAGGTCCATGCGGAAGCCGAACGACTCGGCGCGACGATGCTCGACAAACCTCTCGATCTCGATGCCCTCACCACCACTGTCGAACGCCTACTGTCCTGAACCTGAAGGAGGACCAACCATGCTCGCACGTGGCACTCGCGATGATCTCCCACGCCTTTCGCGCGTGCTCGTCGCCGATCACGATCCGAAGCTGCGCGCCGAGATGGTCGCGATCTTGGGCGAGCGTTGCGAGGTAATCGAAGCGGTCGACGGCGCCGAGGCGCTGGAGCAGACCGCCGAAATCTTGCTCTCGAGCGGTCGGTTGCCCGATGCGTTCGTGCTCGACGTCCGATTGCCGTACCTCTCCGGGATCCACGTGATGTGCGCCGTGCGTGGCTGCGACCGCTACGTACCGATCGTGCTGACCACGCCGGCCGATGATCTCTGGACGCACTCGATCGCCGTTCGGTTCGGCGCGGTGCTCGTCGAGAAGCCGTTCGATGTTGCCGCGCTGTGCGGTGCGATCCTCGAGGTCAGCCGCGATCCGCCGCCTCTCGCGTCGAGCCGGGCCTACCCGACGCGGCACGTTCGGGTGGATCGGTCGGCCAGGTCTTGACAGCTACTTCTTGATCGTCGAGTACAGCGGCGTCTGCGCCGCTTGCTTCTCGGTCACCGCGAACGCTTCGGCGTCCGACGGGAAGGTCCCGCCGCGGACCTCGGTCACGTACTGACCGACCGCGTTCTTGATCTCGGTGCCGAGCGTCGCGAACCGGCGCACGAAGCGCGGCTTGAACGATTCGTCCATGCCGAGCATGTCGTACGACACGAGCACCTGGCCGTCGCAATCGACGCCGGCGCCGATACCGATCGTCGGGATCGTGAGCGCCGCCGTGATCTCGCTCGCGATCACCGCGGGAATTGCCTCGAGCACGATCGCGTACGCTCCCGCGGCTTCGAGCGCGAGCGCATCCGCGAGCAAGCGCTCGCGACCGCCGGTATCGCGGCCCTGGACTTTGAAGCCACCGAGCTGGTGGAACGATTGCGGCGTGAGCCCGATGTGGCCCATCACCGGAATGCCCGCCGACACCAGCTTCTCGACGAGCGGTGCGTGCTGCGCGCCGCCCTCGAGCTTGACCGAGTGACATCCGCCTTCTTTGATCAACCGGCCCGCGGCGATGAGGCCTTGCTCGATCGACGCCTGGTACGACATGAACGGCATGTCGCCGACCACGTGCGCGCGCTTCACGCCACGCACGACGGCGCGGCAGTGATAGGCCATCTCTTCGAGCGTGACTGGCAGAGTCGTGTCGTGCCCTTGGATCACCATGCCCAAGGAGTCACCGACGAGCAGGACGTCAGCGCCTGCTTCATCGAACAACCGCGCGAACGTCGCGTCGTACGCGGTGAGGACGGCGATCTTCTCGCCCTTCTCTTTCATCTGCCGGAGGGTGTGGATGGTGACGCGTTGCGCCTTCATTCCGTCCCGCTTTCTATGGGTCGTAGCTCGCTTGCGGAGTCGCGCGCCGGAGCATTCCGGCTACGCGCTTCGTTCGACTACTTGGCCAAAGCCTACCATCGATCTCTCAGATCGGCGCAAGCGTAAAGTTCACGCGCACTTGCGAACCCGAGCCGGTCAACAGCACGGTCGAGCTCTTGCGCCAGCCGGTCTCGAACGGGTCGATCGTGAGGTCGTTGCCGAGCTCGTCGTTCGCGGACAACGGGTCGTAGTCGAAGAGGTGCGCCTTCAACTGGATCGCCGCGCCGCCGGTCGGCGACACGTCGATCACCGCGGTGGCGAGCCCACCACTCGCCGTCAGCTGCGAGCCTTCATGAACCGTGGCGTAGTTGCCGCCGTCCTTGTGCCAGAGCGCCGCGCTACTCGCGCCCTGCGCAGACTTGTTCACTGGTTGCGGTAGAGCGTCGAAACCTCGGGGAACAACGGCCCTGGCTACTCGATCAGCCGCTGAACGAATCTCGGTTCTAGATGCCGAGGCCCTGGATGCTCATGCCGCCGTCGACCCGCAGATCTTGGCCGGTGATATACGAGCTCACCGGCATCGCGAGGAACGCGACCGCGGTGGCGACCTCGCGCGGCTCGGCGACGCGACCGAGCGGCGTGCGCGCGACGATCGCGGCGAGCTTCACGGGATCCGCGAGCACCGGCGCGGCGAGCGGTGTGCGCGTGTACCAAGGTGACACCGTGTTCACGCGGATCTGATCGCGCGCCCACTCCAGTGCGAGCGTGCGCGCGGCCTGGGCGAGCCCGGCCTTCGCCGCGGCGTACGCGACGCCGGTCGGCAGCGCGAGATGGCCGGCGACCGAGCCGATGTGGATCACGCTCGCGCCCTGCGCGGCGCGCAACACGGGATGAAGATCGCGCGACAACAGGATCGCCGCGGTCAGATCGAGATCGAGGATCCGATGCCACGTGGCGTCGTCGTACTCGACGAGTGGCTTGCGTACGTTCGTGCCGGCGTTGTGGACGAGCACGTGGAGCGGCGCAGCGCCGACCGCCGCGACGATCTTCGCGCGATCCGTGACGAGGTCCGCCTCGATGTCGGCGTCTTTGCGAGCGATGGAGATCACCTGCGCGCCGAGCGCGGCGAGCTCTTCGCAGATCGCCTTGCCGATGCCCTTGGTCCCACCGGTGACGAGCGCGCGCTTGCCTTTCAAGTCCCAGGTCATTTGGCGTGCTCGTCCACGATCGCGATGTATTTTGTCATCGCGTCGTCGGCGGAGGTGCCCTTGACCTTCGCCCACGCGTCGTACTTCGCGCGGCCGCGCAGATCCAACATGCCGGGCCGCGGGCTGCTGACGTCGCCGGACGTCGCCTGCTTGTACAGCGCGTACATGTCGAGCATGAGATCGTTGCCGAGCCCCGTGACGGGCTTGATCCGCGCCTGGGCTTCCGCAAAGCGCTGCTTCAGATCGGACATGGCCGGAGGATAGCCTGCTAAGACTTCGTCATGGAGGCTCGCATCCTCGATGGCGACAAGCTGCGGGTCACGCAGGATCCGAAGGAGATCCACGCGGCGCTCGAGGCCAAGAAGCCGATGTGGATCGAGCTCGAGCAGAAAGATCACGCGTGCGACGTCCTGCTCTCGCAGCAGCTGAACCTCCACCCGCTGACGATCGAGGACATCTGGGCGCATCGCAGCGCACCGAAGCTCGAGGACTACGACAACTACCTCTACTTGATCATCCACGGGATCAAGGCGTCGAAACAGGAGGGCACCATCGAGCTGATCGAGCTCGATATCGTGATCGGCCCGTCGTACGTGATCACCTACGACCAGCAGAAGCTCGTCGTCGGTGCGGTGCGCGAGGAGCTCGATCGCTCGCCGAAGCTGCTCGCGAAAGGTCCGGCATGGGTCGCGCACGCGATCCTCGACATCGCGGTCGACCGCTACCTACCGGTGATCGACGACCTCGATCACGCGATCGAAGAGCTCGAGAACCAGGTGCTCGCGAAGGCCGGGACCAAAGGCGGCACCGTGGTGCTGCGCAAGATCCTCCGGTTCAAGCGCATGCTGCTCCAGCTGCGCCGGATGAGCATCCATCAGCGCGAGATCCTGTTGCGGCTCGCGCGTGGCGAGTTCGACGAGATCCCAGCGGAGATGATGCCGTTCTACCGCGACGTCTACGATCACTTCTTGCGGGTGAACGACCTGGTCGAGAGCTACCGCGATCTCGTGACGAGCGCGCTCGAGGCGTACCTCAGCGTCCAGTCGAACCGGATGAACGAGATCATGAAGCAGCTCACGCTCGTGGCGACGGTGATGCTGCCGATCACGTTCATCGCAGGCGTCTACGGCATGAACTTCGAGCACATGCCGGAGCTCAAGTGGAAGTATGGCTACCCGGCAGTGATCGCGGTAATGGCCGCGATCGTGGTCGGCTCCCTGATCTGGTTCCGCCACAAGGGGTGGATCGGCAACCGGGACATGGACGTCCCGGAGGACCTCGAAGACGACAAAGCCAACCCCGAACCTTGAAGAAGACTAGTTGCCCAGGACGAACAAAATGTGGAGTATCGGGCTCCTGTGACCCGGATTCTGGTGCCCCTGCTGGTGGTCGGCCTCGCCTTCACCACCGCGCGCGCCGAGAAGGCCGTCGGTTACGTCGCGGGCGCGAAGACCACGCTGCGGATCACCGACGTCGAGGGCAAGGACGTCGAGATCAGGACCGCGAAGGCGTTCCGCGTGATGGCGAAGGCCGCGAGCCATAAGGGCGTCGATCTGCGGATCCGCAGCGGCTTCCGCACGTTCAAGAAGCAGGAGCGACTGTACAAGGAGTACCGCCGCGGCGACGGCAACCTCGCGGCGCCGCCGGGCTACTCGAACCACGAGAGCGGGCGCGCGCTCGATCTCTACGTCACCGATCACAAGGCGTTCGACTGGCTCCAGGACCACGCCCACACGTACGGGTTTCATCGCACGGTCCCGGGCGAGGCGTGGCACTGGGAGTACCTCGGCGACGAGGACAAAGACGCGATCTCCCGGCCCGAGCGCAAGAAGCACAAGAAGACACCGAAGCACGACAGCTAGTGCGCCGGCTGGTCGCGTTCATGGTTTCACTCGTCGCGTGCGCGGCTCCGCAACGCGCGTTCGCGCCGAGTGACGAGCAAGCGATTCGTGGCGTGCTCGCGGCGCAGGCCGTGGCTTGGAATCGCGGCGATCTCGACGGCTACATGGCGGGCTACGCGCACTCGCCGGACCTCGTGTTCACGTCGGGCGGCAACATCCGCCATGGCTACGACGCGACCCTCACGAAGTACCGCACGAAGTACGGCGGCGCGAAGGCGACGATGGGTACGCTCGCGTTCGAGCTGTTGTCGATCCAGCACCTCGGCGCCGACGGCGCGATCGTGCTCGGCCGGTGGACGCTCACCGAGACCCCGAACGCCGGCGGTGGCGTGTTCTCCGTCGCGTTCGAGCGAACGTCAGTGGGCTGGCGAATCGTCCACGACCACACGTCGGCGAATCCGCAAGCCGAGAAGCCCTAGCAACCAGCCGGCGTCGCCGCGGGCGGCACTGCAGCCCTCGCTCGGCGGCGTCGTGAAGCAGGCTTCCTCGCCGTCACTCGCGGCGGTGCACGTCGTGCCGTCGGGACACGTGAAGCCGGGCAGGTCGCTGAAGCAGCGCACGCTGCACACGGTCGCGCTCGCACTGCCACTCGGGGCGACGCACAACGCGTCGGCGCAGTCGCCGGCGCTGCCGCACGTCGAGCCGACCGCACCCGGGCTCGGCGCGGGATGCCGGCACAGGCCCTCGATGCACGCGAGACCCGTCGCGCAGCCTCCGTCACATGACGTCGCGCAGAACGAGAGCCGTGGATCGTCGAGCGCCGCGGTGCACGTGCCGGTCGCGCAGTTGGCGGCGTACCAGCAGCGATCGCCGGGTTGCGCGCCACCTGCCGCGGTCCGCGCGACCGTCGTGGCGATGAAGTCGGCGTGGACATCGACGCGCGCGTGCTGTGCGAACTGGACGCACATCGGATCGCCCGACGACGCGACGCCGATGATCTGGCCGGCGTACAGCGCCGGGCCGCCCGAGTCGCCTTCGCAGGTCTGAGCTGGCGCGGCGGTCGAGCGCAGCCGTAGCGGATCGATCGCGGTGAGCTGCGAGGTGCCGGTCCTGCGTGCCGCAGCCGACGTATCGCCATCGACCGTCCAGCCGAAGCCGATCACCTCGAACGTGTCGCCCACCGCAGCGCCGAGCGTGGTGGCGTACGCCAGCGGTGCGATCGCGAGCGGCGGATCGACGACGATGATCGCGAGATCGTGATCGAGCGTCGTCAGGTCGAACCCGGGATGCGCGAACCCCGCGATCGCCGCGTGGTGCGTGCCGTCGCCTTCGACGACATCGGGCAGCACGCTTCCGTTCAAGCAATGCGCCGCGGTCAGCACCGCGTGCGGTGCGATCACCGTCGCGCTGCACGCGAGGACCTCGCCGTGCGCGAGCTCGACGACCGCCTCTTCCGGACTAGGGGTGCCGCCGGTGATCGGTGCCCCCATCGATGCACCGGCGGCGAGAACCAAACCGATCACACCTTCAGGCTAACACCCGAAGATCGCGATGACGGCGGTGATGTTGTAGCAGTAGTACCACTGGCCAGCGCGGCACCACGAGTCGTGCTTCGCGCAACCGCCGTGATAGCAGCAGTCGCCGCACACCCACGACCAGCACGAGCAGCCCGGGCCGCACATGCCGTAGCAATCGTTCGCGGTCGGACGTGCGCAGAAGTCAGCTTCCGCGTTCTCGACCGGCAGCGGCTCGACCTGGATGCCGAGGGCCTCCGCACTCTGTTGCGCCATCTGGTGCATCGCGAGCGTCGAGGGATAGTTCTGGCCGTCGTAACCCATCGCGCCGAGCGCGCGCGACAGGAAGGGCAGCGACCGCACCTCGGGAAGCTGGATCATCTCGTCGAGCACCGCCATGTCGCCGGACCAGTGCATCGCGGTCGTGTCCTTCATCGCCGGGCCGTCGTCGCCCTCGGCCTTGACCTGCGCGACCCATGCCTTGTCGATCTGCAACGTCAGCCGGCTGTCGAGGTAGCGGAACAGGTACTGGGTCGGCGTGGTCTCCGCGTGCATGATCTCGTGCCCGGTCGCGGAGTGGATGTCCATGTAGAGGTCGCCACCGGCGCTCGCCATGTCGAACGTGATCCCGACGCCGCGCGCGTCGACGTAGCTGCCGGTCAAGCGATCCGGCGTCGCGACCTTGAGCGTTACGCCTTCGTTGCCGTCGCTCGTCGGGCCGCTCGGTGCGGTCGGTTCCGACGTCGAGCAGGCAGCGAACGCGAGACTAGACACGAGCGCGAGCAGCAGTTTGTTCACGAGTCCCCCTGCGCCCTCCTTTTCACGCGTCGTGCCGCGTGCCGACCGCCGTGATTTCCGTACGTTCTGCACGGCTGTGCAGCGGTCGTCGTGCGAGTTGCCCAAGGTTCGAGCAAGTCGTGCAAACCGTCCGCAGTTCGCTAGTTACGGCTTGCGCGGTCGGGGAAAGCCGTAGGCATCGAGCCGGGCGAGCAGCGTGTTGCGCGAGATCCCGAGTGCGCGAGCCGCTCGGGTCTGATTGCCGCCGCAGGCGTTGAGCGTCTCGACGATCCGCTGGCGCTCGAGCTCGGCGACCGCGTGTGCGAGCGACGGCGGCGACGGCCGGGTCACGAGATCGATCGAGCTGATCCGTTCGATCGGCATCGTCACGTTCGAGTCACGGCGCGCGCGCGGCGGCTCGAGCGCGAGGTGGTGCGGCTGGATCGGACCGCCCGAGGACAGCAGCATCGCGCGCTCGATCGTGTTGCGGAGCTCGCGGATGTTGCCGGGCCACTCGTGGTGCTCGAGCACCGCGATGATCTCGGGGCCGAGCACGACCGCGCCGATCGAACCGCGCGCTCGGCGGGCGAACGCACGGGCGAGCCCTGCGATTTCGGATTGGCGCTGGCGCAGCGGAGGCACCGCGACCGTGACGCCATTGATCCGGTAGTACAAGTCGCGGCGAAACCGGCCCGCATCGACCTCGTCTGCGAGATCGCGGTTCGTCGCGCAGATGAACCGAACGTCGAGCGTCTTGCCGTCGCTCGCTCCGATCCGGCGGACGATCCTCTCCTCGAGCACCCGCAACAGCTTCGACTGGACCGCGAGTGGAAGCTCGCCGATCTCGTCGAGGAACACGGTGCCGCCGTCGCCGGCCTCGAACAAACCAGGCCGCGCCGCGGTCGCGCCGGTGAACGCCCCGCGCTCGTGGCCGAACAGCTCGCTCTCGATCAAGGACTCGACGATCGCGGCGCAGTTGAGCTTCACGAACGGCTTCGCGGCACGCGTCGACAGGCGGTGGATCATCTCGGCGCACAGCTCTTTGCCCACGCCGGTCTCGCCGGTGATCAATACCGACACCTCACCCGTGGCGATCTGGGCGATCCGCGCGCGCACGTTGTCCATCGCGGACGGCGGATCGAGGGCATCGCGACCGAGTTGCTCCGCCGCGTGTGCGCTGAGCTGATCCGCCGTGACGCCATCTTCCGGATAGCGCGCGATGCCGAGCCGGGCCGTGATGCCGTGCTTCGCGAGTAGCTGGGTGATCCTCGCGACCGCGAGCGCGGCCTGCTTCGCCGGCGTGTCGAGCAAGAGGACCTGATAGCTGCGCTCGCCTTCGACGCCGATGGCATCGGAGGTCCGCAGGATCGAGTGCAGCAACAGGTGGATGTCGGTGCTCGGATCGTCGGCGAGCTCGAGCGTGACGAACGAGAACGGCGACCGGCTGCGCGCCGAGCGAGCACACTCGATGTCGAGCATGAGCGCGATCGACTCGGCCGGCAGCGCGGGTAGATCATCCTCCAGGTCCTCGGTGACGAACGGCTGCAGCAGGATCGCGGCCTCGCCGACCTGGATCGCTTCGCCGATCGTCAGCCGCGCGGAGATCTTCGGCTCGACCGCGATACCGCGAACGCGCGTGCCATTGCGGCTGCCGACATCCATGATCGCGAGCGGCACCATCTGTAGCGTCGCGTGATGGCGCGACACCGACGCGTGCGGCACGACCAGGTCACAGCCGGAGCCGCGCCCGATCGTGACGTCGCCCCGATCGGGTAGCACCATGGACGTGACGACGCCATCGATGCTGATCATCGCGCACAGGCGCGGCATCTCGACCGGTTCGCGCGAGACGTCTGTCTCGATTTCGTCGTAATCCGCGATGCTACGAGAGTAACGCGAGTGGTTCACACGATGCGTGGGATCTCGTGTGGCTCGCTGACACCAGTGTGTTCCGCGTGCGCCACAAACGCAGGCAGCGCGTGGCAGGTGTGTGCAAGCGCCGGCTGGCCCGGGCGTTGCTGCATGTGGGTGCGGAGGCCGTCCATGGAAGCTTCGATCGGATTGTCGGAACTGATGACTGTTGTGTGCGGCGTCGAGCGCCCAGCAACGCGTGCGAGAGAGACGATGTTTGCAGTCCTCGCGCTCGCGAGTGGACTCGTGCTCGCCGCAGTGTGGGGGCTTGCCGCAGGAAGTAGCTCCTTGGAGCTAGCGCTCGCGGATCTCTACAAAGTGCCGATGGTGATCTTGCTCTCGGCGATTACAGCGCTGCCGGCCGGGCTCGTCACGCTGCGCTTGACGAACGCGAAGCTGCGCGGTAGCGAGCTCGCCGGTGCGTTCGCGACCTCGATCTTCGGCGGTACGCTCGTGCTCGCGACGCTCGCTCCGCTCGTTGCGATCTACTACCACACGAGTGCGAAGGCCGGCGTACCGCTCGCGCTCGGCTCGGTGTTCGTCGCGCTCGCGACTGCATCGCTGCTGTTCGCGCGTGCGGTGTCGCGCCGGATCGCAGGACAACCTCGCGCGGCGTCGTTGCTCGCGGTCGTGATCCTGGTCGTGCTGTTCCTCGCGGCGTTGCTGCAGTTCGTCGCGCTCGCGTCGCCGATCATCGGCGTGCACGGCACGGTGCTCGAGAATGGCTTCGACGGGTTTCGCCTGTGAGTGCACCCGTGGGCCTCGCCGGCCACGACGCGCACTACCTGGCCGTCGCTTGGTGGATCGCGTCGGCGCTCGGCATCGCCGCGATTCTCGGGCTCGCGCTATTATTCCGGCGTGCGCGCAAGACCGGCGAAGCCGAGGAGATCGAGCGCATCCTCGCGGAACATGACGAAGGAGACGCCGGCAACCGGCGCGCCTCCCACGTGTCCCGTAGACATGGAGTCGACGCCTGAGCTACCGACCGATCTGCGCGATACCAAGGGCCGGTTGCAACGCCTGGCGATCGCCGCGGTTGTCTCGCTCGTGATCACTGCAGTCGTGATGCATTGGATCAACTCGGTGTCGCGCGCGCCGAATGCGGATCCGGTTGGCGCGAGCACGGTGCCGCTGCTCGCGATCTCGATGTTCGTGGTGATCACCGCGCTCGGTGCAGGGCTGCTGAAGCGATTCGCGCGGCGTCCCTAATCCGCATCGATGGCGCGAGCGGATGTTCGGGGTCGACCGGCAGGTGAACGCCGAGCTGCGCGGATCGCCACGTCGTCGGTCCGCGACGTCCGTCGTCGTAGTGGCCGCTCGCGCTCTTGATCGGTAGGGTCCACTCGTTGTCGGGCTCGATCAGCTTCAAGTACGGGCGCTCGGCCACCCGCGCAGGATGCGTCGCCGCCGGCGCGGTCCCACACGCGGCTAAGACGCAGAGCGCGACGCCTCTCACGCTGAAAGTCTGACAGGGATCCAGTGGGTTACCCGGTCGCCCTCCGATCGATCGAAACCGGGCCGACGATCGTATGATCCTCGTCGTGGACGCGTCGGGCACTGCAAGTGGACAGATCAGCGCCGCTGCGCAGGAGCGAATCTCGCGCCACCAGCACGCCGCCGAAGTGCTCCGCGCCCGCAGCATCCTCGCGGTCGCGTTCACGCTGTGGCTCGTCGTCGGCGTGCCGATCGACGTGTTCCAGCACGACGCGATCGGTACCGGCTCGCTCGCGTTCGTGCTGATCACGCGGCTCGCTTCGAGCGCGTACCAGTTCGCCGTGCTCGCGCTGCTGTTCCGCCGCCAGCTGGCGCCGAAGATCGCGTCCGCGTTGATCGCGTCTGTGTTTCCGATCAGCGGCTTCGCGATCTCGCTGATCGCGACCCACATGGGCGGCATCTCGTCGGCGTACGCGATGGTGGTGTGCGTCGGCATCCTCGTGCTCGTCACGGCGGCACCGCTGCGCTGGCAGCGCGGTGCGATCCTCGCGGGCTCGACGATCGCGACGTTCCCGCTGACCATGCTCGTCGCCTCCGCGTTCGATCCGCATATCGCGGCGCAGCTCCACGATCCCGGCGCGCGCGGCGAATTCCTCGTGTCGACGATGACGCTCGGTGCCGGCGCGGTGTGCGTCGCGTGGGCCGGTCACGTCCTGTGGTCGCTGCGGCGCAGCGTGTTCGAGAGCCGCAACCTCGGCCGCTATCGCCTGATCCGGAGGATCGGCAAGGGCGGCATGGGCGAGGTCTGGCGCGCGCAGGACCGCGCGCTGCGCCGCGAGGTCGCGCTCAAGATCCTGAGCCCCGAGCACGGCCGCCATCCCGCGGCGATCGCCCGGTTCGAGCGCGAGATCCAGGCGACCGCGGAGGTCGCGCACCCGAACGTGATCCGGATCCACGACTGGGGAGTCACCGACGACGGCGTCTGGTACTACGCGATGGATCTGCTGCGCGGCATGGACCTGTCTTCGCTCGTCCGCCACACCGGACCGCTGCCGCCGGCGCTCGTGATCCACCTCGGCATCGGTGCGGCCGCCGGGCTCGCCGAGTCGCATCGCCGTGGCGTGATCCACCGCGACATCAAGCCGGCGAACCTCTTCGTCGTCGCGCCCGAGCGCGAGCCGCGTCACATCGAAGTGCTCGACTTCGGGATCGCGCGTGCGGATCAGGGTTCCGAGCTCACCCACGCGGGCGCGGTGATGGGCACGCCCGGGTTCATTGCGCCCGAGGTCCTGGCGGGTGCACCCGGCGGGGTCGGCGCCGATGTCTACGGGCTCGGCGCGAGCCTGTTCTACGCGCTGACCGGCCGGTCGCCGAAGGATGCGAACCACTTCGCCGCGTCGTCCATGGTCACCGGCGTCCCCGCGGCGCTCGACGATCTCCTCGTCGCGATGCTCGATCGCGAGCCGACGCGCCGGCCGGCGACCGTCGAGGAAGTGATCTCCAAGCTCGCCGCCTGTGGCGTGCCGTGGATCGGCAGCTGGCCGATCGACCGCGAGACCACGCTGCCCGCGCCCCCACGCGATACCGAAGACGAAGAGAAACCCGCCGGCGAACCGACGCGAGACTCGGTCGAGGCGCTGACGGTCGCCGACTAGCCGCGGGTGTAGCATCGCGCTCATGAACGATGTGAAGTCGCAGGTCGGTGAAGAGGAGTGGAAGCTCCGCGTCGATCTCGCCGCGTGCTATCGCCTCGTCGCACTGTACGGCTGGGATGATCTGATCTTCACGCACATCTCGGCGCGTCTGCCCGGGACGGATCATCACTTCTTGATCAATCCGTACGGCATGACGTTCGACGAGGTCACCGCGTCGAGCCTCGTCAAGATCGATCTCGAGGGCCGCAAGCTGATGGACAGCCCGTACGAGATCAATCCGGCGGGCTTCACGATCCACAGCGCGATCCACGCGGCGCGCGATGACGCGAAGTGCGTGCTCCACACCCACAGCCTCAACGGCGTCGCGGTGTCGGCGACGAAGCAGGGCGTGCTGCCGATCTCGCAGCAGTCCGTGTTCGTGCTCGCGTCGCTCGGCTATCACGACTACGAGGGCGTCGCGCTGCACGAGGGCGAGAAGCCGCGGCTCGTGCGCGACCTCGGCGACAAGAGCTTCTTGATGCTGCGCAACCACGGCATCCTGACGGTCGGTGCGACGATCCCCGACGCGTTCCTGTTGATGTATCTGTTCGAGTCTGCGTGCACGATCCAGATCCGCGCGCAGTCGACGCACGGCGAGCTGATCACGGTCGACCCGAAGATCGTCGCCGGCGCCACGATGATGGCGAAGCAGGTCACGCGCTCGGCCGGCGGCGGGCTGGCATGGCCGGGCCTGCTCCGCAAGCTCGATCGGATCGATCGCGGGTACCGCGACTGATAGACTCTGCGTACATGCCCGCGCCCGCCGATCTAGAAACGCTGCAGTACAAGCTCAAGAAGCGCGGCTTCCGGCAGGACGACATGTTCCTGCACGAGTGCCCGGCCTGCGCGGAGAAGGCGGTCGTGATCTACGCGATCTCCGCACGCACTGGCGGCCGCGACATCCGGCTGTGCCAGGCCTGCGGCGACGCCCGGTCGTGGCGCGCGGGGCAAGGCATGGACGAGCGGGAGCAAGACCCCAACTTCGATCTGCGCGCCTTCCTCAAGTAGACCTACATCAACACGCGCCCGCAGCGACCGATTCAGGTGGCGAGATGCGGACGAAATTTCGCGAGACGTTGTGGTTCAAGAAGGGCCAGCAGGATGCCGCGGTCGCGGAGTCACTCGACGCCGCCGACATGATGGCGCCCGACAAGGTCGACTTGCTGCCGATGGAAGATCGCTATCAGCAGGATCAGGGCGGCGTGGAGGCGAGCGATAGCGTCGCCTTCGGCCTCCACACCGGCCGGACCGAGTACATGCCGAAGCTCGGCGGCGCGCCGTCGATCGACGGTGACGAGGTCGATGAGACCGCGATCGTCAAGGATCTCAAGCGCGGCCGGGCGAAGGTGATCGCTGCGATCAGCGCGGGTGCCGCGATCGTGGTCGCGGTCGTCATCGCGTTCGCCAGCTAAGCGACGAGCGACGGGAACATCCGCACGACCTCGGTCGTGCTGCGACCCAGTCTCCGCGCGTAGTCCGCGACTTGATCCTGGCCGAGCCGGCCGATCGCGAAGTACTTCGCATCGGGATGCGCGAAGTACAGGCCCGAGACCGATGCGGTCGGCGTCATCGCGTAGCTCTCGGTCAGCTTCACGCCGTGGTGCGCCTCGTTATCGAGCAGCGTGAACAGCGTGCCCTTCGGCGTGTGATCCGGGCAGGCCGGATAGCCGAACGCCGGGCGAATACCGCGGTACTTCTCCGCGAGGATGTCGGCGCGGGTCAGCACCTCGGTCTTGCCGTAGCCGAAGTCGGCGCGCGCGTGGTGGTGCAGCCACTCGGCCGCGGCCTCGGCGAGCCGGTCGGCGAGTGCCTTCGCCATGATCGAGTTGTAGTCGTCGTTGTCGCGCAGGAACGTGTCCGACAGCTCGTCGGTGCCCAGCCCGGCGGTGACGATGAACGCGCCGAGGTAGTCGTTCGCGGGCGCGATAAAGTCCGCGAGCGAGTAGCAGATCTCCTTGTCCTCTTGCTGGCGCAGCATCGGGAACCGCGCGACCTCGCGAGCCTGCTCGAACACCGAGATGTCGTCGCCGTTGCTGGTCGCCGACCAGAACCCATAGGTCGCACGCGCACACAACAGCTTGTCCGCGATGATCTTGTCGAGCAGCGCGCGGCCGTCGGCGAACACCTTCTTCGCGGCGTCGCCCTTCTTCGGATCGTCGAGGATCGCGGGATAGCGTCCCGAGAGCTCCCACGTGTGGAAGAACGGCGACCAGTCGATCCACTCGGCGAGCTCCGCGAGATCGAGCTCGAGGTTCTTCACGCCGACAAAGCTCGGCTTCGCGACCGTGGTGAAGTCGAGCTTCGCGGCGCGCTGCTTGGCCTGCTCGAACGAGAGCAGCGGGCGGCGCTGCGCGTTGTTGAACTGCTCCCGCGCGGTGACTTGCTTCACCGCGATCTCGGCGAGGTAATTGGCGCGCTCCCCGGACATCAGCTTGCCGAGCACACCGACCGCGAGCGACGCGTCCGGCACGTGCACGGTTCCCGCGTGATACGCGGGCGCGATCTTGACGGCGGTGTGCTTGCCGCTCGTCGTCGCGCCGCCGATCAGGAGCGGCATCGTCATCCCGCGCCGGGTCATCTCGG
>JBDUAS010000402.1:0-5338 GCA_040004535.1 Deltaproteobacteria bacterium
CCGAGTTGCTCGACCGCGCGATCGAGTACGGCACTACCTAGGAATCCAGCGTACGGTTGCCAGGACGATCGCGAAGACGCTCGCAGGCACGTTGCGCTGGGATCCGGTTCGCGTCGATCTCGAGCGGCACCTGATCGGTGCGATTGCCGGCGACATCTCGCACGAGATCGAGCACGCGACGAACTTCCCGCACACCTCGCTCGACGAGGAGCGCACGGACGCGGAGGATCTCGAACGCGAGAGCAGCAACGCGCTCGCGAGCGCTCGCGAGACGAAGTGCGAGGTTCCGAAGCGGAGCACACCGGCATGAACGCACGCCAGTATCACGCCGCGTATCAGCGCCTCATGCGCGCTGCACAGAAGATCGACGAGGACGTTCGCGGCCTCATCATTCAGGCGATCGCCTGAGAAGGAGCACGACCATGACCATGAACCAGAGCCAACGAGACCTGAGGACGTTCATGGCGATCGCGCAAGAAGCCGCGATCGCCGATGCCAAGCTGATGCCGACCACGCCGGACATCAAGCGCCGCGCGCATGCGGCGCGAGGAGCGCGCGAAGCGGCCTGCGCGGAGACTGACGGGGTGGCGGAGCTGGCTCTTGCCCGACGACTCGGCGACGAACTTCTGGTCGATGTCGGGGCACGGGGTCCCGACCACATCGATCCGATCGAGACCGCCAAGCATCTGGGGATCGAAGTGACGTTCGGCCATCTCAACGGCGCGACGGCTCGCATCTTCCGCAACGGCGCCAAGGCGAGGATCCGCGTGTCGGATCGGATCGTGACCGTGGGGCGACGTCGCTTCTCGATCATGCACGAGATCGGACACTACCTCCTGAACCACGCGCTCCCGACCGAGGGCGACGAAACGAGCTGGTTCGCGACGTGCTGGCCGGTGACTACTACGATTGCGGCGTGATCAGTGACGTCGCGCAGTCTCGACCCGCGGGAACTTGGCTCGGATCCAGCGAGCTCGCGGCGGGCGGCGCCGAGATCGTGGAGCACGCGACCGTCATTCCGGAACCCGGATGGGGTGGCGTGCTGTCGTTACTGTGGATCCCGTGCGCTGGCTCGGCCGTCGCGAATCAGGTGCGGCACATACAGTAGACGAACTGCTGCCGAGTTCCGCTCGGAGTGCTGTGCACTTCGACCTGATGTTCGACAAGCTCGAATCGTGGGCCGAACTCGTCGTGTAAGGAATCAGCGTCGTAGCGCGCGACATCGAGGCCACTGCATTGCCGTGGTCCTTCTGGACCGAACGTCGCAACGATGACGTGGCCGCCGGGTCTTACCGCCCGTGTTACCTGGTGAACGTAGGCGTGACGCTGATCGGGATGCGTCAAGAAGTGAAAGACCGCGCGGTCGTGCCAAAGGTCGTAACGGCCGGGCTCGAATGCGTAGGTTGTCACGTCCCCTCGTAACCAACCGACCGAGATGCCGGCCTCGCCAAGTCGCTCCTTCGCGACCTGCAACGCCTTCTCGGATAGGTCGAGCACGTCCACATGCGGGAATCCCGCCGCCACCAGATCATCGACGAGTGTTGCCTCGCCGCCGCCTACATCCACGATACGCGCATCGCGATCCGCGAGCGCCTTGGAGATGAGACCCAGCGATACGTCGAGATGCTGGCGGTACCAGCTCACCTGGTCGGCACGCTTGGTCTGGTAGACGCGCTCCCAGTGAGTCGTGGTGTCCATCTTAAGTGTGCGCGCCGAAGCTCGAGCCCTCCGTGAAGAAGGAGGTACCGACGTTCGCAGAGTGGTTCAAAGGTTCGTTCTGGCACGAGTGGGTGATCGGACGGAAGAACAAGCCGAGCGAGGTGCGGTCGAAGAACATCATCTACGACCTGCACCTCGAGCCGCGTTTCGGTCGGATGCGCCTCGACGAGATTACGACGCCCGTGGTCGCGCGATTCCGCGCGGACCTCGTGGCGAAGAAGCTCGGCGACAAGCGCATCAACAACATCCTCGCGGTGTTGTCGAAGCCGATGAGGTACGCGGTCGACTGCGAGGTGATCGACAAGTCACCGCGCATCGGCATGTTCAAGTGCGAGCGGCGGGAGATCGTCGCGTGGGACTTCGAGCAGTACGCTCGTCTCCTCGCGTCGGCGAAGGTCGAAGGTGAAGAGTGGTACACGGCGATCTGCTTGGCCGGTGAATCCGGCCTACGCGTCGGCGAGGTGAAAGCACTGCGCTGGCGCGAGGACGTCGACATGATCGCCAGAACGATCACGGTGAACTTTCAGACCCGGAACAAGCAGACGACGATGCCCAAGGGCCGCACCCGGCGGACGATTCCGATGACGACGAGGCTGCACGACGCGCTCAAGCGGATGAGTGTCATCCGCGAGGGCTTGGTCGTGCGGAACCTCGACGGCTCGGCGAAGACCGACGATCAGGCGGACAAGGCGATCCAGCGGATCTGCCGACGTGCCGGACTACCGGCTCGGCTGTTCCACACGCTGCGCCGCAGCTTCGGAACCCACGCCGCGTTATTCGGCGTGAACCCGTGGCGGTTGCAGGCGTGGCTCGGGCACAAGCGCATCGACGAGACGATGCTCTACGTGCACGTCGCGGAGTCACACCCGCGCGATCTCCCCGAGGTCGTGATCAACGCAGGCAACGGCATCGCGGATCCCGATCGCCGGGTGCTCGCGATGCTCGGTGCGCGTGGCAGCCACGTGGCAGCGGACGACACCTGTTCGAATGAAACCGTAGGACGTTCCGTAGCTTAGTCTGTGCGAGCGGGGGACTCGAACCCTGCCGAGACGATGCCAAACGATCATGAGTCGCGTGGCCTTGCAGTCGTCTCGGAGGGTTAGCGGGCCTCTTCGTCCGGAGACGTCCGGCCCGATCCGAGTGGATCGGCTGCGTCGTGGCAAAATTTTGCCACGTGTTTTACGCCGCGATATTCGACGACGATCGGCGCACGAAGAAGCTCGCGGTGGGCGCTAGCTTCGGGAAGCGAATGTCGTAGGTGGATTGAAGGCGTTCGCCACGCGGGTAGCTTCGAAAAAGCGCTGAACTTCCGAAGTGGGGTACCCGTGAAGGCGCGCAGACACGAGCGCGCGACATCCTTCGAGCGCCGCAAGTGACTTGTCAGCCGTGATCACACCCAACAACTCGACGTGCTGAAGACCAACCAACGCCGCCAGAGGCTCGAGCCCCGAGATGGTCAAGCGCTTACGGCTTGCGTCCCAGCTGGGCAACGTGGCTAGCGATAACGATTGCAGTTTCTTCAACGTCTGTAACGGACGGAGGTCGGTGATCTTGGGGAGGTGCACGATGTGCAGCACCCGAAGTGCTGCCAAGCCGGCAAGCGCGTCGAACGTCGCGTCGGGATACGTGGCTATCACCAGCTCCTGAAGATTGGAGAATCGGCTCAGTCCGGCAAGCGAAGAATACTTGCAGTGCCAGACGCGCAGATGCGTCACGCGACTAGCATCGAGCGGGACCGGCAACGACTTCGCTGTGTCGCGCATTAGATCTAGCCGCGACAGATTCGTCATGGAACACTTGTACCGTTCAGATTCGCCTCGTTCCGCCACGCTCATCTGCGTTCAGGGGCCGATTTTCTCGACGAGGATGCGACGTTCAGCCGGGCGAATCTCGAAGTTGAAGTGGCGCAGGAAGTTGATCCCCAATAGGCCGTCGATTCCGTACCCGAGATCAGCGACGACTACGCGATGCTGACGTGTGAATCCGAGCGTCGAGACTTCTGAGCGCACGATGTAACCGCGCTCATCGGCAGCAGCGGTACGTGTGATGCTCAACCCCAAACGCAGGTCAGACGTGTAACCGATCGACTGCGCTACGCTCGGCACCACCGTGGTCATCGAGGCTGCGGTGTCCAAGATGAGTGTCACCTCGGCGCTACCGGTTGGGCCGACCATCACGGCATCGACCCCGATTAGGTCACCGACGAGATGGAACGTCGTCTCGGTTCTCATCAACGATCTCGATGCGCGGGGTCCACATTGGACGTCCAGCGGTATGGACGACAGTCGTGTCGGGGTCGGGGAACTCGATCTGGTCCAACGCGCGATCCATCGAGGGGTCGTAGCTAACGACGCGCGCCGCATGGATCGAACCATCAGCTTCGCGATCTACATCGAGAAGACAGACCCACTGGTTCGGGTAGCGCCGACAGATCTCGGACCAAGACGACGTGGGCACCGTCGCAGCCAAGCCATGCGCGCTCATGCCACATAGTCGATGACCTGTCCCCGCTGTCAAGTTCCTGGTGATCCCGTCGACGAGATCCCTTCGAACTCGGACAGAATGGGGTGCTAGCGTCCAGAGAGTGCATTTGAAGGAGAGGTAGGGCTTTGACGGCACTCGACGAAAACAACGATAGCGAGAGCGATGATCAAGAGCCCCACGTCGCGACCGGCGTGGGTGCGCTTCATCTCGTGTCGGATGAAGAAGCGCTTCGCATCTTCGACGGACTCCTCGGCTCGGGCGTCGCATGGGCCTCGCCATTGATGCAGTATCGGACAACGTCGACGTTTCAGGAGGACTGGAAGGTGGAGGTCGGTAACTGGCTCGAGCGCGGCCGCCGACTGGGTTATCTCGATCAGCTACTTCGCAATTTGGTTCCGCAGCAACAAGCTGCTGGACAGCGTGATGCCGGAGACCCCGTCCATCCCGTCCATCGCAACGTCACCCAGCAACTCGCCCAGGCCATGGCAACCCACTACTTCGTGGGTACGTACGACGATCGACGTGATGACGTCACCGGAGTTTCGGGACTGCTCGCCGAAGCAAATCGTTCCCGCGCTCGCAACGCGCGGCGAGTACATCGGCTCGGAGCCGACGCTGTACAGGCTTCTTCGCGAGCAGGACATGCAACATCCGCGGGGTCGGCAACGCGCACCGATGTCGCGCCCACGCGAGTACGTTGCGACCGGTCCGATGCAGGTTGGCGCGTGGGACATCACATACCTGCGCAGCCTCGTGCGAGGGATGTTCTTTATCTCTACCTCGTCGAGGATGTGTGGAGTCGGATGATCATTGGCTGGGCGGTTCACGACCGCGAGTCGGACGACTACTCCGCCGCGCTCATCGAGCGGATTCGACGCGAGACACCTGGCCGCGATCTCACGGGGTGGGTGTTGCACTCCGACAACGGCAACCCGATGAAGGGCGCGACGATGCTCGCGACGCTCCAACGTCTCGGGGTCATCTCGTCGTTCAGTCGTCCCAGCGTCTCCGACGACAACGCGTACGCCGAATCGCTGTTTCGCACGATGAAGTACAGCGCGGAATATCCATCGACTGGCTTCGCCTCCGTAGAGGACGCGTCGCAATGGGTGGCAGGCTTCGTGGCTTGGTACAA
>JBDUAS010000403.1:0-5335 GCA_040004535.1 Deltaproteobacteria bacterium
CCTCGGTGACGTACGCGAGCCGCGTCGCCGCGGCCGAGACGCCGTCCCAGTGCTCGATCGATTCGTCGAGGTCGCACAGCATGTACAGCGGCTCGGCATCGCGCGCATCGCGCTCGATCCAGTTGACCAGGAACGAGCGGCCGCGCTCGAGCTCGCCGTGCGCGACCAGCAGCTTCGCGAGCTCCAGCGTCGCGCGGCGCTCCGTCGGCATGTCGCCATCGCGTTCGGCGCGGGTACGCAGGCGCTCGAGCCCGTTGACGAGGCTCTCGCCGGCGCGCTCCTTGTCGAAGCTGTAGGCCTCGGTCAGATCCGCGACCGCCGACGCGTCATCGCCGAGTTGCTGGCGGAAGCTCGCGCGCAGCATCAACAGCGACGTCCGGCTCGCGCCTTCCACCGTTGCGAGTGCTTCACCGATCGCGCGTTGCGCGGCATCGAGCTCGCCGGCGGCAGCGAGCGCCGCGGCGTGATCGGTGACGAGCTCGGCGACGAGCGGCGCGCGCAGGCGAGCCTTGCGCAGCACCTCGGCCGCCTTCAGCGGTTGGCCGAGGAAGCCGGAGTACACGCTCGCCGCTTCGCGCAGGCGCTGAACGCCGGCGTCGTCGGTCAGGCGTTCCGCATCGTGGGTCATCAGATCGGCGAGCTCGGCCCACTGCTCGTGATCGCGGTACCACTGCTCGAGCCGAGCGTGGATGTGGCGATCGTCGGGCGCGGACTTGTGCGCGAGCTCGAGCGTGCGTTGCACGCCCTTGAAGTCACCGGCGGCCTCCCACATCGTGGCGAGCTTGCCGGCGAGCTCGGGGGCACGCTCCGGGCTCTCGACCGCGAGCAGGCGCTCCATCAGCAGCGCACCCTCGCGCGGATTGTCGTGCGTGCCGAGCTTGCCGACGACGCGGCGGAGGATCTCGCGATCATCCGGCGCGACGACCAGCGCGGCGCGATACACGCGGACCGCATCGGGCGACTCCTGCTGCTCGAGTAGATCGCCGAGGCGCAGCGCGACGTCGACGGTCGAGTCGCGGTGGCCGCGCCGCTGCGCGTCCTCGAATCGCGACCACAGGAACTCGGCGATGCCATCTTGATCGTCGAGCAGGCGGAGCGTGTCCTCGTAGAGCTGCGCCGCCTCGAGGTTGTCCGGATCGTCGTGCAGCGAGTCGCGCAACACGTCGAGCGCGTCGTGGTGACGCTTGAGGTTCTCGATCAAGAACTTCGCGTGCTCGATCCGCAGTGCGTTGCGCTCGCCGGGCGTGACGAGTGCAGGGAGCGTCGACGACACGACACTTCCGAGCCGGTCGCCATCGCCGAGCTCGCGATAGATCGTGAGCAGCGGCTGCCATACGGCGCGATCGGCGGGGCTGCGCTCGCGCAGGAACTCGTAGACCTCGGCGGCGAGGTCGAGCTTCCTGTGAGCGAGTGCGCGGGTCGCGATCCGCATCGCGAGGCCATCGATCAGCCCGACCGATTCCTCGTCGGTCGCGATCGGTGCGATCTCGTAGGTCAGGTCGCGCGCTTGCGCGAGGTCGTTCGCGGCGAGCCTGCGCTCTGCGAGCGCGAGCACAGCCCACGGTGCCGAGCCGAGACTATCTACGGTCTCGCGCGCGGCGGCGACGGCGCGGACGAGCAGGGCCTCGGCGCGTTCGTCGTGACCGAGCTCGACCGCGAGGTCGACCGACTCGCGGATCTGCTGCGGCGTCGCACCGGAGAGTCCGGCGCGGCGCTCGAGGAAGTCGAGCAGCAGCTCCTGATCTCCACCGTTGCGCGCGACGCGCTCGTACATCGTCAGGATCTTGTCGTCATCCGGTGACGACGCTGCGGCGAGCTTCAACAGACGACCCGCCTGCGACCATCGCGGCTCCGCGGCGAACGCACGCTCGAGCAAATCGATTCCCTGCTTGCGCCGGGTATCGCTGCCGATGAAGATCTCCGACAGGCGATACAGCGCGTCGACCTGTTGCGGCGTCGGCTCCGTATCGGTGCCGGCGAGCTCGAACATCTTGTCCAGCGTGCGGGCTTGCTCGGCGGTGTCACCGAGGGCCGCCGCGACCCGCGCTTGGGCATAGAACGCCTCCGCGAGCTTCTCGCCGAGGATCTCGACGCGGCGATACAGGTTCGCGGCGCCGCGCAGATCGTTCGCATCCTGCTCGAGCGCCTCGCCGGCGCGCATCAAGATGTTCGCGATCAGCGGCGGATCGTCCTTGCGGCGAAGTCTGTCGACCACCGTCTCGATCGCTTCGACATATTTCTTCGTCGTTGCGGTCCGCTTCGCGAGCTCGCGCGCGCGATCGTGCAGATCGAGCCGCGACGGCACCGCGTTGATCGCCTTCAGCAGCGCTTCCTGCGCGTCGGCGGGCCGGTTCAGCTGATCGAGTGCCTCGGCCATGTCGCCGAGCATCCGGGCTTGCGACTGGTGATCCGGGTTCGTCGCGAGGCGCTTCTCGAGGACCTCGAGCAGGCGCTGGCCCTCGCCGTGCGCGAGCAGGCTCTTGCGCAGGCGGCGCACGCCCGCGTCGGACTGGATCGCCGATTCCATCGCGGACTCCAGCAGCTCCTTTCCTTGGTCGGCTTCGCCGCGGGCCTCGGACAGCTTGTGCAGCTCGTACAGCACCTCGGCCGCGCCGACGGCGTTCTCGTCGTCGCCCGGCGGGTTGCGGCGGACGACGAGGAGCAGACCGCGATACGTGCGCTCTGCCTTCTCGAGCTGGCCAGCGGCGCGCGCCATCTCGGCGAGCTCCTTCTGGATCGCGGCGTTCGTCGCGTCCATCTTCGATGCGGATTCCATCTCCGTCATCGCCTCGTCGATCTTGCCTTCGGCTTGAGCGACGCGTGCGAGCTCGACGTGTAGCGCGGCGCGCTCTGGCGAGCGGCGACGGCCGAAGTCGGTGATCAGCTCGTTGAGCAGCGCACGCGCCTCGGTCAGCTTGCCGGCGACCCGCTGGCCGGTCGCGAGCGCGGTCCGCAGATCCTTGTCGGTCGGATCGAGTGCGAGTGCGGTCTCGAGCGCCGGAATCGCGAGCGCGGGCGAGCCGAGCTTCGTCAGGTAGATCGTGACGGCCTCTCTAGCAAACTCGCGCGCGAGCTTCTCGTCGGCCTCCCCTTGCAACAGCGGCAGCGAGCGCGTCAAGTGGCGCGCGAGCGGCTCCCACAGCTCGGCCTTGCGATATAGATCCGCGAGCAGCTTGCGCAGCTCGATCGCCGGTGCCTTGTCGTCGATGTTCGTTTCGATCGCCGCGATCGCACGGTCCGGCTGGTTCGCCGATAGATGCGCCTTCGCGAGCTGCTGGACCACGATCATCCGCTCGCCGGCGGTTACCGTGCCGAGCAACGACTCGAGCCACGGCACGGCCTGCGCCGATTGGCCGCGTTCGAGATTCAACCGAGCGAGCGCGCGTAGCGAATCCGAGGTCGGCGCGAGCGCCACGACGCGGCGGTGGCCACTGATCGCACGCTCGATCTCCTTCGTATCGTTCTCGGCGACGCCGGCGTAGCGCGACCACAGCTTGGACGCGCGCGCGACATCACCGGCTTGCTCCAACCGATTCGCCTGGCCTTCGAGGAGGTCGGCGAGCTGGCGGTGCTGGCCCTTCGACGACAATAACTGGGCGACGGCATCGATCGACGCTTCGTGACCCGGGCGGTCTTCGAGGTTCGCGCGCAGTGCGTCGAGCCGACCGCCACGCTCCTCGACGATGCCGACGAGCTTCGCGAGCTCGAGGCGGAGGTCGAGCTTGCGATCCGGCGTGGTCTCGAGGCCGAGCTGGATCTGGCGAAGCGTGAGGAGCTCGGGCACGCGATCCTCGACGCCGAGGAGGTGCGCGAGCCGCTCGATCACTTCGAGGTCGTTCGGCTGGCTGACGAGCACGCCGCGATACATGTCGATCGCCGCGGCGTTGTCGCCGAGCTCGACCGTCGCGAGCTGCGCGGCGCGCAACCGCATGTCACGGCGCGTGCTCTGATCGAACGGCAACCGCGCCGCTTCGATCAACGTGTCGACGGCGGCGCGCGCGCGGCCACCGGTGCGATAGAGATCGACGAGACCGTCGATCGCCCACTTCGCCACGGCGTCGACCGAGCGCGCCGAGCGGATCGCGGCAGTGCCCCGCCACGCAGCGGTCGCGCGACCGAGCACGGCCGACAAGATCTGGAGCGCTTGTTCGCGCTCGCCGAGCTTGCTCGCGACATCGGCCGAACCGACGAGCGCGTCGAGGTCCTTGCCGTCGGAATCGGCGAGCCGGCGCAGCGCATCGAGCAGCTGCGGCGAGCCCGCATTACCGGCTTGCTCGCGCTCGAGCGCGACGAGCTCGGTCAGCCACGCCAACCGTTCGCCGCCGAGCTCGAGGGCGCGACGCAGCGAAGCGATCGCGGCCGCCTTATCGCGGCGGTGGTCGCGGTGAAGCGCTGCCAACCGATGATGGAACAGCGCCGCGACGGCGCCGGGGAGCTTGTGCTTCTCGAGCGCAGCCGCGAGTGCTTCTGCGAGCTGGTCGTTCGCGTTCGCCATCCCGGCGTTCGCTTCGAGGATCGCGAGGAGCTCGTCGTCGAACGCCTCGCGGACGCCGGCGTAGCGCACGATCGCGGTCGCGACCTCGCTCCACTGACCGAGCCGCGAGCCGAGCGACGCGAACGCCTGGACCGGCCGGCGGTTGCCGGGCTCGATCTCGGCGACCTGGCGATACGCATCGGCGGCCTGCGGCGGATCGTTCAAGCGATCCGCGGCGAGGTCGGCGTACGCGAGGCGCAGCCGCGCCGCTTCGCGCTGATCGTCGCCGAGCGCGTTGATCGCCTCGAGGTACGCGATGCCGAGCGTCGTGTAGTCGTTGACCGAGCGCGCGAGCGACGCGAGCTGGTTCTCGATCAGTTGATCGCGAGGCGCGAGCGGGAATGCCTTCGCGAGATCCGCGAGCGCGCCGGTCGCGTCGTGCTTGTGCTCGAGCCGGAGTTGCGCGGCTTCACGCAACAGTGCGAGCCGGGTCTTGTCGTCCTTCGCCTCGGCGAGGCGTGCGGGCAACAGATCGAGCACACCGGCCACATCGTTCGTCGTCCGCATCGCCTGGGCGAGCGCGTCGGCGGCTTGCGCGCGCGTCGACGCGGTCTCGAGCAGGCCGGTCAGGCCGGCGCGCGACGGCTTCGACGCCGGATCGATCGCGATCGCATTGCGGTATGCAGCGAGCGCGCGAGTCGGTTCGTCGAGGTGCTCGCGCAATGCATCGCCGAGCCGCACGAGGCGGCCGACCGTGCGTTGCGTCGCGCGACCCGAGGCGCCCTCGAGCAGGTCCGCCATCTCTTTCCAGCGGCCGGTCTCGGCGAGCAGATCGGCGAGCGCCGAGATGCCCTCTTCATC
>JBDUAS010000024.1:0-50567 GCA_040004535.1 Deltaproteobacteria bacterium
AGTGCGCGAACCGCTGCAACCTGCAGGTCGCCGACATCGTGCTCGAGTCGCTCGCATCGTCGCAGGCGGTGCTCGAGGACGACGAGAAGGAGCTCGGCGTCGCGCTGATCGACATCGGCGGCGGCACGTGCGACCTGATGGTCTATTCGGACGGCGCGATCGTGCACACGTCGGTGCTGCCGCTCGGCGGCGGCCACATCACGAACGACATCGCGACCGTGCTGCGCACGCCGCTCGATTCGGCGGAGAAGATCAAGCGCAAGTACGGCTGCGCGTGGCGCGGCCACGTCGACGATAGCGAGACGATGGAAGTGCCGTCGGTCGGCGGCCGCGGTCCGCGCGTGATCCGGCGGATGGGCCTCGTCGAGGTCATCGAGCCGCGGGTCGAGGAGATCTTCGAGCACGTCAAGAAGGAGCTGATGCGCACGGGCTACTTCGATGGCCTCGCGGCCGGCCTGGTGCTCACCGGCGGCGCGACGGCGATGGAAGGCGTGTGCGAGATCGCGGAGCAGGTGATCGGCCTGCCGACGCGACGCGGTCAGCCGACGAGGATCGGTGGTCTCGTCGACGTCGTGCGCTCGCCCGCGTATTCGACCGGTGTCGGCCTCGTCATGTTCGGCGCGGATCAGAACAACATCGCGAAACCACAGTCCCGCGGCATGGACGATCGTCCGGGCCTGTTCAAGCGCGCATTCGGCAAGATCGCGGAGATGTTCTGATCTGACGAGAGGTTCTGATCTGAGGTAATCCGTAGCGAGCCGATATTTCGGCGAGCCTCTTCGCGCCGCCGCAGGCGACGCGGTGTGATCGATCGTCCGGGCCTGTTCAAGCGCGCATTCGGCAAGATCGCCGAGATGTTCTGATCTAGCGGCGTTCCGCGGTCTGGGGATCGAGCCCCAGCGCGCGTAGGACGTCCGCGGTCACTTCCTTCGGCGAGCGCAGCGTGACATGCAGCGTGGCCGGATCGATCAACAGGCGCGCGGCCTCGGTGACCTGATCGGCGGTCGCGGTCTGGAGCTCGGCGAGCGCGCTGTCATCGTTCGGTGGCTTGCCGTGCGCGAGCGCGGCCTCGATCGCGAGGCCGCGGCCGGACGGGTTGATCTCGGCCGCGAGCACGTGGGCGACCGCGAGACGGCGGGCACGCTCGATCTCGGCCGTGGTAGCGCCGGTCGCGCGAAGCTGGGCGAGCTCGCCGGCGATCGCTCGCGCGGTCGCTGCCGCATCCGCAGGATCGATCTGCGCGGTCAGGAGCAGCCGTTGATCGCGCGGGTCGATCTGGGCGACGACCGACGCGCTCGTGCGGGTGACGCGCGCCAGGCGCCCCTGGATCGTGCTGGCGAGCAGCATCGCGGCACCGGCGCTGACCTTCGCCGGCCCGTACGCGAGCTGGACATCGACGGTCTGGAGCTCGCCGGGCTCGAACACGAGCGGGCGCTGCGGCCCGGTGGCGGGAACCGCCCGCGGAGCCGGCGCAGTCGGCGTTTGCCACGGCCCGAACCAGCGCTCGATCACCGGCTTCAGCGTGGCTGCGTCGAAGCCACCGGTGACGATCAACGTCGCGCCCTTCGCTGCGTAGTGACGCTTGAACCGTCCGAGCGGTACGAGCTCGTACTTGCCGTTGATCACGTGCCAGGCGATCGAGAACACGTGCCAGTCGGCGAGGTTCGCGAACCCGAACGCGCGGAAGTGCGTCGTCGTCGTGGTGACATCGACGTCGCTGCGCGCGATCGCCTTCTCGCCGTACCAGACGATCCGGCTGCGCGCGTCGCCGTCGGCACCGACATCGTCGCTGACCAGCAAGTCGGCCGCCGCGCGCTGCGCGATGCCCGGTGCCGGATCGGCGTTCGAACCGACCGGAAACATCAGCCGAACGTCGACGGTGGTCGCCTCCTTGTCGGGCGCGAGCACGACGCGCAACCCATTCGCGAGCGCGTAGGTCTCGACCGGCCGCGCCATTGCCGGGACGGTGCCCAAATCCGCAGTGGTCGAATCCGAGCCCGAGCCCGAGCCGGGTCCCGCGTACGGATCCACCGGCGCTGCCTGCGGGCTCGGGCTCGATCCCCCGAGCGCGTGATCGATCGCGACCGCCGGGGATCCGAGATCTTCGATCGATCCTCCGCCGGTCGCGACCGCCGGCACCAGATCCAGGGTCCTCGGCGACCCCGCGAACAAGTGCTCGCGGATCCACGATCGCGGGCTCTTCGCCGTCGCGAACGCGCGAGCTCGCCGCAACAGCTCGACCCTGCGCCCGGATGCGACGAGATCCGCGATCTTCGCGCCGCGCGTGAACGGATCATCGAGCGCCTCGGCCTCGTGCAGCTGATCGTCAGCCTGCGCATCTGCGGTATCGTCGTCGACCATCAGATTCGCATTCGAGAGCAGATCGCGGAGTCGCTCGTGGGCCTCTGCCAGGCCCGACTCGCGCTCGGCCTCGATCCCGATCACGAGCGCGCGGCCGCGCCGGCCACCGACGAGCACCGCGTGGAGCTCGCGCTTGTCTTGCTGCGCCCACTCCTGGATCCTGCGCACGGCGAGATCCACGACGACATCGTCGATGTCGCCTTCGGCCGGCACCGGAAACGCGAGCGCGGCGGTCGGCCGGCCGAGTCCCCACACCACCTTGCGCAAGCGCTGCGTCGTCGGCGTGAGCGTCGGGATCGCGACCCGCTTCGCGGCACCCGGGGCGAGATCGTGAAACCGCGCGTCGATCGAGCCCGGCACCGAGCTATCGACCGGTCCGGTGACGACGAGCGTCGCCGAGCTCGCACCGTAGAACCCGGTGTAGAACGCGCACAGCTCGCCGGGTTGGATCTGCGCGAGCTCCGGCGTGCCGAGCTCGTGCGCGTACGGATGCCAGTCGCCCCACACCGCCTGGACGAACGACCGCGGCACGCCGGGCAACTGCTGCACCGCTTGCGTCCGCGCCGCTGCGAGCAGCTCTGGCGTGAAGTCCGCGCAGCTCGTCTCGAGCCGGCGCGCGGCGAGCTCGAGCGCCGCGCGCAGATCGAGCGCCGTCGCCGTGATCTCGGTGCGGTCCTGGTCGATCGCGAGCTGGGTCGTCAGCTCGCCATCCGGCGCGCGCCCCACGTGGCCGCGCGGATCTCCCGAGGGACGGTCGCGCAACCCCGCCGCGACGATCGCTTCACCGACGACGAGCGCCGTGCCCGCGCGCAACGCCGGATCATCGCTCGCGCCGACGTCGTAACGCAGATCGACCGAGTACAACCGCGCGCGCGGATCGCGAAGCAGCGCGACGCGCAGGCCGTTCGGCAGCTTCCACGTCGTGACCTTCGCCGGATCCGAGACCGGCCCCTGCTTCATGACGAGCGTCGGAAACCGCTCGTCGAAGTGACAGGCACTCGCGCTAAGGCACAGCGCCAGAGTTGGGATCAAACCCAGCGCGCGACGTGATCGCGGTGATGTCGACAGCCTCGAACTTGTCACCAGTTACCGATTGAACCTGAGTGAACGTGTTGTCGTCCCAATCTTTGCTCGGTTCTCCGCTGACATACCAGTCGCTGCCGCCGTCTGCCACGTACATCCCGTAGGTCTTCATCGCCTGCAGGATCGCCTTCGCCTGCACGCCGTAGTTGTCGGGGATCACGAAGCTCGCCTTCAACCGGAACAGTTGCCCCATCGGCGGATGCGCCGCGTTCGGGTTCGTATCCGTCTGGTGACGCGCGGGCCACACGTAGCGCGGGGCGATCTTCGACGACCCGATCGTGAAGCGCAGCGCGTGCTTGATCGTGCCGGAGCTCGCCTCGCTGGCCTTCAGGAGCAGCGGCATGATCGGAAACCCGGCCGCATCCGTCGACGACCAATCGGTCGGCCGCAGCGCATTACTCTTCAGATCCCACGTCGCGGAGCCAAAGATCTCCCACACGCCGTTCGTCTTGTACGCGTGATAGACCTCCCACAGCCGGCAGCTGTCGCTATCGACGATCAGCATGTGGTGATCGCCGTCGGGCTGCTGGCCGGGCGTCGTGTTGATGCCGCCCTCGACGAGCGGCACGTCGGGAATCGGCAAGATCGGATCGTGCGAGCACGGCGCATCGATGCTGTGGTCGACCTTGCCGCAATCGCTCTCGGGAGCCGGCTTCCAGCTGTAGTTGGCCGTATCGACCGCGAGGTACTTCGCGGTCGGCCACGGCATCGTCATCCCGTGCACCGCCTGGAACGGGATGCCGTAGTAGGTGGCGCTCGTCGGATCGATGTCCTGACCGAGATCGAGGTGGAGCTTGTTCGATCCGATCGTCGTGATGTACGCGGCGGATGCGGGGTCGACCGGAAGCGCGCCGATCGGTGTGTTGAAGATGTTGTTGCTCGGGAACACCGGACAGTCACCGGTGATCGGAGGGTCATTGGATCCGGCGGCGTCCATGAAGTTGTAGGCGTCGACATCGCCCGAACCGGCTTTACCACCGCATGCGGCAAGACAGACCGCCAGCGAGGCCACCCACGAGGCCGAGATCCGCATTGGCGATCAGTCTCGCACAAAAAGTTGCCCCCATGGATCGACCACTTTCATATGGGCTTACCAGGGGGCAACGAAAACCATGGCACTCATCGAATTCGACGACTTCAATCACGCAAAGATCCTAGTCATTGGCGTCGGTGGTGGAGGCGGCAATGCCGTCAACACCATGATCAGCGGCAACCTCGACGGCGTCGAGTTCGTGGTCGCCAACACCGACATGCAGGCACTCGAAGCCAACATGGCGCCCCACAAGATCCAGCTCGGAAATGCTCTGACCAAGGGCCTCGGCGCGGGAGCGAACCCGGAGATCGGGCGCCGCTCGGCCGAGGAGAGCATGCAGAGCATCGCCGACCTCATCAGCGGTGCCGACATGGTGTTCGTCACCGCCGGCATGGGAGGCGGCACCGGCACCGGCGCGGCACCCGTGATCGCGCAGATCGCGCGTGACTGCGGCGCGCTCACCGTGGGTGTCGTCACGAAGCCGTTCGGCTTCGAAGGCAAGAAGCGCTCGCGCCAGGCGGTCGAAGGCATCGATCGGCTCGCCGCCGCGGTCGACACGCTGATCGTGATCCCGAACGAGCGCTTGCTCGCGCTGGTCGGTCAGCAGACGTCGATGGTCGAAGCGTTCCGCAAGGCCGACTCGGTGCTGCTGAACGCGGTGCAGGGCATCTCGGACCTCATGACGGTCCCGGGCCTCATCAACGTCGACTTCGCCGACGTACGCACGATCATGTCGAACATGGGCCGCGCCCTCATGGGCACGGGCGTCGGCGAGGGCAAGCGTCGCGCGACCGAAGCGGCCGAGATGGCGATCAGCTCGCCGCTGCTCGAGGCCGTGTCGATCGAAGGCGCGACCGGCATCCTGATCAACATCACCGGCGGACCGGATCTCACGCTGCACGAGGTCAACGAGGCTTCGACGCTGATCCAGAACGCCGCGCACGAGGACGCGAACATCATCTTCGGCTCGGTGATCGATCCGAACCTCAGCGACGAGGTCCGCATCACCGTGATCGCGACCGGCTTCGACCGCGCGGTGAAGACTCAGATGATCGTCGACCCGGCTCCGACGCCCGGTCCCGGCAATGGCCGGCCGAAGGCGCAGCAGATCACGCTGCCATACGATGTCTCGAGCCAGGTGACGAAGGAATATCCGGCTCCGCTTCTCCGCGCGCCGGCGAAGCCGCAGGCCGTGCTTTCGGAACTGGAGCGGCGCGAATTCACTTCGCGCCGCGAGATCGAAGAGCCCGAGATCCAGATCGAGATGGAAGCTGCGCTCGATTCGCTCGATGGCCCGGTGTCCGACGAATGGCGCGTCGCGAGTGGCTCGGGCCCGGCGACGCCCCTCGACGGCACGCCGCTGGTCGAGCCCCGCAAGCGCGCGCAATCGCGGCCGAGCATGAAGGCCGTGCTGACCGGCGAGATCGATACGGAGAGCGAGCTCGACGTACCGACGTTCATTCGCCGCCACTCGGCCAGCACGATCGGTTGAAACAAAGTTTTCGCTTAGCTTGATCCTCCCTAAAGGGCCCCGTGCAGGGGCCCTGAGCATTTTCGGCTACTCTCGCGCCCATGAAGAAGCTGCTGATCCTGTGCGCGTTGATCGCGCTCACCGCGACTGCCTCCGCGGACAACAAGACGAAGGTGAAGTGGTTTGGCCATGCCGCGTTCGAGATCGATCTGCCGAGCGGCAAGACGATCTTGATCGATCCGTGGATCTCGAACCCGTCGAACCCGACCGGCAAGGAGGACGTCAAGACCGTCAAGGCCGACCTGATCCTGATCACGCACGGTCACTTCGATCACATCGGCGATGCGACCGAGATCGCGAAGCGCACCAAAGCGAAGCTAGTCGCGACGTTCGATCTCGGCAACGCGATCGTCGCCAACGGCTATCCGAAGGATCAATACGGCTTCGACACCGGCGGCAACTTCGGCGGCACCGTCGACGTGCTCGGCGGCGAGGCTCAGATCTCGTTCGTGCCGGCGATCCATTCGTCGGCGATCGGCAACGATCCGATGAAGGCCGGCTACGGCGGCAACCCCGGCGGGTTCGTGATCGTCGTGAAGGGCGGTCCGACGATCTATCACACCGGTGACACCGACCTGTTCGGCGACATGGCGCTGATCGGCAGCCACTGGAAGATCGACGTGATGCTGAGCTGCATCGGCGATCACTTCACGATGGGTCCGGATCGCGCCGCCGAGGCCGCGAAGCTGGTCAAGGCAAAGCAGATCGTGCCGATGCACTTCGGCACGTTCCCGGTGCTGACCGGCACGCCCGATGCGCTCGGCAAGGCGCTCAAGAAGGTCGGCGCGTCGACGAAGCTGACGGTGATGAAGGTCGGCGAGACGATCACGCTGTAGCCCGCGAAGACCTTGACCTGCGTTGACATGGACGTTGACTCCGTTCGCGCGCTGCCAGGACGAGCGCCGTGGCGTAGTGCGTGAGATGCGGGCAGGTCTGCGCGCTCGAAGGCGCGTTCAGGCTCAGGTCAACGCCAACGTCTCTGACCGCTGGCTTCGCAACGGTTGTATCGTGCGTCCATGCTGACGCTGTCGGCCGCGCGCTGGCTGCTCGTGCTCCACACGGGGCTCGGCGTCGCCGCAGTCGCAGCGGGCACACACCTCGTCGTGTGGATGCGGCGCTGGCTGCGCGGTGCGCAGAGCCGGCGCGCGGTAGTGAAGTTCGCGGTGATCTTCTGCGCGCTCCAAGCCGCGGCCTTCATCGCGGGGAACGTCATGTATCCGACCTACAAGGTCGAGGTCCGCGCGGCGTATCTCGAGAACGCGGGTGCGGTCGCGTCCGACCAAGCAAGCCACGACCGCGCGGTCAGCGCGATCGTGACCGCACAACACGGCGAGCCTCGCGAGGCTCCGGTGACCGCGGACCTCGTGCGGCGCACGGCGCACGCGGCGCGCTGGTTCGACGTCAAGGAGCACTGGATCGCACTGGGTCTGCTCGCGTCCGCGGCGGTGCTGTTGATCCTGACCTTTTGGGATCCCAGCCGCGACGGCGCCGCGTTCGCCCCGATCGTCGTCGGTCTCGCCACGATCGCCTGCGCGACCGTGTGGCTCGGCGCGATCATCGGCGTCTTGACCGCCGCCTGGCGAGCAGTCTAGACCGAGCGCGAGCGCCCGCTGGTGGTTTCTCCGTCGGCACGTCGGTTGCTGCACCGATGGCCATGACCAAGATCAAAGCTCGCAAGATCGCTTACTACGCGGGAATGGTGGTCATTCCTGCGGGGATCGGGGCCTTCATGGCGCGGGCGAGACGCTCGACATTGTTTGGGAGTGTGGCGGGTGGGCTCACCGCACTGGCGATGCTCGGCGTTCGCTGGCAGCTCGCGCGGCTGTTCACCGACGAGCCGGTCTACAAGATCGAGGAGCGGATCGGCCGGCTCGAGATCCGGCGCTACGCGACGCAGGTCACCGCGCACACCCAGGTCGACACCGACAGCTACGATGCGGCGGTCCAGCAGGGCTTCCGCCGGCTCGCCGGTTACATCTTCGGCGACAACTTCAACGGCGAGAAGCTCGCGATGGCCGCGCCGGTGACGACGAGCGCCGCGGCGAGCGAAAAGATCGGCATGACAGCGCCCGTGATCACCGAGTCCGAAGGACGCGGGTACAAGATGTCGTTCGTGATGCCGCCCGGTCGCTCGGTCGATTCGCTTCCGCTGCCGAACGACAGTGCGGTCGAGCTCGACGAGGTGCCCGAGCGCCGCGTCGCGGTGCTGCGCTTCACCGGCACGTATCACGGCCAGCAGGTCGAGCAGCACGAGAAGGAGCTGATGCGGATGGTCAAGGCCGCCGGGCTGCAGCCGCTGAGCATGCCGATGTTCGCGGGCTTCGATTCGCCCGCGACGCTACCGTTCTTGCGGCGCAATGAAGTGTGGGTCGAGGTCGCGCCGCACTCGTAAGCTCGATCCGAGCCCGAGCCGAAATCACGAGCGAATCATCGCGGTGCAGATCCGATGCGGCGAGCTTCGGTATTGAAGGCAAAGACGATCGGCGTGGCCGGTCGCCCTGAGTGTTCGACAAGAGAAATCGATGCCACGCTCGGAAGCTCCGACGTCCTGAACCATCGGGCTCGGGCTCGGGTCATTCGCCAGTACCGAACAGGAACATCCACTCCAGCAACACGGATCCGTCGTAGCCGCCGTGGTTGCCGTTGTCGATGCCAGGCGTGGGCGACATGCAGGTTCCGCTGCCGCGGCACGCGCTCTCCGGATCGCTGCCCCGCGGCGCGACCGCGAATCGCAGGCCGACCTGGAAGCCGTTGCGCATCGGATAGATCTGATTGTCGATCTCGACGCCGATCCCGACGTGCGCCTCGGGCTGATGACTGCTGGCCGGAGCCACGTGAAACGCGTCGAGCTGCCATTGCCCGAACCGCTCGCCGGCGCCGGCCTCGAGCCACAGCGATTGCGCGCGCGTGCAGCCGCCGTGAAACAAGCACCGCGTCGAGTAGCTGCGCAGCATGTCGGCGCGCAGCGATACGCCGAGCCGATGGACGCCGCCGTCGGTGGTGTCGGGATCGAAGAAGCTGAGATACGCCCATTCGACTTCGCCCACGAACGGTCCCGCGCGCAGGCCGAGCGCGACGAGCGGACCGAATTCGTACTTGCCTGGCGCACCCTGATCGTCGATCGCGCCGGTCAGGCCGAACCGCATCGTCGGTCCCGCCGTGGCGAGCCGAGCTCCGAGGGTGGAGAGGGTCAGAAGCGACGCTGCAACCACAACCGCCTTCGCCATGGATCCAGCATTCGCGAGTCCTCGGCGAAGGGCAAGCACATGTTTCTGGCACGCACTTCGTGTTAGGACCGGGTCATGCGAATCCTCGTCGCTTCGTTTGTCGCATCCGTTGGCATCGCTGCAGCGTGCGGTTCTGCACCGAAAAAAGACACGGGCATCGTCCAGGAGGGTTCCGATACGGCCCCGACGTGCTGCTGCAAGACCATCCCGGTTACCGACGACAAGGAGATCAAGCCGCAATTCGCGATGGCGCCGCGCATGGAGTGCTCGACGTCGAACGGCGACTGCGTACCGGACGTCCAGTGCAACGGATCGGCGCCTGCCTCCACGCCGACGAGCGATGGCGTACCGCCTCCGCCGCCGGTTACTCCCGCGGCGACCGATCCGAACGCGCTCTAGAACGTAAACGCCAGGCTGGACTGGAACAGCATCGAGCGATCGACGATCGCCGTGGTGTCGTCCTCCATCTGGTACGGCCGACAGCTGACGCCGCGGCACACGGTCGCCGTCATCGGCTCGTGCGGCGCCAGCGCCATGCGCCAGCCGAGGAACCACGCGATGCGATGCGGAAAGCCGATCGGCTCCTGCAGCCGGTGGTCGAGCGACACGCCGAAGCCGACCTGGCCCTCGGGCCGCTTGGTGTCGTCGGGAACGATCCGCGACGCCTGGTTGTAATCGGGCTTGCTCCAATTCATCCATGCGACCGCTGCGCCGCCCTCGACGTAGATCGACAGCAGCGAGTTCGGGCCGACGACGTGCGGACCGAACCGGATCACGTCGAGGCGCGCGAGCGCGGCGAGCCGCTCTCCGTGGCCGACGCCGAAGTCCCCCTCGCCCGGGCCGATCGGGGTGTTGATCTCGCCGTGGCTGCGCAGCGTGAACGCCTGGAGCTCGCTCTCGAGCGTGAGGCGGCCGAAGCGATGGCCAGCGGCGACCGCGACGCCGAGCGCGAGGACATTCTGCGGCTGGCCGTACTCGAACCCGACGACCGTGCCGAGCCGCGCTTCAGACCCGTCGGTGTGATGCGGCGCGTAGGGATCCTCGACGTAGAGATCGGGGCGCGGTGGGCCACCCCGAGCATCGTCGGCCCATACGACATGGGTTCCTGTGAATCCCAGGCACACGACGACGAAAGATGCGGCACGGAACATCGCGGTGTTGCTCACGAGGACCTCTCGCCCGAAGTGGCGTGCGAGACCTGCGTGCACGAGTCATGCTCGGAGAGCGGCGGCCATCACGTCGAGGGGCGCTGGGACACCGGTCCACAGCGTGAAGGCGCGCGCGCCTTGATGGAGCAGCATCGGGCGACCGTCGAGCGTGGAATGGCCGCGGTCACTCGCGCGTTCCAGGAGATCGGTGCGCGCGTGATAGACGAGCGTCGCGACCGTCGCGGATCGTGCGAGCGCGTCGAGCGGGACGTCGAGGACTTCCTCGGCGAGCCCGCTGCTCGTGCAATCGACCACGAGCTGCGCACGCGCGAACAAGCCGGCGAGCGCGCTCCACGGCGCGGCCGTCGTCCAGGCGACGTTCGCGGGCGTGCGTGCGGCGATCTCGACATGGGCGCCGGCTTCGCGACAACCGTACGCGACGGCGCGCGCGGCCCCACCTGCGCCGAGTAACACGACATGCGCACCAGCGAGCCCGAGGCCGGCAGCGCGGACCGCATCGACGAAGCCAGGTGCATCGGTGTTGTGGCCGACGAGCTTCACGCCGGTGAGCTGCAGACAATTGACCGCGCCGATCGCCCGCGCGGCGGGAGAGAGCTCGTCGCACAGATCGTGTGCCGCGAGCTTGTGGGGCGTCGTCACGCTCGCACCGAGCATCGGCAACGCGCGGAGCTCGGCGAGCTTCGCGGCGAAGTGCTCGGCCGGCACGCCGACCTTGATCATCTCCGCGGCGATCCCGGTCGCCGCGAACGCCGCGTTCACCATCGCTGGACTCTTCGAGTGCTCGACCGGCCAGCCGATCACCGCGGTGGTTCTCACGGCTGCACGGCAAGCTCGGCGCCATCTTTGCGAGCCTGCGCGAGCGCGAGCGTCGCGTCCTTCATGAGCTTCGCGAAGCTGAGCTCCTGACCGGGGCGCGCACCCGCGACCGCACCGACGACACGCGGCGGGAACGAACGGCCGGCCGAGACCACCGGATCTCCCTTGGCGACCGCGGCGACGACGCGACGGCCGAGCCCCGCGGCACCGGCGAGATCGGTGTACGGCAGCAGCACGAGGAACCGCTCGTGATCGAGCTGGGTGGCGATATCGATGTCGCGGATCGTGTGGATCAGCGCGTTGCCGGCACGCGCGCGCAGGATCCCGCGAATGCCCGCGGGCGGCGGCGGCGGTGGAACGTCGACGGCGAACAGCGCGACCGACAACGGATATTCGAACCGGCGTGCGCGCTTGAGCTCGAGCTCGATCACGCGCTGGAACACCTCGATCGGCTGGAGGCCGCGCGGATCCGGATCCGAGAGCTCCTCGAGCTTCGCGCGCAGCACGGCCTCGGCACCGCGCGCGTTCTGGGCGAGCCGGCGCTCGGTGTGGAGGCGAGCGGCCGCGAGCAGCACCGGCGACATCCGCTCGAGCTCGTGCGGACGCGCGGCGGCGAGGTCGGCGCCCGCGGCGATCGCACGCGCACAACCGTCGCTCAGCTTGCCGGTGACCGCGGCGATGATGATCGGCCGGCGCGGCTCCTGGGCGAGCGCGATATCGATCACCGGCTCGCCGCCGGGGAGCGCGACGAGGATCGCGTCGATGCCCGCGACGATATGATCCGCGATCTTCGATAAATTTGCGGTGCCCGACGCGCCGGCGACGACGACGTGACCGGCCGCGACGATCGCACCCTGCGCGGACGCGAGCTGATCCGCCTGCTCGTAGATCGCGAACCGGAGCTGCGGGATCTGCGGCAACACTTGCTCTTCGAGGATCGCGTCCTCGATCGGCGGCGGCGGCAGGATCGTCTTCGGCCGCTTCGCGTGGCTTTTCGGCGGCGCTGCCGGTGGCTTCGCTTTCGCACGCGGCGCGGGGATCGGGAGGTCGCGCGACGGATCGGTCGGCGACTCGAACTCGCCGTCGACGTCGATCGAAAAGCTCGCGGACCGATCCGGGTTCAACAGGTCGTCGAGCGCGGCCTCCGCCGCATCGGCGAGATCGGCTGGTAGCTCCGGGTGCTTGATCGGCACCGCGTCCGTGATCAAGCTGTCCGCGCGCCTGCCGGAACGCGTGCCCGGTCGCCTGGGTTTCGCTCGTGTCACGACGTGCCTTGCCCCGGTCCTTTCACCACGACCTCGAGCGCACCGCGCGCGAGCCGCACGTCCAGCGTATCACCGACCGCGACCTGCGCGGCATCGCGCACGATCGCGCCTTGCTTCGCGACCATCGCGTAGCCACGGTCGAGCACCGCGAGCGGCGACAGCGCGACCATCTGCGCGCCAAGCCGGCCGAGCCCCTGGCGGCGCCGTTCGAGCGAGGCGAGCATCGCGGCGTCGCGGCGCGATGCCAGCTGATCGAGCAGCTGATGTGCGCGCGCGAGCCGCGCCGACGGCAGCAGCGCGCCGAGCCGGCGCTCGAGCTCGCCGAGCTGCGCTCGGTGCGCGAGGATCTGCGCGCGTGGGTGCAGGCTCGCGAGCTGGTGGGCGAGCGCGTTCAGCTCGTGCTTCTTGCGCGCGACGACCCGTTCGCCGCGGGCGTGCAGCGCCATCGTGCAGCGATCGAGATCCTGGTGCGCGCTCGCCAGCACGTGACCGAGCTCGCGATCGATCCGGCGGCGCTCCTTGACGAGCTGCTCGGCGAGCGCGTGGCCGTCGGGGACGCACAGCTCGGCCGCGGCCGTCGGTGTCGAGGCGCGCGCATCCGCCGCGAGATCCGCGAGCGACAGATCGAGCTCGTGACCGACGGCGCTGATCACCGGCACCGGGCAGCGCGAGATCGTGCGCACGACGCGCTCGTGGTTGAACGCAGACAGATCCGTCACCGCGCCGCCGCCGCGGCCGATGATCAACACGTCGACGCCGGCGCGCACGACCATCGCCATGCCGCTGACGAGCTGCGCCGGTGCGTTCGGCCCCTGAACCGCGGCATCCGCGATCAGGATCGGCGTCGCGAGCCGGCGCTGGACCGTGCGAATGATGTCGTGAATCGCGGCGCCGTTGCGCGACGTCACGACGCCGATCCGGCGCGGGAAGCGCGGTAGCGGCCGCTTCTTCTCGGGCGCGAACATGCCCTCGGCCGCGAGCTTCTGCTTGAGCTGGTTCAGCGCGAGCGCCTCCGCGCCGAGCCCCGCCGGCTCCGCGAAGTCGGCGTATAGCTGCATCTTGCCGTCGCGCTCGTAGATGTTGAGCCGGCCGCGGAGGCGCAGCCGCTGCCCCGGCTCGATCCGGAACTTGAGCCGCGTGAGGTCGCGTCCCCACATCAACGCCGGCAGCACCGCATCTCGGTCGCGCAGCGAGAAGTAGAGGTGACCGGACGGAGGCTGGGACACCTGCGTCACCTCGCCTTCGAGCCAGATCAAGCCGAGCTGGTCGAGCCGCCGGCCGGCCAGCCGCACGACCTCGGCGATGCCGTAGGGCTTTTCGCGGGTGCTGGCGACCGGTTCCACGCCGGAACGTTAGCCCATCTTCGACGCAACCGCGCGGTGTGGCGTGGTGTCGTTATGAACGGTACGATGGCGAGCGCGATGGCCGAAGTCCGTGATGCGAGTGATGGAGCTCCGATCGCCAAGGATGCGATCGATCCCGAGCTCGTGAAGCTGTCTAGGCCTCGGCCGAAGATCGGTGTGCTCACCGCTGCGGGGCTCGTGTTCCTGTGCGGGTTGTTCCTCTACCGGTTGCAACCCGATCGCCGCTTCGCCGGCTCCGGTGAAGCGCCCGCGCGGGTCGCCGTCGCCGACATCACGGGCGGCAAGGTCGGCGCGGACGCGTACGTCAAGCTCGAAGCCGCGGAGCTCGTGATGTCGCGCGCGATCCGCGCGTCGACGAACAAGGCCGGGCTCGGTCTGCGCGTCGCACCCGTACGTGGCACCGGCGACAAGCTCTGGATCGCGATGAGCGGCGATGGCTGGGAGAAGCCGACGCTCGGCGCGTTCACCGGCCGGTTGCGCGCGCTCGACAAGCTGCCGTTCGCATCGGCGCTGAATGACTACGCGAAGGATCATCCGCGACCCGTGTTCGCCGCCGCATCGGCGGTGCGCGCCGCCTTCACGACCGACAAGCTCACCGCGATCACCGGCGACGAAGTCACGCTGGCGAAGGATACGAAGGTCTCGTTCGACACGACCGATCCGTACAGCTCGGTGATCGTCGCGACGTTCAACGAGCGCTTGAAGGACAAAGCGGCGTGGCAGCAGGCGCTCGCCGCCGCGAACATCGCGGTGACCGGATCGCACGATCCGATGCAGGACACGATCCGGTTCGACGCGACCGGCGATGTGCCGCACCTCACCGCGCAGCTGCTCGAGTCGAGGCTCTGGGCCGCGCGGGTCGAGCCGACGACGCACCACTACGACACGACGTGGGGCGCGCTCGAGGGCAGCTCTCCCGCGGGCTTCGCGATCGGCGCCACCGTGGTCCCCGATACGCAGCTCGACTTGATCGGCGTCTACGTCGCCCAGGAAATTCCGTCCGGCGCGTACGCGTTGATCACCGACGAGCACCCCGAGGAATACTGGTACGTCCTGCCGATCACGATCGCGCTGGCCGCGATCGGGCTGGTGTTCGCATGGGCGCTCGTCCGTGCCGTCAAGCGCGATCTGTTGCCGACGCGGGCGTGAGATACTCGCCCCGTGGGCGATCCGAAAGGACCTCCTTCGGGGCCTCCTTCAGGAAATGACCCGTTCGGCACCATGCAGATGCCGCGCGGCGCGGTGATGGACGTCGACCACACGATGCCGGCGCCGATCAACGTGACGGTCGTGCCGGTGGCCGGCGAGGTCTCCACGAATGCGCCTCCCGCGATGCCGCCCGAGCATCGCTACGAATACGGCGACGAGATCGCGCGCGGAGGCATGGGACGCGTCGTCGTCGCCACCGACACCGTGCTCGGCCGGACCGTCGCGCTCAAGGAGGCGCTCGCGCTCGACCCCGAGGCGATCCGGCGGTTCCACCGCGAGACCCGGATCACCGCGCGCCTCGAGCATCCGTCGATCGTGCCCGTGCACGACGCCGGGACCTCCGCCACCGGCGCGCCGTTCTACGTGATGCGGAAGATCAGCGGCCGCTCGCTCGAGGAGCTCGTGGGCCGCGCGCCCGAGCTTCCGGATCGGCTCGCGTTATTGCCGCACATCGTGGCTGCAGCGAACGCGATCGCGCATGCGCACGAGCGCGGCGTCGTTCACCGCGACATCAAGCCCTCGAACATCCTCGCCGGCGAGCTCGGTGAGACGACGGTGATCGACTGGGGCCTCGCGAAGGCGATCGGCGAGTCCGACGAGGTCCGCGCGCGGCGCGCCCCGACCGGCCAGCCCGTCGATGACGACGACGACAACATCAAGACCCGCGCCGGCATCGTGTTCGGCACGCCTGGATTCATGGCGCCCGAGCAGCTGCGCGGCGCCGCCGTCGACGAGCGCTGCGACGTCTACGCGCTCGGCGCGACGCTCTATCACCTGCTCGCGCGCAAGCCGCCGCACTACGCGAAGAACGCCGCCGACATGATGCGCGCCGCCGTCGACGGGCCGCCGCAACCGCTGCGCGAGATCACGCCCGGCGTGTCGCCGGCGCTCGCGACGATCGTCGACAAGGCGCTCGCTCACGATCGCGAGGTCCGTTACCACGACGCGCGTGCGCTCGCCGACGACCTCCAGCGCTTCCTCACCGGGCAGCTGGTCAAATCCCACCACTACTCGAACCGCGAGAAGATCGTGCGCTGGGCCCGCAACAACCGCTCGGTCGTCGGCGTCGTGGCCGGGTCGGTGCTCGCACTGATCTTGATCGCGGCGTTCTCGTTCAGCCGGATCCTCGCGGCGCGCGATCGGGCGGATGCGAAGGCGGCCGAGGCACTCGCGCAGAAGAACCTCGCCGACACCGCGAAGAACGAAGCGCTCGATCGACTGAATCAAGTCACGATCGCGAACGCGCGTGCGGTCGCGCAGACCGAGCCGACGACCGCGGTCGCCCTCGTCAAGCCACTCGTGACGTCGCCGCGCTGGCGCGAGGCGCGCGATGTCGCGGCCGCGGCGCGTGCGAACGGCGTCGCGTTCGGATTGCCGGCGTCGGCGCACACGATCTCGCTCGAGCTCAGCCGCGATGGCCAGCGCGCGGTCGCGGCCGGCGACGACGGCATCATCCGGATCTACGACCTCACACGTAAAGAGCCAGCGCGCGTCCTGTTCGACGCGCACGCGCCCTCGCCGGCTCGGTTCGGCGATGCCGAGCACACGGTCGTGCTGTTTCACGATACGCACGTGACGTTCGTCGACGTCGCGTCGGGCACGCACCGCGATCTCGAGACGCCGACTGCGGTCGCGAAGCTCGAGGTCGCCGGACCGATCGCGTACTACATCGATCCGCAGAAGGAGCTATGGAAGCTCGACCTCGCGGGTGGTCCGCCGAGCAAGATTACCCTCGACGAAACCGTCGACGCGGTCGCGCCGTCTCCCGACGGGCGGTGGGTCGCACTCGCCGGCGCACAGCACGTGATGCTGATCGATCGGACGAGCACGCTTCCGCCCGAGGTGATCGCCGACGCTACGGTGCGCGAGCTGTCCTGGCAGGCCGACGGAACCCAGCTGGCCGCGCTCACCGACGAGGAAGTGCTCGCATTCACCCTGAGACCTTCACCGGCGATCATCCATCGCTACTTCGCGGGCACGCACTTCGCGCTCGCGCTTACGAAAGGCCGGATGATCGCGACCGGGCCGACCGGTGTGACGTGGGTCCAGCGCGACAATCCGGTGCCGCGGTTGTCGGGCATGGACTTCACGCTCGGACTTCACGCCGCGCGCAACGACGTGATCGTCGCGGGCCGCCCGAACGGGCTCACGCTACTCACCGATCAAGGCGATCGTGCGATCGCGAGCCCGGTGCGGATCAGCGCGATCCAGACCTCGGTCCACGGCTCGTACGTCGTCGCGGCGAGCGATGGCAAGCTGCTCGTGTGGGACCTCGACGCGGTGACGCCGCGCTCGCTCGGCGACAACCCGGTGATCGCGGCGGCGTTCGTGACCGGCGACGTGGTCGTCGTCTCGCATGTCGAGGGGCCCGCGCAGTGGATCGACCTGCGGGAGAACAAGACCGTCGACGTCGGTCCGATGATCGGAATCTCTCAGCTCGTGCCCGTGCCCGGCGGTCATCGCGCGGTCGTCATCGATGGCACGCACCACGGCCGGATCGTCGCGCCCATCGGCGAGCCCGTCGATCTCGGCGATGACCTCGAGCAAGCCGCGTTCGTCGACGATCAGCTCGTGCTCGGGACCACGGCGGGCGACATCCGGCTCGGCCCCGACGCACTGGTCCAGCGCAAGTCGCTCGTGCTCGGTCTCGCCGCCGCACACGGCTGGATCGCGGCGGCGTTCGCGGACCGCGTCGTCTGGCGGATCGATCTCGCAACCCGCACCGCGACCCAGCTCACCGCCGATGTCGCGCCCGCGCGCGGTGCGCTCGCGATCCGCAGCGATGGCGACGTCGTGTTCGGCTCGGGTCTCGAGGTCCGGTTGTGGCGCGCGAACGGCGAGCAGCGGGTGCTCGCGCGCCTCGGCCGCAACGTCACGGCGCTCGAGTGGCTCGGCGACCGTCGCGTGCTGGCGGTCGGTCACGACGGCGGCGCCGTGATCGCCGATGCGAAGCCGAACGGCGAGGCAACGCCGGTCGCGCTCCCGTTGACTGGAGCTTCGTTCGCGCTCGACGGTTCGCTCGTCGGTTCGCTCGCGCCGAACGGTGCGCTCGAGGTGTTCGATCCCACCACCGGTGAACGCTGGACGATCGCGCAGCCTCGAGATCCCGAGCAGCCGAACGCGGTGGTCGCGGCACGGCCCTTCGTACGCAGCGTGGCGATCGCGCCGGACGGCCACCGGCTGCTCGCGATCACGAGCGGAGAGCTGCTCGTGTGGAACCTCGGGCTGCCGGCGAGCGGCGAAGAGGCCGCGCCCTGGGCCAACGCACTGACAAACGCGGCGGTGTCGCGCACACCAGGTGTGTTGGACTGGAAGTTGTAGTGCTACAAACGAACCGGTGACTCCGTTCCGTTTGCACGATTCGATGCGCCAGCAGAAGGTGCCGTTCGAGCCGATGATCCCCGGCAAGGTCGGCATGTACGTCTGCGGCCCGACCACGTACGCACCCGCGCATATCGGGCACGCGTACTCCGCGATCGCTTTCGACACCGTGCGGCGCTGTCTCGAGTTCCTCGGCTGGGACGTCACGTACGTTCGCAACGTCACCGACATCGACGACAAGATCATCAATCGCGCGCGCGAGACCGGCGAAGATCCCCTCGTGATGTCTGCGCGGTTCGCGGCGAGCTACAACGCCGACATGGCGCGGTTCGGCGTGCGCGCGCCGACCGTCGAGCCAAAGGTCACGGGCCACATCCCGCAGATCATCGCGGTCATCGAGCGCTTGATCGCGAACGGCCACGCGTACGCGGTCGACGGCGACGTCTACTACGAGGTTCGCACGTTCGCGCCCTACGGCCAGCTGTCGAAGCAGAGCCTCGACGACCTCGAGGAGGGCGCACGGATCTCTGTCGACGAACGCAAGCGCGCGCCGGCCGACTTCGCGCTGTGGAAATCTGCGAAGCCCGGCGAGCCATCGTGGGAGTCGCCGTGGGGCAAGGGCCGGCCGGGCTGGCACATCGAGTGCTCGGCGATGACGGTCACCCACCTCGGCGAGACATTCGATCTCCATGCGGGCGGCAAGGATCTGATCTTTCCGCACCACGAGAACGAGATCGCGCAGTCGCAGGGCGCCGACGGAGCGGGCACGTTCGCGCACTACTGGATGCACAACGGCTTTCTCAACTTCGAAGGCGTGAAGATGTCGAAGTCGCTCGGCAACGTCTTCAACTGCGATCAGATCGCAGCTGCCGTCGGTGGCGAGGCGCTCCGGTTCTTCTGCGTCTCGCATCACTATCGCTCGCCAGTCGACTTCGAGGTCGAGGCGACGCCGCAGCCCGACGGTTCGACAAAGGTCCGGTTCCGCAGCCTCGAGGGTGCGGATCGCGGGCTCGCGCGGTTCTACGAGACGCTGCAGCGGATCGACGCGTTCGTCGCGCAAGGCGATGGCGGCGAAGGTGCCGTGCTGCCCGAGGCCGAGAAGCTCGTGCCCGAGGCTCGCGCCGCGCTCGCCGACGACTTCAACGCGCCGGTCACGGTCGCATCGCTCCATGCGGCGGCCCAGCTCGCGAATCGTTTGCTCGACGAGGGCAAGGGCATCGACAAAGGGGTCCGCCGGCGCACGCTCGCGAGGCTCGGCCGCGATCTGCGCTCGGTCGGCGCCGCGATCGGCGTGTTCGAGCAGGCGCCGGCCGCGTACCTCGCGGAGCGTCGCGCGCGCTTGGTGAAGGCGCGCGAGCTCGACGTCGGCCAGATCGCGGCGAAGATCGCCGAGCGAACCGCGGCACGCGGAGCGAAAGACTACGCGCGGGGTGACGAGATCCGCGACGAGCTCGCGAAGCTCGGCGTCGCGCTGCACGACGGCTCCGGTGGCACTGATTGGTCGGTACAAGACTGATGGCGACCGACGACGACGATAAGAAATCGACTGCGCTCGTGGTGCGCTCCTCCGGCGAGGCGGCGCTCGCGCGGCCGATGATCGCGACGGATCTCGATCGCGCGGGCAAAGGCCAGCTCGTCTACGTCGGCCGCGACGGCGAGGTCAAGAACCCGGCGGCCGTGCAGAAGCGCCAGGTCGCCGCGTACGTGACGTTCGGCGGGATCACCGCGGCGGGCGTCGCGCTCGCTGCGACCTCGTTCCCGGTGCTCGTGCCGTTCTACCTCGCGCTCGGCGGACGGTTCCTCGGCACGGTCCGCGCGGTCAAGCGCGTCAACGAAGCGTCGGTCGCTCTCTCGAGGGGTGATTCGGTCACGGGCCGCGCGCTCGCCGAGCCGGTCACCCGCGCGTGGTGGGCGCCTGGTCGCGTGCGCGCACTCGCCGAGCTCCGCGTCGCGATCGCAGATGCGCTCGAAGGCCACGGCGAGAAGGCGCTCGATCGCGTGCGCCACGCGCGGTCGAAGCTGTCGCCGCGGCTGATCCAGCACCAGTTCTCGTACTACACGGAGATCAACTTGCTGACGGCGCTCGGCCGCGCCAAGGAAGCGCGTGCAGTGCTCGAGGCGCGCGGCGGCGAGCCGGCTGGCGAGGTGTTGAAGCTGTCGTACTGGATCGCGCAGATGCACCTGTGGGTCGCAGAGCCGCCGACCCGGCTCGACCTCGACGATGGCGAGCTGCACGATCGGATGCGCAAGGGCTTGTCGATGACGGCCGGCGCCGACCTGTTGCTGTTGTGCGCGTGGGCGTACGCGTTCAAGGGCGAGCACGAGGAAGCGCGCTTCGCGTGGCGGCAGTCGAAGGAGCGCGAAGGCTCGCAGCGGCTCGATATCTCGATGCCGAAGCTCGCCGCGTGGATGGAGCAGTATCGGGCGCAGCATCCCGAAGTGGATCAGCCCGAGCCCGATCCGATCGACGAGCTGTAAGCGGGGGCGTCGTCGTCGACCTCGACCACGATTTATTTTTCGTCAGCGTCTTCGGAGAGGTACGCGAGGATCACCTCGTCGAGACTCTTCTCCGAGATCAATCCCTGCCCGAAGCCCCGGCCTTCGTCCTCGCGCGCCTTGCGCACGCGCGGCACGGGGCCACTGACCTGCTTCGGCGGCGCACCGACGATCACCGCCGGCCTCGTGGTGATGACACTGTTCGGCACCGATCCACCTGCACCCGTCGCGGTGCGCGATGCGATCGGCGCGGTCAGGTGCGGCGTCCGAGGCTGGGTCGCCGGCCGCGCATCGGACGCCACCTGCGGCACGCCGTCCGAGGGTGCGGACGTGCCTTGGCGAGCGGGCGCCGGTACGGTCGGCGGCGACGACGGCGCGCCCGTGCGGTGGGGCTGCGCGGGTTGGGGCGGCCGCGGCCGAGCGAGACCCGCGGGGATCGCGGTGCGGCCGGTGCGATCGCGTATAGGCACTTGCTCCGACGCGACGACGTCCTTGCGCCGGCTCATCGAGTACTGACCCGGACGCTCGGTCGTGCGGCCCTCGCCCGGTGGCGGCTCGACCGACGGCGGCGACGGCGAATAGATCTCGACGGCCTGGCTGTCCTCGCGGCCACGCGCGGGATCCTGGACCGGGCGCGACACGACCGATGGCGGCGTCACCGCGGGACGCGACGGTGGCCGCACCGCCGGCAGTGCGGCAGCGTTGTGGCTCGGCGGACGCGATGCGGTGCCCGGGCGCGCTTCGGTGCGCGGCATCTGATCGCTCGGGACGGTCGTGTCCGGACCGATCATCGACGGCACGCCGTCCTCGATCACGTTGTCGACCGCGGTGTCGCGCGGTCCGCGCTGGCGAGCGCTCTCCTCGTGATTGATGATCTCGATCTCCGGCGACGAATCGAGCGTGCTCCCGGTCTTGCTCGCGGCCGTGCGCTGCGGAATGGGCGGGGGCGTCGCGGCGGTCGGCCGCGAGGTCGGGACCGTCGCATTTGGATCGATCGCGTCCGGCGCCGCGACCGGTCCGGACTCAGGAGGGGGAATGCTCCGGAACTGGGAGCCCTTGCTCGTGCGCTCCGCGGTCTGGGTCCGTGGCTTCGACAGCTCGGCGACCACCGGTGCCGGCACCGCGGCCTTCGGTACGTCGAGCTCGATTGGCTCGGTGGGCGGTTCGCCCGGCTCGGTTCCCGCGCGCTCGGGCACGATCTCGATGACCGGCTCGCTCATCCGCAGGTTGGCATCCGGAGTCGGGGGCCCACCCCGCCCACGTGGCTCGAGGCCCGGCGCGTTGCCCAGGTACGCGTCGATCTTGTCGTCGAACTTGCGGAACTTCAGGTCCTTGAGCACCGCCTTGTGCTGGGCCTGCATCAACGCCTTGATGGCTTCCTCGGAGGCACCGGCGTCATAGACCAGCTTGCGGGTCGTGACGATCACGCCCTCGTGAAACAAGTGCGTGAAGAGATGCGGGCTCAGAACACCCGAGTCCTCGGTCTGGACGTGGAAAACCAGACCTCGGTACCGGACGTTGTGGTTGTAGCCGAGGATGGGTGAGCGCTTGGCCACCGGGTTTTTCGAGGGTACCACGATCGGCTGAATGGCCGCGGGCGCTGGGCGAGGGCTTGTAATTCCGCGTCCGGGTTGGTAATCACCAGGTTCGGCATCAATGAAGCTGCCGATTTGGAGGACCCCGCTATGCGGGGTTTAGATATCGTGGCTATCAATGCGGAGTCCCAGTTCGTCGAGCTCGTCCGGTCGTGGCTTGTTTCTCTACCTCATGACCTGAAGACTGCGTTCGATGCCATGGACGACGAGAACCTGCCGCGCCCCGCGCGCGAGCTGGCGACCGGCGTCGCGATGTACATCGTGTCCCCCAAGGATTCGGCAGGCAAAGATGCGAACGACGCAGTCGTGAGCTTTGCTGACGATGCCGTGCTGCTGCGGCTCGTGCTGCAGAAAGCGCTGGGCAAGGGCGAGGACGAAGACGCGTTCAAGGAACGCTTCCCCGAGCTGTTCGAGAACCTCGATCAGAACCTCGCACTGTGCAAGACGGTGATGGGCGAGCTGATGGCGTGGCTCGAGTCGAAGGTCAACTCGTTGAAGACGACGAGCTACAAGGGCAAGAAGCTCGCGACCTACCTCGACAACGAGGAAGCGCGCGAGCAGCTCGTCGACGACGGCCTCGTGTTCCGCACCGACTACCCGGTCGACGACCGGACGATCGGCGACAAGCTCAAGCGCGCTGCGACGATCATCGAGACGATGAAGCGCACGCGTGCCGACGAAGCGCGCGCCAAGGGCATCTCGGCGTAGGCCGAGGCTCTGCTTTAGAGATCGACGAGCTCGAAGCCCGTCAGCTTCTCGCCGAGGAAGCGCGCTGCGAGCTCCTCGAGGCGCGACGTATCGGTCGCGAAGCAATCCAAGCGGCCGGCGGTCGAGCGGCGGTTCGCGCCGCTGCCGAGCGCTTCCTTCGCGGTCTCCGCCATCGCGCTCGCCGAGTCGACGATCGCGACCTCGTGGTTCGCGAGCTCGTTCGCGACGCGATGAAGCACGTCCGCGAGTAACGGATAGTGCGTGCAGCCGAGCACCAGCGTATCGATCGCCGGATCTTCGGCGAACAGCGGCGCGAGGTACCTGCGTGCGACGAGCACCGCGATGTCGTCGTCGGTCCAGCCCTCTTCCGCGAGCGGCACGAACAAAGGACACGCGTGCGCCGTCATTCGCACCGACGGGTCGCGCGCGGCGATCGCCTTCGCATACGCGTTCGAGCGCACGGTCGCGAGCGTACCGATCACACCGATGTGGCCGTGCTTCGTCGCCGCGAGCGCACTCGTCGCGCCGGGCTCGACCGCGCCGATCACCGGTACCCGCGTCGCGGCTTGCAGCGCCGGAAGCGCCGTGGCCGATGCCGTGTTGCACGCGATCAGGACGAGCTTGACGCCGCGATCGAGCAAGAACTGCTGGCAGCCGAGCGAGTACTTCTCGACGGTACGAGGGCTCTTGTTACCGTACGGAACGCGCGCGGTATCGCCGAGGTAGATGATGTCCTCACCCGGTAGCGCTCTACGAAGCGCTCTCACGACGGTGAGTCCACCGACCCCAGAATCAAACACGCCGATCGGGTGACGTTTCGTCACCGATATTGAAGTGGTCGTCGACTCTTGCCCCATGACGTCTCCGGATTGCGACTTGCTGTCACATCCGGCAAGTCAACTTGCCATGGAGGGACGACACGTCGCTAGGAAAACGCCTCAGCGGCGCGAACGCTTCCGAGCACTTTTCGCGGATGTCCGGCAGCGGCTGCGGCCTTCGAACGCCCACAAAAGGTCAAGGAAGGTCGCGGGCTTCTGGTCAAGCCCGTCATAAAACGACGTGATGCCGGGCATGGAACGCTCGGCCTCAGGAAGATGGTGCTCGGTAATACGACCCTGCACGGCGCGCGAGCCTTGAGCACGATCGGGACCAAGTGACTTTGTTCGCTGTACCAGCGAGGCGGTTTTCGACGGAAAAGCTACTCTCGTGATAGAGGTACCGCCCTCGTGTCGACCGTAGAGACTGCAGACCGCATTCGCGGGCTCGTCGAGGCGGATCCCGTCGTCATCGTCGAGATCGCCGCTGCGATTTCGTCCGAGGGCCGGACTCCGCCGGACGGCATCCTCCGCGCAGCTCAGGAGCACTCGGCGCGGATCGCTGTTGCAGACAAGGCGCGCCTGCGTACCGCGCTCGAGCAGTGCCTGATGGGCCGCGAGATCGACGCGGCGCTCGACTGGCTCCAGGAGGCCGGTGTGCTGCGCGTGCTGTTCCCGGAGCTCGAAGCGACCATGGACCTCGTCCAGGAGACGGGACGCCAGCACAAGGACGTGTGGGCTCACACGAAGCAAGTGGTGAAGCAGACGGTGCGGCGCCCGCTCGTGCGGTGGGCCGCGCTGCTCCACGACATCGGGAAAGTCCCGACGCGGACGTTCACGCCCGACGGCGTTCACTTCCACGGCCACGCCGAGGTTGGCGCGCGGATGTTCGACAAGATCCACGGGCGGTTCTCGTTCGCACGCGACGAGCGCCAGACGATTCGGTTCCTCGTGAAGCATCACCTGCGCACGAACCAGTACAGCGAGCAATGGACCGATTCGGCGGTGCGCCGGTTCCATCGCGAGATGGGTCCGCACATGACGGACCTCCTTGATCTGTCGCGCGCCGACATCACGTCGAAGCGACCGGGCCGGCGCAAGCAGCTGCTCGAGCAGATCAGCGCGCTGTCGGATCGCGTCGGCAAGCTCGTCGAGGAAGATGCGAAGTTGCCGCCCCTGCCGGGTGGCGTCGGCAACGCGATCATGGAGGCGTTCGAGATCCAGCCGTCGCGCGTGATCGGTGATCTCAAGCGGCTGCTCGAAGCCGCGATCGAGCGCGGCGAGCTCGAGGCGCGCCGCGAGGACGCGTACTACGTGACGTTTCTCGCGCGCGAGAACCTGGTGCCGAACGCCGCCGAGGAAACCCGCGCGAAGATCGCGGCGGGCTCGTTGTTCGATCCGAGCGACGAGGGCATCCACAAGGGCGTGGAGCACGACGACGACTCGCCCGGCGTGCTCGCGTGCGGTCACGATCCGGATAACGATCCGTGCGTGCACCGCGACGCCGACCCGAAGTCCTAGCCGACTCAGAGCGAGCGCTTCGGCGGCACGACCGCCGATGCGACGAGCAGGCCCGCGGCGATCGCCATCGCGACGACGAACATCGCGAACAGCGTCTCCACGCCCGACAGGGTGTCCCGTTCGAGCAACGAGGTCATCCCGTGAAAGCCCATCGAGCCGGGCACGAGCAGGAACACCGCCGGGACCTGGACGACCTGGGCCGGCCGGTCCTTCCAGCGCGCGTAGATGTTGCTGACCACGCCGAGTGCGAACGCACCGACGACGACGCCCATCTGCGAGCCGATCCATACCGTGCCGCTGCGGCTGCCGACGTAACCGATCACGCACGCGGCGACGATCCAGCCGAGCTGCTTCCACGCAGCCTGGACGACGACCGCGACCCCGAGCGACGCGGTCGCGAGCGCGAGCCATCGGGTCCACTCGGGCAGCGGTACCGGTGCATTGCCCTGGACGTGGACGAGCGCGTGCGCGAGCTGTTCGCCAAGCGCGACACCGACGACGAGCTCTAGCAACACCATGATCGCCGCGACGAGCCGCGCGGTGCCCGACATCAAGTTGCGGGTCGCGAGCTCGGTCATCGCGATCGTGAGTGACATCCCGGGCAACAGGATGATCAGCGCGGCGACGGTGACGAGCGACGGATCGATCGCGGGCCAGAACGCCGAGCCGACCGATGCGGCGAACGCGGCGAACGAGGCCGCGACCAGCTCGAGCACGCGCGCCTGATCGATCGAGCGCGCGAGGTACTGGGTGAGCAGACCGAGCACGAGACCGATCGCACCGGCCGCGGCGATGTCCTCGAGCCCACCGCCGAAGAACACGGCGAGCGAGCCCGCCGTGATGCCACCCATCATCGTGCCGGTCGGGCGATCGAACTGGGACGGCGCTTTCGCGATCTCGGCCAGCCGGATCTCGCCGTCGGCCGGCGTGATCCGATGCGCTGCGACGTCCTCCGCGAGCTGATCGACCCGCTCGAGCTTGCCCATGTCGAGCTCGCCGGCGTCGACGCGCATCATCCGGGTCTTCAGCTCGGTCGGCCGGCCGAAGCTCATGATGACCGTGGTCGGCGTCGAGAACAGCTCGGCTTCGAGCCCGAGCCGCTCGCAGCAGTTGGTCAGGCCCTGCTCGAGCCGGTGTGCCGGCGTCCCGTAACGGTGGAGGGCGCGGCCGAGGGCGAGCACGAAGCCAATGGCCGCCTCGTCATCAGGACCCACCGGCCCATCCTCGCACGCCAGGGCACGAGTGACGCGCTGGGCCGAAAACACGAACGCCCGGGCGGCAACCCAGGCGTCCTTGCGGTCTTTCGACCCTAACCTAACTAATTTAACTTAGTGCGATTCGGGGCTTATCAGTAACCGAGCCGCTGTACGCCGATGCAGCACACCAGCGCGACCCGCGATCAAGCAACCCTCGGGCCAACCGCTCGGGGCTACTCGCAATGGCTTGTTTTCTAACGCCTCGCGTGTTACCGAGTGCTTCGAATCCCGCTCTACGCGAGCCCGAATTGCGACATCGATGTCGCGGCGCTCCGGAGCATCCGCAACGAATTGCAGAGCGACTAAATGCAAAACATGTTGGTGGTGAACGCCGAGGGCCCCGAGACCCGAGTAGGGGTCATCGAAGAAGGCGCTCTGGCCGAGTTTTTTGTCGAGCGCAAACGCGATCGCGGCATGGTCGGCAACATCTATCGCGGCAAGGTCACGCGCGTGTTGCCCGGCATGCAGGCAGCGTTCGTGGATCTCGGCCCGAAAGTGGAGCGCGCCGCGTTCCTGTACGTCGCCGATATTCTCGGTGGCGATTCGGCGAAGCTGTTCGAGGACAGCGAGACCGACGACAGCGGCGACGAATCGCCCGAAGGCGCGGCCTCGCGGATCGCGCGCTCGCGCAAGCAGCTCGCGAATCGCAAGATCGAAGATCTGATCAAGCCCGGCCAGAACGTGCTGTGTCAGGTCACCAAAGATCCGATCGGCCTCAAGGGCGCACGCGTGACCGGCTACTTGTCGCTGCCCGGGCGGTACTCGGTGTTCATGCCGCACGTCGCGCAGATCGGCGTGAGCAAGCGGATCGGCTCCGACAAGGAACGCCGGCGGTTGCGCGACATCGTCAATGCGGCGCGGCCCAAGGGCACGGGCTTCATCGTCCGCACGGCCGCCGAGGACGCGAACGATCAGGAGATGCGCGACGACGTCGACTTCCTCGCGCGCCTGTGGGGCGAGATCGAGCGCCGCGAAGAGGGCATGCACGGACCGGGGTTGGTCTACGCCGACTTCGATCTCGCGCTGCGCTGCGTGCGCGACCTGATGCGCGAGGACACGAGCGAGATCGTCATCGACGACGATGAAGAGTTCGAGCGCGTCCGCAAGTTCACGCAGGCGTTCCTGCCGCGGTTCACCGAGCGGGTGAAGCGCTACGAGCACCGCCGGCCGATCTTCGACCACTATCACATCGAGCCCGCGCTCCGGCTCGCAGTCGCGCGCAAGGTGCCGCTGCGCAGTGGTGGCTCGCTCGTCATCGATCAGGGCGAAGCGCTGACCGCGATCGATATCAACACCGGCTCGTTCACGAACACCGGCTCGGGCAACCTCGAGGATACGGTCACCGCGAACAACCTCGAGGCCTGCGACGAGGTCGCGCGCCAGCTCCGGCTGCGCAACATCGGCGGCATCATCGTCGTCGACTTCGTCGACATGGACAAAGAGGGCAACCGGCGCAAGGTCTGGGACGCGTTCCAGAAGGCGCTGTCGCGCGATCGCGCGCGCACGAACGTGACGAAGATCAGCGAGCTCGGTCTCGTCGAGATGACGCGCAAGCGGACGCGCGAGTCGTTGGTGCAGTTGCTGACCGAGCCGTGCCCGACGTGCGAAGGCTCCGGCGTCGTGAAGTCGGTGACCACGGTCGCCTACGAGATCCTGCGTGAGGTTCGCCGCAGCGGCATGACCGTCGAGAACGACAAGATCGAGCTCGAGTGCTCGCCGCGCGTCGCCGAGATCCTGCAGCGCCAGGAGCGCGACTACCTCGACTCGCTCGAGAAGCGGTTCCAGAAGTCGATCATCGTCGTCCCCCAGAAGGGCTGGAAGCCGGATCAGTTCCGGGTCGCCGGCAAGATGTCGACGGAGATCGCCGCGGAAGCCGCGGCCGAAGCTGCACCACTCGCTCCTCGCTACACCGCTGCCGGCAACGGCGGCGGCGATCGTCCGCGCGGTGATCGCGGCGGCGGTGAGCGCGGTGGCGGCGGCGGCGCTGGTGGTGGACGGCGACGCCGGCGCGGTGGCCGCGGGCGCGATCGCGCTAGCGCGTAGCCGGATACGCTTGCTTACGCCACGACCATGATTTGGCTCACGCGCGCAGATCCTTCAGCGCGTCTGTCATGATCATCGTGGCGAGCGCGTCGTAGGTGCACATGATCACCGCGACCTGCAGCGGGTGCTCGACGAGGAATTCGTGGATGGTCGCGAGCGCGGTATCGGCAGCCTCGCGTAACGGATAGCCGTAGACGCCGGTGGCGATCCCGGGGAACGCGATCGAACGGAGGGCGTTGCTCTGCACGAGCTCCATGCAGCGCCGGTAGCACGACGCGAGCTTGCCGCGCTCGCCCTTGTCGCCGCCGTTCCACCTCGGACCGACGGTGTGGATCACGTACTTCGCGGGCAGGTTGTAGCCCTTGGTGATCTTCGCGTTGCCGACAGCGCAGCCATCGAGCATGCGGCACTCGGCGAGAAGCTCCTTGCCGGCCGCGCGATGAATGGCGCCGTCGACTCCGCCGCCGCCGAGCAGGCTCGTGTTCGCGGCGTTGACGATCGCGTCGACGTCGAGCTCGGTGATGTCGGCCTCGTGAATCGTGATCTGATCCCACGCGCTCATGGTGTCAGTATGACACTATTGACAGATGCGCGCCAGCTGGAGCCCGTCGCCGAGCCAGATCGCGTACGGCTCGCCGCCGAACAGCACGAGGTCGTGTCCCGTGGCCGATGGGACCGGGCCGAGCACGATCGGGGGCTCCTTCGCGCCCGCGAAGCCGACGTGAATCACGTCGAGCATGCCGGAGTCCTCGAACAGGACCGAGTAGCCATCGGTCACGCCGACGCCGCGCGCTTCGCTCGCGAGAGAACCGAGCTTGCTCTCGCCCGGCACCGTGAGCGTGCCGTTCGCGTTGATCGTCGCGATCACGTGGTTGAGATCGATGTCGGTCAGATCGTGGCGAACGAGCAGCGCCTCGGTGCGACCCGGCGAGAACGCGGCCGTCGCCTGCGTGCACTGTCCGTTCGTTCCCCAGCCGACGGAGTTGACGTTCGTCGTGATCGCCGCGTTCATCGTCTTGACGTCGCAATTGTTCCCGACGGCGACATCGATCAGCGCGATCCGCGAGTCGAACGGCACCAGCGTCGTGCGAGCGCTGAACTGGCCGCTGTCGAGCGGCGGGCCGATCGTCCCTGCGGGGCTCACACCGGCGGCCTGTTCGCGCGCGGTCGCGATGTCGTTGCCAGCGATGACCCAGGCCGGCGTGTCGACCCCGGTCGCCGCGACGCCGTGGGCGCCGGTCAACGCGATCGTGCTCGGAAACACGGCGCCAATCGTCAACGTGGCGTCGTCGGTGATGCTTAGAAAAGACCCGCCCGTCGCGTCCGTCGCGACGCCGAGGATCTGGTCACGGTTCGCATCCGCGGCGATCCCGACGTGCACGAACGCACCGTCCTGTGCGGGCGTGACCGCGAACGGAATCGCGGCTTCCGCGGAAATCCGGGCGCCACCGGATCGGAGCATCCCATTCGGATCGAGCCAGGTCGCGAGCACGCGGGTCGCGGTCGCGGTCGCCGCCAGCTCGCTGCCAGCGCCGTCGCCGAGCCGTACCGGCGTGTTGCACGCGAGCGCGATCGGCGGTGCATCGGGCACCGGCGGTGTCGCGTCGTGATGCTCGGCAAACTCGAACCGGCAGCCCGCGAGCATCACGAGCAACAAGCTGCGGTATCGTCGGAGCGTGCAGCACCGCATCTCGATCGCGCGCGAGCAGTACAAGTTCTCGTGCGCCCACATGACGGTGTTCTCCGATGGTACCAAGGAGCGGCTCCACGGGCACAACTACACGATCGCGGTGGCTTTGGAGGTCAGCACGATCGAGCTCGCGAAGATGATCCCGTTCGCGCCGCTCAAGGACGCGATGAGAGCGCTGTGCGCCGCGTGGAAGGAGCACGTGATGCTCGCCGCAGACAATCCGCACTTCACGATCGTCCGCGACGACGCCGAGCTCGAATTCACGCTGTGCGGCGAGCGCTACGTGCTGCCGCGCGGCGACGCGCTGCTCCTCCCGATCGACAACATCTCCGTCGAGGCGCTCGCCGCGCACGTCGCGCAGCTGCTCGCCGCGAAGCTCGCGACACCGACCGTGCTCGCACTCGAGGTCACGATCGAAGAGAGCCCCGGCCAGGGCGCGAGCTGCCGCCGAGAGCTGCGTTAGTCCCGCCGGCACCCGGCCATCTGCGTCCAGCACGCGGACGGCTCGGCCGCTTCGCGACACGGCCCCTATCACCCGCCGACGAGATGCGCACCGTTGGGGAAACGATCCGCAGCGAGAACCGCGCCGACATCCGCGCCGTCATCGAGGAGATGCGCCTGCAAATCGCCGAGGACAACCGCGCCAACATGCGCGCTCTGAGCGAAGAGAATCGGGCCTGGTTCCGCGCGATCGATGACAAGTACCAGGATCTGCCCGAGCGTGTCCGAAAACTCGAAGAGGCGGTGAGCTCACCGCCTGCTCGGACGCGCCGCCGTAAGTAGGGCTAGCGGCGCAGCGCCAGGCGCGCGAGCGCGAGACACGCGATCGCGTTCACGCCGAGCCACAGCGGCGCCATGACGGGCGCGTAGTGGAGCGCGAACATCGGCACCACCGCGAAGAACGCGAGGTGTGCGGCGACACCGATCGCGAGGCCGGCGAGCGCGGGGCGCAGCTTCGGCACGCCGTAACCGATCGCGAGTGCAGCGAGCGGCAACGCGGCGCTGAAGAACAGCACGTTGCCGTGGCCGCCGACGCCGAGCAGCGAGAGGTCCCACGACGGCAGGCCGTGTGACAGCGCGTGGAAGATCGGCGCCGACGACAGCGACGGGGCGAGGTACGGCAGGAAGAACAAACCCGACGCGCCCACGCCGACGCCGGCGAGGTAGCCGAGGCCGAGCTTCTTGCGGCGGGTCGATGCGGCAATACCGGCAGCGAGCAACAGGCCGAGGCCGAACTGGAAGCCGCCGGTCTCGCCGCGCGCCTTCCGGATCGCCGCAGGCGCGTCGATGATGCCGGCGCCGTACTTCTCGACGGTGTACGACTGGTTCGCGGGCTTGCGCGCGCTCGCCTTCAGGATCGCCTCGACCTGGTCGGGGTTCGTGACGCCTTCACCGACGACGAGCGCCGCGACGCCCGCCGCGTGCGGCGATGCCATCGACGTGCCCATGTACGTGAAGTAGCCGTCCTTCGTCGGGTCTCCGATCACGATCGTGTTCTGGAGGACGCCGTCTGGCATGCCATCGCCGTTCTGATCGACGCGGGTGTTGCCACCCGGCGCGGCGATGTCGATGTCCTTGCCGTAGTTCGAGTAGAACGTGACGCTCTCGTCGAACTGCGTCGCCGACACGGCGACCGCGCCCGGGTAGGCGGCCGGGTAACCGACCTTGCCGCGGCTCTCGTTGCCGGCCGCGCAGATCACGGTGACGCCCTTGTCGTGCGCGTACTTGACGGCCTTCTTCAGCACGTTCGACGGGAACGCGCCGCCGAGCGACATGTTGATGACCTTCGCCTCGTGATCCGCGGCGTAGCGAATCGCGTCCGCGATGCCAGCGACCGAGCCCGAGCCACCGGCCGACAGCACCTTGAGCGGCATGATCTTGACGTCGAGAGCGACGCCAGCGACCCCGATGCCGTTATTCGTCGCCTGCGCGATCGTACCGGTGACGTGCGAGCCGTGACCGTGGTCGTCGTTCGCGTGCGTGGTGTTCGCGACGAAGTCGTACGGCTCGACGAACGTCAGGCCCTTGAGGTCCGGCAGCTGATGGAACTTCTTGTAGTCCTCGTACGCGACGCCGGTGTCGAGCACCGCGACGATCACGCCGTTGCCGTTGGCAAGCTTCCACGCGTCGGGCATGCCGATCTGGCGGAGGTGCCACTGATACTTGTAGTCCGGGTCGTTCGGGAAGCCGGGCTGGGTTGCCGGCGTCTCCTTCACTTCCGAGACCTCGCTCGGATCGAGCTGCATGAACGAATCGGGCTCCGCGATCTCGACGAGCGGGTTCGCCTGGAGCGCCGCGATGATGCTGTCTTCGTTCGCGGGATCGACGTGTGCGCGATAGAGCTGGGTCGCGCTCGCTTCGCCGGTCGAATCGACGAGCTCGAGCTTGGTCCCGATCTGCTTCTCGATCGCGGCGACCTGATCGGGCGTCGCGTTGTCCTTCAGGTCCACGAGGACGTCATCGCGATCGATCGCGAGCTGCGCTTCGGCGTCCGTCGCCTTGATCTGATCGACCTTCGTCGAGCCCGGCTCGCGGAAGTGCCACCAGATGAACACGACCGCCGCGATCACCAGGAGCCATACGAGGCGCCCGAAATTGCTCGACCGCTTGGCCGTTTGCTGCTCGTCGTCCATGACGACAAGTATAAGGCCTAAATCAGGATTCGCTCGTCGGACGGAATGTCGTCCTCGCCGAGGAGCAGCTGGTTATCGATTTCGCGATCTTCGGCCAACGCTTCGAGATAGCTCTTGATTTCGGGCACGCCCGTGACCATGCGGTCGACGTACTCGCGCGCCAGGAACAGCACGGTCGCAGGACGCTGCGCGACCACGGTCGCCGCGGTACGAGCGTTTCGCAGGATCGACATCTCACCGAACACGTCGCCGGTCTTCAAGCCGCCGAGCGGCACGGACGCGCCATCGCTTGCCCGTCGCGAGACATCCAGCTCGCCCGACAGCACGACGAACAAGCCGCGGCCGTCCTCGCCTTCATTGATCACGACCGTGCCGGGCGCGACGTCGTGGCTCGTGAACCGGCGCAACAGATCGCGCTGCTGCATCCGGTTGAACGGCTTGAACAGCGCCGACGTCGCCATGAGATTGCCGAGCAGGCGCTCGCGCGTGAACCCGTGGAGTGCTTCGGCGACCGGGCCGAGCTCGTCCGCGAGCGTCGCGAGCGACTGCCGGCCGACCTCGAGCAGATCGACCTCCGACAGGCAACCGACGCTCGCGGTACGGGGCTGAGCAGACAACAGCGCCATCTCGCCGAACACCGCGTTCTCACCGAGTTGCGCCAGCTCGGTTTGCCGGCCGAGCCCATCGGTCGCGAACACGCGTAACTGGCCACAGGCGACGAAGAAGAACGAGTTGCCGGCCTCGCCTTCGCGCACGACGAACGCACCGACCGGCAGCCGGCGGAGTACGAGCGTTCCGAGCACGCGGCGAAACGCGGCCTCTGACATCGAAGACAGCAGCGGTATCGGATGTAGCTGATCCGGATAGCCTTCGAGCTTGTCGGTGCAATGCTCGGCGCGCGCGAGCGCGGTCGCGACGGCGTCGGGCGGCGCCGCGAGCCGGACATCCGGCACTTCGATCCCGATCGTGTCGGCCGGGAGTGCGATCCGCGTCGCGACCTTGCCGAGGCGTTCGCTCTCGCTGCCGTAGGTGACGACGAGCGCCGCGACGATGTCACTCGAGTCGGCGCCGTGCGCCTCGAGCACGCGCGCGCACACGAGGGCGGCGAGCGGGTGGCCGGCTTTGAGGCAATACCACGCGGTCGCGCGATACACGCTCGCGGCGCGGGCGTCGCCAAGCGCGAGCGCGGCATCGGCGACGCGGATCCGCGCGTCGTAATCGAGCGGCGCTTGTCCAACGACGGCGTCGTAGAGCCGAAGCGCGGCGAGATGCTGGCCCTGTGCGAACAACGCCGCGGCGCTGCGCTTGACGTCCGCCAAACTGACCATAGCGTCGAGGCTAATGTATAGTGAGGGTCTGCGTTCGGGGGAACCGTGAAGAAATGCGCTAGCTGCACGAAGGACTTGCCGGAAGCGGCGCTCCACTGCGTGTTCTGCGGTGCGAAGCAACCGCCGGCACCCGCCGTGCAACCGGGGCTCGCGAAGACCGCGTTCGGCTACTCGAACGAGATGATGGAGCAACTGAAGAGCCAGGCCCCATCGTCGAATGCGTCGAGCGGCCCGGGCCCGTACGTGCCGCCATCGCCGCAACCGCAACGGCATCCGCCGTCGTCACCGCCTTACGGGGGTGGGCTCGCACCGAGCGCGAATGCGAATGCGGCGACGATGTTCGTCCAGGGCGGACCACCCGGCGCTTCGGGGCATCCGCCGTATCAACCGCCGCAGCAGCAGAACAACGCGGCGTTCATGCAGACCGCGGTGTCGCCGCCGCAACCGCAATATCCGCAACCGGTACCGCAACCGATGGCACCGCCGATGAGCGGCATGGGCGTGCATGGCCCGCAGAACGCGTATGGCGGGCAGGGACCGGCGTCGTCCCCGTATCTCGGCCTCGGCGGTGCGGCGCGCATGCACAACGCGAACGCGCCGATCGAACCGTGGAAGGACGCGCTGCCGCTGATCATGATCGTGTGGGGCATCGCCACGCTCGTCGCCTTCGCGGTGCCGCTGTCGATCCATCCGCTCGTCTTCAACTGGGACATGATCATCCACGGCGAAGGCGTGCAGAAGCTGCCGATGCTCGTGGTCGCCGCGCTCGGCCTCCTGGGCGTCGTGCTCGGCGCGATTCCGATGGCGGTGCTGCCGCGTGGGATCCTCGCCGCATTGCTCGGGCTCTCGACGGTGCTCGTGCCGCTACTCGTGCTCGGTGCACTGCCGCCGTGGCAGGTGCTCGTGCCGCTGATCGGTCTGGCGCTCCTGATCCCCGGCCAGCTCGTGCGCAACGAGTACGTCGAGTCGACGCTGTCGCGCGTGCTCGTCACGCTCGGCGTGATCGGTGTGCTGCTGCCGCTGATCGTTCCGGACCACGGCGAGATTCCCCTCGTGTCGTTGCTGAAGGCGCTGATCAACGGTCATGTCGATAGCGGCACGATCCTCGCGCTCGCGACGATCGTGTTCGTGATCGTGAACTTGCTCGCGTGGCTGCCCGGACCGGCGACCGCGGGTGGCAAGGTGTTCGCGTGGATCTGGATCCTGTCGCCGTTCATCGTCACGGCGATCAGCATCGGTGCGAACGCGAGCCACATTCCCGACATGATCAAGGAATCTCCGGCGACGCTCGTCGCATGGGTACCGATGACGACTGCGGCCGCGTTCATCGGCTATGGCCTCGCGACCGTGTTCGGTAAACAGCTCGAGTGACGCTGCGCCGTGAAGTCGTGATCGGCCACACCGTGCTCGGGCGGCCGATCGAAGCGGTGCACTTCACCGCGGTGGACTACGCGAAGCCGCGGCCGCCGGCGATCCTGTTCGGCGCGATCCATGGCGACGAGCCGGTCAGCCAGCTCATGATGGAGCGGCTCGCCGACGAGCTCGTCGAACGACCGCCGGGTCGGGACACGTGGATCGTCCCGGTCGTCAACGTCGATGGCCTGCTCGCCGGAACGCGCAACAACGCGAACGACGTCGATCTCAACCGCAACTTCGCGTGCCCCACGTGGGGCGAACAGCGCCGGCCCGGCTACAATCCGGGCAAGGCCGCCGAAGATCAACCCGAGACCCAAGCGCTCGTCGCGTTGATCGAACGCACCGGCGCCGAGCGGCTGATCGCGTGCCACGCGACGTATCGGATGATGAACTGGGACGGCCGCGGCGAGCAGCTCGCGCGCGCGATGAGCGAGCTCAGCGGTTATCCGATCGAGCACGACATGGGCTACCCGTGCCCCGGCTCGTTCGGAACGAAGTACGGCGTGCTCGCCAACCTCGAGGTCGTGACACTCGAGTCGCCGTACTTGGTCGCGGACGAGGCAGGATGGATCGAAGTCCGATCAGCGCTGCGCTGGTGCGTCGATCTGCCAGCGTGAGTCACGACTGCGCCGAAGTCGTCGTTTGACGATCGTGTGACCACTTGTCACACTGGTTCAGACGATGAGGGCGCCGTGGTGGCAAGGCCTGGATCTACGCGTGCTTCGCCACGTGCGGGGAGTGCTGCGCCGGCGCGGGCTCGAGCTCACGCTCGTCGATCATCGGCCAGCCGAGATCGGGGCGTTCGCGCCGATCATTCCAGAAGATCCGAATGGAGGAGGCCTCGCGGTGATGTCGTCGGAGCTCTCGGCTCCGGAGATCCTGCTGCTCGAGTCGATGCTCGGCGAAGCGGCACTCGATGTGGTCGCGGTGGTTCGCCGCCGCGAAGAGCCGGCCGCCGCGCCGCCGGGCAAGCGCGCGCGCTACGCCGGGATCCTCGGCGCCTCACCTCCGATGCAGGAGCTGTATTCGCTGATCGATAGCGTCGCGCCGAGCGACTCGACCGTGTTGATCCAGGGCGAGAACGGTACGGGCAAGGAGCTGGTCGCGCGCGCGATCCACCAGCGCTCGAATCGCAGCGGGCATCGCTTCGTCGTGACGAACTGCTCCGCGTTCAACGACAACCTGCTCGACTCCGAGCTGTTCGGGCACAAGCGCGGTGCGTTCACCGGCGCGGTCGCAGACAAGGTCGGCTTGTTCGAGACCGCGGATCTCGGCACGTTCTTCCTCGACGAGATCGGTGACATGTCGCCGATCCTTCAAGTCAAGGTCCTGCGCGTGTTGCAAGAGGGGACGTTCAACCGCGTCGGTGATACCGAGACCCAGAAGGTCGACGTCCGGATCATCGCAGCGACCAACCGCGATCTTTCGGCGATGGTCGCCGCCGGCGAGTTCCGCGAGGATTTGTACTATCGGATCAACGTGATCAACGTCGGGCTTCCCGCACTGCGCGATCGCCGCGGTGACGTCCCGCTGCTCGTCGACCTCTTCCTCGCGAAGGAGGGCCTCGACAAGCAAGCGAAGGGGCGGCCGAAGAAGCTCGCGCCGGAGTGCTTGCAGCGAATGCTCGAGTATCCGTGGCCCGGCAACGTCCGCGAGCTCGAGAACGAGATCGAGCGGCTCGTCGTGCTCGCCGGTGATGCACCGACGATCAGCGAAGCGCTGTTGTCACCGCGGATCCGCCAGTTCACGCCAGATCCGGAAGTGGCCACCGGCGACCTCGATTCGCTCCCGGCGGCGGTCGAGGCGCTCGAGCGCAAGATGATCGGCGCCGCGATGCGCCGTCACAACGGCAACAAGACGCGCGCCGCCGAGGAGCTCAAGGTGTCGCGCCGCAACTTGATCCGGCTCGTCCAGAAGTACGAGCTCGAGTAGCGCTCAGCAGGGGCAGCCGAAGAACGGAATCGAGTAGGTCACGATCGGCTCGAGGTCCTGGTTGTAGAACGCGCGGTTCGGATCGAGCCAACCGTTGCCGAGCAGCTCGGGCACGCCATCGCCGTCGAGATCGACGAGCGCATCGACGCCGGCGAGCTCGGGCGAAGCTTGTTCGCGCACGCTGACAAGCGCGCCATCGGCGACGCGATATAGGCCGAAGAAGTTGATGTCGAGACCGCCACACGCGAAGTCGCTGTGCGCGTGGACCATGACCCACGCGGTGCCCGTGCGTGGGTCGCGGGTGACCTTCGTCGAGATCTCGGTCGCGGCGGTGAAGTCGAGCGAGGAGCCGCTCGTGGCCGAATACTGCGCCTCGATCGACGTGCGCGCGGTGCGGCCGGCCTCCGACGCGAGCAGGACCGAGGTCGCTTGCTTCGCGAGCTCGTCGCTCTCGGGGATCTCCGCGAACGGCACCGCCGCCGGCGCCGAGGCCGCACGCGCATACATGCCGGTGCAATGCGCGAGCTTCGCGGCGACGAGATGCGTGCCGTGCTCTTCGATCGAAGCCGCTGTCCAGTGCTGGGTGGCGGCGGCGGCGTAGACCGGATCGCCGGTGACCTGCGAGATCAGCGCGAAGTCGTGCAGCGTGTCGGTACAGGACGCTCCCTCTGAAGTGGCGACGATCACTTGCTGGCGGCGCCAAGCGCGGAGCTCCCCGGTGAGATCGCGATCGCGGAGCATGGCGATCGTGTCGGACGCATACTCGCCGTGCGCGAGGTGCGGCGCGCGATGGGTGACAAGCGTCGTCGCATCGACATCGAGCACCATCCACTTCGCGCCATCGACTTCGATCACGAAGCCGGGTTTGTTCGACGGTGCCGGCTGGCGCTCGTCGTGCGCGGCGGTCGCGGAGGCGATCGGCGTGACCTCGACCGAGGCCGGTAGATCGACGATCGGGATCGATGTCGCGACGCGCTGGACGTTCGACGCGAGCGTCGCGCCGGTGAGCGCTCCCACGAATCCGCAGCCGAGGCCAAGCAGCGAGAGTCCGAGGTAAGTGCGCAGCGGGAACGGCTCGCGGAGATGCATGCCGGCGAGTTTTGCAACTCGCACGCCGCGGGCGAGCTCGAACAGTTACGAGGAGTTGCCCTCGGGTGCGGGCGAGCAGACACGCTAGCGTGTGGACGCGAGCGCTTCCCGCAACTCCGGATGCTTCCAGGTAAACCCCCGCTCGCGCAGCTTCGCCGGCACGACCCGCCGGCCGTTCAACAGCGTCTCCGCGAGCTCGCCGACCGCAGCGCGCAACGCGAATGCAGGCACGGGCAGCCAGCTCGGCCGATGCAACACGCCACCGAGCTGCTTCGAGAACTCGGCGTTGCGGATCGAATCGGTGACGAGGTTGATCGGCCCGCGATAGTGGGCGTCATCGAGCGCGGCGAGGTACGCGGCGACCGCATCGTCGAGATGGATCCACGCCATCCATTGGCGGCCGCTGCCGATCCGCCCGCCCGCGAACAGCTTGAACGGAGTCGTCATCTTTGCGAGCGCGCCGCCATGCGCACCGAGCACCAGACCGGTCCGCATCGTCACGACGCGCACGCCGAGCGCCTCGGCCGTGAGCGCCTCGGCCTCCCATGCCTTGCACAACCGCGCGAGAAAATCTTCGCCGGCAGGATCGGCTTCGGTGACCTCGTCGTCGTCGAAGTCCGCGATTTCGCCGTTCGCGAACGGGTAGTAGTCGACGCCCGACGCCGACACGAGAACGAGAGGACGCGGTTGTGCTTTCGCGATCGCGGCGACGAGGTTCTGCGTGGTTTCGATGCGACTGTCGCGCAGCCGCTGCTTCTGGCGCGCGTCCCAGCGTCTTCCCGCGACCGGCTCGCCCGCGAGGTTGATCACCGCGTCGCACCCGGCGACCGCGTCTTGCCATGCGCCCGGCTGCTCGAGATCGGCCTCGACGAGGCGCGTGCCCTGGAGTCGTGCGCGCGCCGGATCTCGGGTGAACGCGACGACCTCGTCGCCACGCGCTTGCAGCGCCACGACGAGTGGCGTGCCGATGAAGCCGGTCGCTCCGGTGATCGCTACTTTCATCGCTGGCTCTTGGACGCTCTAGATACCCTCTGGGTTACAGCACGGCCGGCGCACCACGACCGGGACGCACCGGATCCGCGATCCGATCCGCGACGTAGTGCTTCGCTTCGCGGCACGCCTCGGCGAGGCCCTTGCCCGCGGCCAGGTTCGCGGCGATCGCCGAGGCGAGCGCACAACCGGTTCCGTGGACGTGCTCGCCGTTCGCGATCCGCGCGCCGCGGAGCTCCTCGCGCCCGCCCGCGTGGATCAAGACATCGATCGCTTCCTCGCCGGTGAGGTGGCCGCCCTTGATCAGCACCGCGGCATCGAGCTGTTGCGCGAGCGCACGTGCCGCGATCTCCGCCGACGCGAGATCGGTGACCGGCATGCGCGACAGCATCGCGAGCTCGCGTGCGTTCGGCGTGACCAGCGCGAGGTGCGGCCGCAAGGCGGCGACGGCATCGTCGAACGACTCGTGATACGCGGCATTGCCGAGCGATGGCCCCGCGACCGGATCCCAGACGACCGGCGCGTTCGTCAGGTGCAGCGCATTCGCGATCGCCTTCGCGATGGCGAGCGAGCCGATCATCCCGATCTTGACCGCCTTGACCTCGATGTCGGTGAGCAAGAACGCGAGCTGATGCGACACGACCTCCGGATCGCTCGGGTGCCACTCGACGACCCCGGTCGTGTTCTGGATCGTCAACGCGGTCACGACACCGACGGGCCGCGCGCCGAGCTCGGCGAGCACGCGAACATCCGCGATCAGCCCTGCCCCACCGGACGGATCGAGCCCCGAGCACGCGAGCACGTCGGGGCGAGCCGTCGATCCGGTGTGGCGATACGGCATGAAGACTCAGCCGTCAAAAGCTGCGAGGCCGGTCACGTCCTGACCGATGACGAGCGTGTGGATGTCGTGCGTACCTTCGTACGTGTAGACCGACTCGAGGTTCAACATGTGACGTCCACACTGATACTCGTCGGTGATGCCGTTCGCGCCGAGGATGTCGCGGGCATCGCGCGCGACGTCACGCGCCATCGCGACGCACGTGCGCTTCGCGAGCGAGATCTGCGCGGGCTTCATCTGGTTCGCTTCCTTGAGCTTGCCGAGTCGCCAGCACAGTAGTTGCGCCTGCGTGATCTTCGCTACCATCTCGACGAGCTTCTGCTGGACGAGCTGATAACCGGCGATCGGGCGGCTGAACTGGACGCGATCCTTCGCGTACGACAGCGCCTCGTCGTAACAGGCCATCGCCGCGCCGACCGCGCCGTAGCAGATGCCGAACCGCGCTTGCGACAAGCACGACAGCGGGCCCTTCATGCCGGTGACGCCGGGCAGCAGCGCATCCTCACCGACGACGACATCGTCGAGCACGAGCTCGCTGGTCACGCTCGCGCGCAGCGACCACTTGCCGTGGATGTCCTTCGCCGCGAACCCGGGGGTCTTCGTCGGTACGAGGAAGCCGCGCACGGTGCCTTCGAGCTTCGCCCACACCAGCGCGACGCCGGCGAGCGAGCCGTTCGTGATCCAGCGCTTCGTCCCGGTGATCGAGTAGCCGCCTTGGACCCGGCGCGCGGTGGTCAGCATGCCGTTCGGGTTCGAGCCGAAATCGGGCTCGGTCAGGCCGAAGCACCCGATCATCCGGCCGGCCGCCATCTCGGGCAGGTACTTCTGCTTCTGCTCCTCGGAGCCGAACGCCCAGATCGGGTACATCACGAGCGAGCTCTGGACGGAACAGAACGACCGGATGCCCGAGTCCCCGCGCTCGAGCTCCTGGCAGATCAAGCCGTACGAGCTCGGCGTGACGCCGGCGCAGCCGTAGCCGGTCAGCGACGGCCCGAGCAGCCCCATCTCGCCGAACACGGGGACGAGCTCGTGCGGGAACGTGCCGGCGCTGAAGTGCTTGCCGATGCCGGGCAAGACGCGCGTGCTGACCAGCTCGCGAACGGTGTCGCGCACGACGCGCTCCTCGTGCGTGAACAGATCGTCGAGGGCGTAATAATCGAGGGCGGCGTATGCCATCGCCCGGCGGTATACCGCGGATCTACTTCAGCGTGTCGGGCACCGCGGCTGCGGGCACCGACGCTGCGGGTGCGGGCGGCGCCGGCACGGGCGGCGGAACCTGCGCCGCCGGTTGGACGTGAGAGAGCTGGTGCTCGAGCTCCGCGATCCGTTGCGACAGCGCCGCGAGCTGCTGGGGCTCCGCATCGAGCTGGGTCGCGAGCTTGTCGAGCCTCGCGTCGTGATCCTTGCGGTGCCCCGGCCAGCGCGCGCCTTTACCCGGATCCACACAGCCTAGCAATGCCAACGCCACGAGGACCGTTCTCCACATGTGTTCCCGCGTAGCACGACACGTGACGGATGATCGACGACGGTTATACTCGAGGCGTGCGTCGACTCGCGCTGTGGCTGGCAAGTCTTGCGGTGGTGACGGCAAACGTTGCCGATGCCAAGCCAGGCAAGGCCAGACATGATGACGTCGCGAAGGCGTCGCCGCCGCGCCTGGTCAAAGCGGACGCCGCGACCGCTCACCATCTCGGCGAGGCGTTGCGCGCGTACGACGCCGGCGATCTCGAAGCAGCAAAAAAGGCCCTCGCGAAGCTCGGTGATGCGACGCTCGCGAACCGCGACTACGCGGTGTGGTTACGCGGCATGGTCGCGCTGCGCGAAGGCGACGCGGCGGTGGCACAGGCCGCGTTCGAGAAGCTCGCGACGATCTCCGGATCGCGGTTCGGACCGCAAGTCGCGTGGCGGCTCGCCGATGTCGCGTGGCTACGCGGCGATCGGGATGCGGCCGCGAAGCAGTACGCGCGCCTGCTCACGGTCGCGAATGCCGAGGAGGCCGGCGACCTCGGCACCGCGATGTTCCGGATCGCGGAGGTCAAGCGCACCGCCGAAGCGTATCGCGTGCTCGTGATCGCCCATCCGTCGCATCCGCTCGCGGCGGAGGCCGAGGCGAAGATGCTCGAGCTCGGCGGCGCACCGCTCGGGCCCGCAGATCGCGTCGAGCGCGCGAAGCAGCTCACCACCGCCCACTTGTGGGATCAAGCGATCCAGGAGCTCGCGCTCGTCCCGCACGATGGCATCCCCGACGCGGTCGCGAACCAGCGCGATTACTGGACCGGCACCACGCTGTACGAGATGCGCCGGCGCTACGCCGATGCCGGCCAGCTATTGCTCGGCGTCTACCCGAAGCTCGGCGACTCCGCTGCCGAAGCGATGTTTCACGGTGCGCGCGCTCTCTCGCGTGCCGATCGCGACGACGACGCGATCGCCTGGTACCACAAGGTCGTCGCCGCATATCCGAGCACCGCGTACGCGCAGGAAGCGCAGTTCCTGTCGGGCTGGCTCGAGTTCAACCGCGGTCACTATCAGGCCGCGATCAAACCGCTCGAGGACTCGCTCGCGAAGTACCCGCACTCGAAGTGGGCCGACGACTCGCTGTGGTTCCTCGCGATGTCGCATTACTTCTTGAACCACTGGGCTCAAGCGCGTACGCACCTCGCGGCGCTCGCGAAGCTGCGGGGCTCGCTCGAGGGTGGCAAGGGCAGCTACTGGCTCGCGCGCATCGATCAGCGGCTCGATCACGAGGCCGCCGCGATCGCCGGCTATCGCGAGACCGTCACGAAGTTTCCGTTCTCGTGGTACGCGCTGCTCTCTCGCTCGCGACTCGCGACGCTCGGCGTGACGCTCGGCCCGTTCGGCGATGGCGACGGCAAGCCGCGCGGCCCGAAGCTCGCCGCCACCGTCGACGAAGCACTTGCATCCGACGACCTGATCACGCGAGCCGACGAGTTGATCGCGGCCGGGCTCGGGATCGATGCGGGTCAAGAGCTCGCACGCGGCGAGAAGGCGTTCCTCGCGCGTGCCAAGAAGGCCGACAAGCGCGGCGCGGCGTTCGCGATGCTGCTCGATCGCTATCGCAAGGCCGGGAATTACAACCGGCCCTGGATGCTCGCGGTCAGCTACTCGGGCACCGCGCTCGACGGTCCACCCGAGGACGATGCGCAGCGCTGGTGGGAGAATGCTTATCCCCGCGCGTATCGCGCTCTGGTCGAGAAGTATCAGGCGCTCGGCGACAACCCCGAGGGTTACCTCTACTCGATCATGCGCAAGGAAAGCGGCTTCGATCCGCACGACCTGTCGTACGCCGACGCGCAGGGCCTGTTGCAGATGATCCCGCCGACGACCCAGCGCGTGGCCAAGACGCTCGGCATTCCGTACGACGCCGGCAAGCTCTACGAGCCGGAGTTCAACGTGAAGACCGGCAGCTGGTACATCGGCCATCTGCTCTCGAAGTTCAGGAAGCAGATTCCGCTCGGCGCTGGGTCGTTCAACAGCGGTCCGAAGCCGGTGATGAAGTGGCTCGACACGAACGGCGATCGCGACATCGACGAGCTCGTCGAGCTCGTCCCGTACACCCAGACGCGCGAGTACATGAAGAAGGTCACCGAAAACTACGCGCGCTATCGCTATCTCTACGCGCACGAGCTCTACGAGCAGCCGCTCGCGGTCGACAAGCAGCACTACATCGTCGACCAGCTGACCTACTGAAGCATCGCGGTGTACGTGGCGGCGCCGCTGCAGCTCTGCGGCAAGGTGCCGGTGCCGGTGAGCGTGATCAGATTGTCGGCGACCGTGATCGTGCCCTCGAACGCGAGCACGGCCTGGCCGTACACGAGCTGGACGCAGCTCGGCACGATCGTCATGCAGCTGTAGCCAATGCCGCTGCAGAACGTTGCTTGCGTCTGGCGCAGCGTCGAGGTTTGAGACGTGACCTGATCGAGCGAGACGGCGCTCTGCTGGGTCAGCGCGATGTCGAAGCGAAAGCCGTGACGCGCGCCCGCGGTGATGCGCTCGAACCGGAGTACTTCGGTGTCCGCGAGGTTGCCGCCGTCGTTCATCAGGCCGCCGAGCTTCCAGCCGGTGCCGTTGGCGACGTAGAGCGCCCACGTCTCGATCTCGCCGTGCTTCGCCTCGATCGACTGGACGACCAGCAGCTTCGCGCCGTCGATCTGGCGGGAGATCGTCGCTTTGAGGCCGTGCTGCTTCAGGCAGTCCACGAGCAACGGCCAGGTCTTCGCAGTCTGGCACGCACGCGCCAGTGGCGGCTCCATGATCACGATCCGCTTCGCGGCCGCCGAGCGACTCGAGAGCACGATCAAGCAAGCGATGGCGAGCCAACGCACGAAAGGGCTAGAGCGTCGTGAGCTTGTTGACGGTGAACTGCGTCCCCATCATTCCGAAAGACATCGAATTCTTGTCGACCTTGCCTTCGACCTCGACGCTCGCGCCGTCCGTTGGAGAGCCGACCGCGCCGTTGAGCTGGTACTGCTCGCCGTCCTCGACGACGAGGATCCAGTGACCACCCTCGAGATCGCTGCGCTTGATCGTGCCCTTGAGCTTCATACCGAAACTGTAGCAGCTGCGCGGGATGACGCGAGATCCGGGTCCGGACCGGTCCGGATCGGATCCGGATCGTGCACGTGCACGTGTCACGTGGACGTACCTACGGGGCCGGCGTATCGGAGCCAGCGGGCGGCGTCGCCGGCGGCGTCTCGGCAGGCTTGTCGGCAGGAGTAGCAGCAGGAGTAGCAGCAGAACCCGTCGCGGAGCCCTTATCGACCGCGGGCGGCGCCTTCGGCCTCGGCGTCACGCGCACGGGAGCCGCGCGCGGCGGCGGAGTCGGACGCGTCGGTGCGGGCGACGGCACGGCGGCGCCGCTCGCGGAACCATTCGTACCGCCCGAGCCCGTCGCGTTGTCATCGGGCGACACTGGCGGCGGCGTGTTGTCGATGCCGCCGAACGTGACCTCGGTACCCTCGGGCGCCGAATCCTCGGGACACGCGATCGCGACACCGGCCGAGTCGACCGACGTCACGACGCACGAGAGCTTCTTGCTGTCCTTGGTGACGAGGATGACCTTCGACTTCGCCGCGCCATCGGCCTTCTTGAACGTCACCGTCCGGGTCGGCGCACGCACGAGCATGCCGATCTCGTCGGTCGGCGTGACCTTCGTACCGGCCTTCGCTTTTGCGGTGAACGTGCCCTCGGCGGGCGACTTGATCACGAGCTTGTCGAGATCCGCCTTTTTCGCGGCGAGCTTGGTCTGCTTGTCGTCGAGGCTCTTCTGGCGATCGGTGACCTTCGCCTCCGCGGTGGTCTGCGCGGCCTTGTTGTCGGCGGCGACCGCGGCGTCGCGCTCTTGCTGCGCCTTGAACAGCTCGGTCTTCACGCGCTGCTCGATGTCCTTGTCGAGCGCCGTGATCTCGGTCTCGAGTGCCTTCGCACCGGTGAAGCGAGCGAGCGTGTCGCCTTCTTTGACCTTCGCGGCGTTCGCCGCGATCATCTCGATCGTGCCGGCGGCGGTCGGCTTGATGCTCTCCGACTGCGGCGCATTCGTCGCGAGCTTCTCGCTCTCGACGGGCGGCGGCGGTGGAGGCTGCGGCGCCTTCGGCAACACGGGCGTTGCCGGCGTTTCGCTGATCTCGTCGGCGTGGTTCTGGAGCACGAACTTGTAGACGAGGAACGCGATCGCACCGATCGCCACGATCGCGAGCAGGATCAACAGACCGCGGTTGACGCCGGGGGCCGGAGCCGGCGGAGCGACCGCTGCTTTGGCTTCGGGTTGCTTCTGCTTCTCGACTTGCTTCGGCAGCGGCTTGGCAGCCTTCGCGGCGGACTTCGCGGCTTCCGCGGCCTTCGCAGCCTCGGCAGCCTTGCGCGCAGCTTCGGCTTTCGCAGCCTCGGCAGCCTTCGCAGCCTCCGCGGCCTTCGCGGCCTCGGCCTTCGCGGCGTCGGCGGTTCGAGTCTCGACGGCCGGCGTGCCCTTCGCGGGCGTCGGCGGCGGCCGCTTCTGGCCAGACTTCGCAGGCGCCTCGGCGGTATCGAGCGCGTTCTTGAGATCCGCCGGGATCTCGACCGCGTTCATCACCTTCGACGCGCGAACGGCTTCCTTCACGTCGTTCGGGCTGACGCCGATCTGATCGCTCAGATCGACCGACACGTCGACGCGGCCGGGCACGCCGAGTGCGATGTCCTCGACCTTCGCGCGTTGCGCCGGTGCACTGCGACCGGTCGTGACCCCGGCGGCGAGCTCGATATCTCCGGCCGGCGCTTCAGCGCGCGCGGCGGTAGCCTGCGACGCACCCGCGTGACCGAGCTCGAGGCCCGGGACCGGCGTGTTGACGCGCTTCGTGCCGACGACGACACCGCGTCCGAGCTCCTCGTCGTGCGCGGCGGCGGGCCGTTGCGCGGCACCGGCGGCGTCGAGGTAGCCGAGGTCGCCGAGCGTCGCGATCACGCTCTTCACTTCGTTCGGGCTCGCCTGGAGGCCGAGCTCTTCTTGCGCCCAGCGCACGATGCCCGGCACGTCGCGCTCGCCATCCATCGCGCATGCGAGGGAGTACTCGACTTCGTAGAACCGGAACACGTTGCCGCTATCCGGATCCATCACGTCGACGAAGCGCGAGTTGCCGTCTTCGAGAGCTTCGGCAACGAGATCCTGTCTAAAACGAGGACGCTCGAGCTGCATGTTCGATCAACCGCCCTTTCGCAGCTCGGTCAAGACGAGCTTCGCGACCGCCTTCAACGTATCGAACACGCCGATCCCCTTCGGCGCCACCGCTTCGAAGCACGGGACCTTCGTCGGGTTCAGCGCCTCTTCGAGCTCGGCCATCGGGATCGCGTTCGGCAGGTCGCGCTTGTTGTACTGGATGACGTACGGGAGCTTGTCGAGGTCGTAGCCCTGCTCTTGCAGGTTCGAGCGCAGGTTATCGAGCGATTCGATGTTCGCTTCCATGCGCTCCATCTGCGAGTCGCCGACATACACGACGCCGTCGACGCCCTTCAGGATCAGCTTACGACTCGCGTCGTAGAACACCTGGCCCGGCACCGTGTAGAGGTGGAACCGGGTCTTGAATCCGCGAATCTCGCCGAGCGACAGCGGCAAGAAGTCGAAGAACAGCGTGCGCTCGGTCTCCGTGGCGAGCGAGATCATCTTGCCCTTCGCCTCCGGATTCGTCTTGTTGTAGATGTACTGGAGATTCGTCGTCTTCCCGCACAAGCCGGGACCGTAGTAGACGATCTTGCAGTTGATCTCGCGCGAGCTGTAATTGATGAAGCTCATGGCGCGTTAATCGTTGAAGAGGTTGTCGATGTCGTCGTCGGTAATCTCCGAGAACACCGAAGGTTGGGTTCCCGACGCCGTCTTCTTTGCGAGAAGATCGAGGACGTTGACCAGCTCGGCCGTGGCCTTGCGGACGCGCAGGCGCACGAGTCCGAGCGAGCTACGCTCGTCGAACAGCACGACCATGATCACGCGCTGACCCACGATCGAGATGTGGACGTTCGTCTTTTCGCCCTCGTGAAACTGCCCCGCGAACTCCTTCTCGGAGAGCAGCGAGGCAATCGCACCGGTCGCGGCGACGTTGCCAGCAGTGAGCGACGACAACGACGTCACGTCGAGCTGCTCGACCTCGCCCGCCTGGGCAAAGGCCTGACCGTTCTTGTCGATCACGAGCACGGCCCTCGCGTTCGAGTCTCGATGAAGGACCTCGCAGATATTGTTGATCTGCGAGAGCTCCTCCTCGTACATGACGAGCTGTTGAATCATCGCGCTCTGGCTCCCAACGGATTCCGGGCGGGCTAATTCGGCCTTCTCGCGAAAGCGGGTCCCGGCCGTCGAGTCACGGTAGCAACCCCCCCGATTTCGTTCAACTCTTGGGCGGACGAATCGGTGCATGTCGCGTTGATGCCGCCGCTGAGGCTTTCCCTGTCCGTGCTCGTACTCGTGTCACGTGCACGTGCACGTGCACGTGCACGACCTCCCTTGTGGGTTCTGGACGCAGTTCGTTTTCCCGCGGCTCGGGCGACCGACCGGGTCGTCGGATGACCACGAGCGCCGGAGCTGGGTCCAACCGGGAGGCTTCCGCTCGACCACGCTCGCCTGGGCTCGGGCATTTTACGTGGCGACCTCCCTTGCTCGCTTTTCGCCCCGAGACGGACGAGTACGTGCACGTGCACGCAACACGAGCACGTGTACGAAACCGCGTGCCTCGCGCTTCGCTTACATCGTCGCCCGACCGGCGAGCGCACGGGCGATGGTCGCTTGGTCGGAGTATTCGAGCTCGCCTCCGACGGGGAGGCCCGTCGCGATCCGGGAGACTTTGATGCCGAGCGGCTTGATTGCTCGAGCGACGTACATCGCGGTGGCCTCGCCATCGACGTTCGGGCTGGTCGCGATGATGACCTCCCGGACCGGAGGCCCTGCTGGGCCTCCATCGAGCCGGCGGATCAGCTCGGCAACGCGGATGTCATCCGGACCGAGGCCCTCGAGCGGGGACAACAGGCCGTGGAGGACGTGATAGCGCCCGCGGAAGTGGCCGCCGCGATCGATGGCGATCAGGTCGGACGGAGTCGCGACCACGCAGATCGTCTCGACCTCGCGCTGCGGATCGTTGCAGAGCGCGCACGGGTCCTGCTCGGTCATGTTCATGCAGACCGAGCAAAGTCGAATCTTGTCGGTGACATCGACCAGCGCTTGCGCGAGATCGAGCACGTGCTGGCGCTGGCCGCGCACGAGATGGAACGCGAGGCGCGTCGCCGTCTTTTCGCCGATGCCGGGCAAGCGCGACAGCTCCTGCACCAGCCTGCGGATCGGATCACCGGCCATTCGTCCCGACTCTGACAGATAACGATCGAAGACCAAAGCCCCCGGGATCGTCCGTAGACGTCGACTCCAGCGTCAAACGTGATCAGAACATGCCGGGCATGCCGGGTAGCCCGCCGAGGCCGCCCATCACGCTCGACATCTTCTCTTTGCTGGTCTCCCGCACCTTCGCCGCGGCGGCGTTGATCGCGGCGGTGACCAGGTCTTCGAGCATGCCGACGTCGTTCGGATCGACGACGGACTTGTCGATCTTCACGCGCACCACCTCGAACTGACCGTTGACGGTCGCCGTGACGAGGCCACCGCCAGCGGCGCCTTCGCACGTCATGGCCGCGAGCTCCTCCTGGACCTTCGCGACATCACCTTGGAGCTTTTGCGCCTGCTTCATCAGCGCGTTGAGGTCGGGCATTTGCCCTTTGCCGTTAGACATCAGTCTTGATCTCCTTGATCGAGGCGCCAAACGTTTGCAAGACGTGCTTCGTGATCGGGTGCTCGCGAGCTTCGCTCTCGCGCTTGTTGCGCTCAGCCATCGTAGAGGCGCGGGTCGATTCGACGATCGAGCGTGCGGGCATTCCATTCGACTGCGCGTCGTCGAGCAGGCGTACCTCGACCTTGACCGGTTGGCCGAGCTCGGCAAGTACGGACTTGAGCTCGTCGACGTTTTGCTTCTCGACGAGGTTTTCGCCTGCCCATCGGCTCTGGCCATCGCTCGCGAAGCCCAGCTCGAGCTGCTGCGCGGTCCAGGACAGGACGCGTGCGAACTCGCAGTAGCCGCGCAAAGAGATCTTTCGTTGGGTCTCGAGGTAATCGATGACCTGCGACCACGCCGCCAGCGCCTCTGCCGGATTCCCGGGCGTCGTGATCGTCGGCTTCGCTTGTGGTCCGGATCCTGAAGCGGTCTTCTCGATCGCGGGCACCGGGCCACTGGGCTGCATCGAAACGGGGCCCGACTTGTCCGGCGTGCTCGTGCTCGTGCTCGTGCTCGTGCTCGTGCTCGTGCTCGTGCTCGTGCTC
>JBDUAS010000404.1:0-5329 GCA_040004535.1 Deltaproteobacteria bacterium
CGCGAGCCGCGCGCGCAGCGATTCGCCTGCGACGAGATCCATGACGAGATACAACCGGCCGTCGTCGAGCCGGCCGTACGCGAACACGTCGATCACGTTCGGGTGATCGACCTGATTGACCGCGCGTGCTTCGCGCGTGAACCGCTCGGCGGCTTCTTCGGAGGTCGCGAGCTCCTTGCGCAGCACCTTGATCGCAACCTTCTTGCCGATCACTGGATGGTGACCGGCGTAGACCTCGCCCATCGCACCTGCGCCGAGCGCGTCGTCGATCACGTACTCGCCCACGGGAGTTCCAGCGGCGAGCCGCTGCTCTCTACCTCGCACCTCACCCGACGCCGGCCCCGACGGTGACGACGGCGCCGCGATGGTCGGACTATGCGCGAGCGGTGTGTCCGCCATCGCCTTCATCCTAACAGTCAGACACATGCCGCGCCGGTGCATTGCGCCGCAGAACGTGGCGCTGGCGCACGGTGGGGACGTCTCGCGATCTGTCGAAGATCGCGTACCAAACCTTCACGCAATCCGCGGGACGAACTCGCGCGTGCACCGCATTCACGCGAACGCGCTCAAGGTCACGCCGCGTGACGGCCGGATCGCGATCGGGGCGCAGCCCAGAGATTCGAAGAGCGGGCGCGAGCCGGTCGTGTTCTACGTGAAGGACACCGGCCCGGGCATCGCGGCCGAGGATCAGCCGCGGTTATTCGAGCGGGTCTGGCGCGGCAAGTCCGCGACCTACAAGAGCTCGGGCCTCGGCCTGTCGATCGCGGGAGGCATCGTCAGCGCCCACGGCGGCCGGATCTGGGTCGAAAGCGCGGTCGGCGAAGAGTCCACGTTTTACTTCTCGTTGTCGTCCGGGTCCGCATCCGGCTCGACATCGGCCCCGGCCTAGTCCACCATCGCGGACACATGTCCGTAATAGCGCCGGCCCCTGCCCTGTCTCGTCACGTCGCTCGCCGCCTCGTCGTGCGCCGCGACGCGATGATGATCGAGGGCCACGCGCTCCACGACGTCGAGCTCGCGGGCTATGCGATCGGTGCAGAGCTCGGCACCGCGCCGGTCGCGGTGATCGTCGGTGGCATCACCGCGTCGCCGTTTCCGTTCGGCGGCGGCGACGATCCGGAACGTGCGGAGGCGTGGTGGCCCGCGCTCGCCGAGCTTCTCGATCTCCAGCGCACGACCGTGCTCACGCTGTGCTGGCCGGGCAACGGCTCGACGTGGCGCGACCTCGAGACCCTGGCGGCGCCGCTGTCCGCGCTCGGGCTCGCCGATCTGATCGCGGCGTGGCTCGACGGCATCTCGGTGGCGGGCCCGGTGACGTATCTCGGCGCCAGCCTCGGTGGCTTGGTCGGCATCGCCCTCGCGGTGCGCCATCCCGATCGCGTCGCGAAGCTCGTCACGATCAGCGCCGGACTGCGTCCCGACGGCTGGGGAACCGCGACGCGCCACCTGCAGCGCGAGCTCGTGCGGGATGGCCAGCGCGCCGGGGATGTCACGACCGGCATGGTCCGCGCGCGCCAGCTCGGGATGCTGACGTATCGCGGCCGCGACGAGCTCGACACCCGGTTCGGCGTGCTGACCGCCGGGCTCGAGCATCCACCGGTCGCCGGCTATCTCGAGCATCACGGCCAGCGGTTCGCGGCGCGGTTTCCGATGCGCACGTTCTTGTTGCTGAGCGAAGCGATCGATCGGACGCACTTTGCAGGCGGTCGCGACGAGCTCGCGCGCGTGACCGCGGATGTCGCGGTCGTCGGCGTGCCCGGCGACATGCTGTTCCCGTACCCGCTGCAGCACGAGCTGTATCGCGAGCTCCAGGCGGCCGGCGCATCGGCGTCGCTGTGGAAGCTCGACTCGGAGTACGGCCACGATGCGTTTCTCGCGGATCAGACGAAGCTCGCCGAGCTGCTGCGGGCGAGTGGCATCTTCGGCGAACGCCCGGCGCGCGCGTCGTATGTCGGCGTCGGTGCGAAGCCGTTGCGCGAGATCCGGATCGGCATGATCGGCTGCGGCGTCGTCGGCGGTGGCGTGCTCGAGCTGCTCGCGCGGCAAGAGGCGCAGCTCGCGGCGCGCTACGCGGTGCGGTTTCGGGTCACGAAGATCGCGGTGCGCGATCTCGCGAAGCCGCGCGCGAACGCGGATGGCATCCCGCGGATCGCGGATGCGCTCCAGCTCGTCGCGGATCCCGAGGTCGACGTGATCGTCGAGGTCGCCGGCGGCGACGCGATGGAGCCGGTGCTGACCGCGGCGCTCGCGGCGGGCAAGCCTGTCGTCACAGCGAACAAGGCGCTGCTCGCGAAGCGGCTCGGCGCGCTCGGCTCGCTCGCGCAACGCGCGGAGACGCCGCTGTTGTGCGAGGCCGCCGCCGCGGCCGCGTTGCCGATCATTCGCCATCTGTCGCATCGCGCCGACGAGATCGAATCGCTGCAGGCGATCGTCAACGGGACGTGCAACTTCGTGATCACCCGGCTCGAGCAAGACGAGCTCACACTCGATCGCGCGATCGCGGAGGCGCAGCGGCTCGGGTTCGCCGAGACCGATCCGTCCGCGGATCTCGACGGTCACGACGCCGCAGCGAAGCTGTCGATCCTCACGTATCGCGCGTTCGGCGCGTGGATCCCGCCGGACCGGCTGAGCGTGCGCGGCATCCGGGAGCTGTGGCCGGCGGATTGCGACCTCGCGGAGGCAATGGGGTTCCGGATCCGGCTGATCGCGCATGCATCGCGTGCCGGAGGCGCGCTCACCGCGGCGGTCGAGCCGGTGCTGCTGCCCGACTGGCACCTGCTCGCGTCCGTCGAAGAGGAATACAACGCGGTGTACATGCAGACCGCCGCGTCGGGCGACCTGTCGCTGTTCGGTAAGGGCGCGGGCGCGCTGCCGACCGCATCGGCCGTGCTCGGCGACCTGATCGATCTCGCGCAGGACAACTCCGTGCAGTGGCCCGAGCCGCGCTCGATCCCACTCGTTCCACCGGCGCCGCGCCGCCACTACGTCCGCGTGACCGCGGAGCCCCATCCGGGACTGGTGCGCCGGGTCGAGTCGATCGTGCGCCACGCCGGCCTGGCCGTGCAGAATCGGGCGGCGCGCGGCGAACCGCTGGTCACCCATCACGGCTTCTTGATCGCGGCATCGGACGATGCAGCGCTCGCGAGCGTGGTCGAACAGCTGGCGCAGCTCGGCCGGGTCGAGGCGACGCTCGTGCTGGGGGTGATCGAATGAAGCCACCCTCCCGCGCCGACATGACCGCGCAGACCCGCGAGCTCCACGACGCGATCGATCGCAACGCGCCGTGGCTGCACCCCGAGCGCCGCACGATCCAGCGCGACCTCGGCGGCTCCGCGGAGGTCGCCGCGTGGCAAGAAGGCAAGGCCGGGTTCGTCCTGCGCGGTGATGGCGCGTGGTCGGAGCTGCCACACCTCTACGCGCGCTACGGCACCGTCGGGACGAGCGAGCTGATCGCGGCGCTGCGCGAGCTCGAGCACGCGGGCTGCGCGATCGTCGCCGATTGTGGGATGCAGGCGGTCGCGCTCGTCGCCGATCAGCTCGTCCAGCGCGGCGCCCATGCGGTCGTGATGCGGCAGGTCTACAACAAGACCCGCGCGTTCTTCGAAGGCGCCGCGAAGCGCGTCGGTGCCGAGATCACGCTGGTCGATGACGGCGACTACGCCGCGGTCGAAGCTGCGCTGCGGCCCACGACCAAGCTCTTGTTCGCCGAGACGTTCACGAACCCGCTCGGCCGCGCGCAGGACATCCCGCGTCTCGTCGCGCTCGCCCACGGCGCGGGTGCGCTGCTCGTGATCGACTCGACGATCGCGACGCCCTGGGGACTGCGCACGCCGTTGCTGGCACAAGGCGTCGATGTCGTCGTCGGCAGCATGACGAAGGCGCTCGGCGGCCAGGACGCCGCCCTCGGCGGCTACATCGCGACCGATCGCGCCGAGCTCGCGAATCAGATCATGGACACGATCGCGATGCGCGGCGGCATCCTCGACGACGACCGTGCACGTCGCGTCGTCGCGAACCTGGCGATCGCCGAGCGCCATCACGCGCAGCGGTGCGCGACCGCGGCGGCCGTCGGCGCGTTCCTCGCGAGCCACCCGCGGATCGAGGCCGTGTTCCATCCGAGCCGGCCCGATCATCCGGACGCCGCCGTGATCGCGCGCGACTACCAGCGCACCGGCTCGTTGCTGAGCTTTCGCGTCGCCGGCGCGAGCGAAGCCGATCACCGCGTGCTCGCCGATCGGCTGGTGTCGACGGGCGTGCCGCGGTTCGCACTGTCGTTCGACGGCCTCGTCACGAAGGTCAACCACCACCGTACGGTGTCGGAGTACTTCACGCCGAAAGAGACCGTCGAGCGGCTCGGGATCGATCGCCTGATCCGGCTCGGCATCGGTCTCGAGCATCCAGACGACCTGAACGCGTGCCTCGCGTGGACCCTGCAGTCAGAGTAGGCGGCCGAGGCGCGGGTTGCGGGCGCGCTTCCACAGCAGGCCGTCGAGCACGTAGTGCGTGAGCTGGGGCACGGCGAGCAGTGGCGCGATCACGATCGCGGCGACACCGACCTGGAGGCCGCCGCCGAACAGGCCGGCGTGGTCGTGCCACAGCGTGCGGTCCCATAGCATCTCCTCGACGTACGCGACGAACCACAGCGTCGCCACGAACACGAGCGCGCCGCGCTTCGCGAGCATGCGCGCTGCAGCGCCATCGCTCGAGCCGGGCTCGCGAGACGCAGCGCGCGCATAGACGAACACCAGCACCATGTACGGGATGCCGTGAATGAACACGTTCGTGACCGTGAACGCGTAGTCACTGTTCGTCGCGACGATGCCGGCGTACCAGCACGCGGCGGTGCTCGCAACGATCAGATGCTTGCCCCACGAGATCGCTCGTCGCGTCGCGAGCTGCCACAGCGCGCGCGCGAGGTACGCGGCGAGCGCGATCGCATAGGCGATGCCGGCGACGGTCGGAAGCCAAGCCGGCACGCCGGCGATGAAGTCGCCGTCCTTCATCCAGCTGAACGCGCGCGGGAGCTTCGCGTGCCACCACACGAGCGGGTATAGCGTCGCGAGGTAGATCGCGGCACCGTCGATCCAGCGCCCTGCACGGCCGCGCTCGCCATTGCGCGCGCGATACATCATCACCCAGCCGTACTGCTGGCGGATGAAGTGAAACACCGCGAGGTATGCGATCGCGGTCCAGAACGGGCCCTCGCCCCAGCCCGCGTAGAGCACCAGGCCGGCGATGAAGCAGGCGATCGGAACGCCGGCGTAGACGGCAGGGCGGCGCCGCCACTCCGCGGGATCGAGATAGACGATGAACGCGGTCGACCACACGT
>JBDUAS010000138.1:0-18012 GCA_040004535.1 Deltaproteobacteria bacterium
GTCTTTTCTTGCCGCCCAAGAAAACGGCTTCTACACAACTATAGGGACACGACCTCGCCGCTACCTGGATCCGGCGCTTGACGACTCCGCGCGCGTGGTTACTTAGAGCCAATGCAAAGGTTCTTGCTCGGTCTCGTCGCGGCGATGAGTGTGGCTGCTATCACGATGTCGTCGCATGCTGCGTACGCCGACATCGTCCGCGAGATGCAGGCGCAACGAGCTCCATCTGCGGAGATCTTGAAGGTGCACGCGACGGTGCACGCGACGATGGAAGCTGCGCTCGATCGACCGACGGTTCCGCTGTTTATCGTCGTGCCGGCGCGGTCCACGCGATAATCGGAAACCGATTGCATCGGGCGCGACTCGGAGCGACGCTTTGAGCTCCAAGCATGCGCACATATGTCTTTGTCCTACTCGCGGCATGTAGCAACGGCTCACCAGCGACCGGCGATGGCGCGGGCAGCAGCTCCGTCGGCCCGAACGGCAACCCCGACGGCTCGTGCGCGGCCGGCATCCCGGCGCGTGGCATGCCAGCCGATGTCTCTCATCCGACGACGGTCGTCGGCACGGGCACGGCTGACAGCTGCACGTTCGGTGCGTTGGTGTCGGCGATCGCGGCGGCAGGCGTGATCACGTTCGATTGCGGCAGCGGACCGGTCACGATCGCTGTGACCGCCTCGCTCGAGGCGCCGATCGGCAAGGACCTCGTGCTCGACGGCGGCAATAAGGTCACGCTCGATGGCGGCGACGCGGTCTCGATCCTTCGCTACGAAGGACCGAACTTCCAAGCGAGCGAGACCAAGATCACCCTGCAACACATCGCGTTCGCGCACGGCAAGATCGCCGGCTCGGAGCCCATCCCGACCGCACCCGCGCCGTGCTCGCAGGGTTTCGATGCGGGGGACGGCGGCGCCGTGTACGTGCGCGACGCGAACCTCACCGTGATCGATGCGCTGTTCACCGACAACACCGCGGCGCCACTTGGCCCCGACGTCGGCGGTGGCGCGATCCGCATGATCGGCAGCAAGCACGGCGTGATGATCGTGGGCAGCACGTTCCGCAACAACAAGGCGAGCAACGGCGCGGCCGTCGGATGCTTGTTCTCGGAGCTAGATGTCTACAACTCGCTGGTGGAGTCGAACACCGCGACGGGCCACGACGCGAACAACGACGACGCGACCATGTGCAGCGTCATGAACAATGGCCAGCACGAGATCGGATCGGGCGGCAACGGCGGCTCGCTCTACAGCGACGGGGCCTCGACCCCAGCGAACCCCGTGAACGTCGTGCTTTGCGGCGACAAGATCACCGGCAACGCGGCGGGGATGAACGCCTTCGGCGGCGGGCTATTTTTCACGAGCAACAACTTCGGCGGAGACCTCACGATCGCCGATACCGTGATGACCGGCAACACCGGCGGTCACTGGACGAACGCGCAGACGGGATCGGTGATGAACGCCGGCACGGCCGTGGGTACGAACGCGCACAGCATCACGATCACGAGCTCGACGCTTCAGGGCCTGTAATCGACTCGATCGGCCAGCTCGGCCCAGGTATCCGCGGCGCCGTCGACCTTCCGGATCCGGACGCCGGCGATCAGCTCTGCATCGAACAGGCGCATCTGAATGCCCATGCGGTTCGGATCGGTGTCGCCGATCGGCAACCAGTGCGTCGTGCAGCCGCACGTCGGACAATGATGGAGCTCGAGCGCCTTGTCGCCCCATCGATAGCCGGTCGTCGCGCCGGTGATGCGCACGTCGGCGGGCGCGTAGTACGCCCACAGCGTACCGAGCCGGCGGCAGATGGAGCAGTTGCACGAGGTGAGCTGTAGCGGTGCGCTTGGAATCTCGAGTTGCACCGCACCGCAGTGACACGAACCGGCGATCATGCGGAGAGCGTACGCCTCGAAGCCTATCGAGCGCTGCGTTAGGCCGCGCACCTCGATCCGGATCTGTGCTTGCTTCAGAGCGGGAACGGAACCGGCTTGTCAGGTCCGCCGAAGAAGCAGTAGTCGCACAGCTCTGCGTGAGCGCATCGCAGGGCGTAAGAGTCTCGACGAGACGAATCTGGGTGCCGCAGGATCTACTCGATAAGGTTACGCAGATGCTTGCGGACTATCGGGCGGAGCACAACTAGAACTTCTGGACGGCCGGCGCGCCATCGCCCTTCTTCCGGAGCACCATGTAGATGTGCTGCGAGTCATCGCCATGCAGCGAGCCTGGATACGTGTAGTTCGCCGACATTCCGGCGTGGATGACGTCGCCGCCTAGCGCGCAGGCCTGCGGCTTGAGAAGCGCGAGCAACCTCGGCGAATTCGGTGGCTCGTTCGCGTCTGCATCGGTGATCTGGATGAACCCGACCATGTCGAAGAGCGTGGTCGTCGTGCTGTCGAGCGCCGCAGAATTCAGCTCGAGTGGACAGTCGGCGGGCTTCGCCGGAAACACGCCGCCGGTGCGCATGGTTTGCGCTTTCGGGGACGACGCGCAACCTACGACGAGGACTAGAAGTAGCGATCGCATGGCTGGCTTACTAACACGTGCGAAGAAGTGGGCGTGCCACGAATATTCCGCGAGTAGCGAGCCATCATCCATTCCACGTGGGGGCTGTAGGAACCGTGCGCCAAGGCGGCTGGCTACTGTGGTGGCTTAGACCCGTTCATGCGCGGCCGCCTCTGATACGCGGGATCCCGAGCGCGCGCAGCTTGTGGACGAGCGTCCGCCTCGGCATCCCGAGGACTTCTGCGGCCCGCGTCTGGTTACCGCCGCTCCGCGTGAGCGCATCGATGATCGCCTTGCGCTCGACCTCGCGAAGGTTCATGTCGGTCGACACGGGCGGCGGCTTCGTCGCTGCCGGCAGTCTCGTCGGGAGCGGCGACTGCAGATCGAGGTGTTCGGGACGTAGCTCGTCGCCCTCGCACGCGACCACCGCGCGCTGGATGACATTGCGTAGCTCGCGGACGTTGCCCGGCCACGCGTAGCTCTCGAGCAGCGCGACCGCATGGGCAGCGATGCGAGGTGCGCGACGCCCAAACCCATGGCTGATCTCCGCAACGAAACGCTCGGCGAGTACCACGATCTCGCGCGGCCGTTCGCGCAGCGGCGGAACCTGGAGCACCATCGCAGATAGTCGGTAGTAGAGGTCTTCACGGAACGTCCCAGCGAGCGCGGCCGCTTTGAGGTCGCGATGCGTCGCCGCGATGATCCGCACGTCGACGGCGATCTCGGTGCCGCCCACGCGACGGATCCGGCGGTCCTCGAGGACGCGCAACAACTTCGCCTGGAGCGGCAGCTCGAATTCGCCGATCTCGTCGAGGAACAACGTGCCGCCGTTGGCCTCCTCGAACAAGCCGACCTTGTCGCGGTCGGCCCCGCTGAAGGCTCCGCGGACGTGACCGAAGAGCTCGCTCTCGACGAGAGCCGGCGCCATCGCCGCGCAGTTGACGCGCACGAGTGGACGGCTGGCGCGCGCGCTCAGCAAATGAATCGCCTCCGCGACGATCTCTTTTCCCGACCCCGTCTCGCCGCGCACGAGCACCGGCGCGCTGTCCGTGCTCAGGCGTTCGATCACGCCGAACAGCTGGATCATCGAAGGATCGACGAGCACGATCTCGCGCGAGCCGATCGTGATGTGGCGCGCGGTCCATCTCGCCGAGCCGTAGCCGCCCAGCGTGACCTCGGCGAGCGTGGCGTCGGCCGCCGCGAACAAGCTGCTCGCCGACGGGACATCGCCCGGAAACGTGGCGAGCCCGATCCGCACGTTCACCCCGGCGGCAGCCAGCTCCTCGACGAGGCGGCTCGCGAGTAGCGCCGCACGCTCGCGATCGCAGCCCGGAGCGAGCACGTCGATGCGACCCGAGGGCTGAACGCGTGCCGCAGCGTTCGAGCGGAGCGACGTCGCGACGAGCTTGCCGACATCGTTCCTGGACATCGCGCTGAACGACTCGAGGGCGAACACGGTGAGCGACCGATGGTCTCGGACGCAGCGGTCGGTCTCCTTGGCGAGCCGCTTCTCGAACGCAGGCGACTCGAGCACCTTGGCGGTGACACCTACGTCGCTGACTCGAGCCATCACGTATCCGCGGATATCGCCGAACGCGAGCACGTCTTCATCGCGGAGGGTGACGCCCTCCGTTCCCAGCCGTTCACCGTTCACCGAGGTCCCGTTCCGGCTTCCGAGGTCACGGACCACCGCACGGCCATTCGCGACGGCGATCTCGGCGTGAGCGCGAGACACCGACGGGTGTTCGATGACGACGTGTCCGCTCGAAGATCGGCCGATCGTGAGCTTTGGCGCCACGAGCTCGAACTCCCTATCCCCGGCCGCCAACATGACGACGAGCACGAGCCGCTCGCTCCCCCGACCATCCATCGTGGTCGATTGTAGAACCCCACGAGCTCAGGCACGCAACGGAATTCTCTCCTCGATCTCCTCGACGCGCACGACGAGGTGTAGCTCGCTCCCCTCGACCGGCAGCGGCGCCACCCAGACGATGACGTCGAGCCCGGACCTGCCCTTGCGAGCGACGCGGGCGCGACATTCGCGGGCGCGGCCGGTGATATGAACGCGCCGCACACCGCGGACGAGGCCGGGCACCGTCGATGCGAGCGAGGTCGCCGCGAGCCTGACGCCTTCGAGCCGATCGCGGCCCACGAGCTTGGTGAATGCCGAATTCGCCCACGTGATGTCGCCGTCGGCCGACACGAGCGCTTGGGGCAACCGCGACAGCTCCAGTACCGATGCGAGTGATACGTCGCGGTTGGGCGCGAGCGACGGTCGCGACGGTCGCCGGTGCTCGGTCAAGCCAAGCATGTGCGCCACGGTGTTGAGCTCGTAGAGGAACGCCGACGCGCTCGCGTGCCGGTTCGCGGGGTTCCTCGCCAGCGCGCGCAGGATCAGCGCCTCGACCGCGTCGTCGAGCTTCTCGCCGCGTTGCTCGGAGAGATTTGGAATCGCTCCGTGAAGATGCGCCGCGTAGAGCTCCGCGAGCGAGCCGGTAAACGGCAGCGTGCCGGTCAAGAGCAAGTATCCGAGGACGCCGAGCGCGTAGACGTCAGCCGCCGCGTTCGCCGGCCCACCCGCGATCCGCTCGGGGGCGAGGTAAGCCGGCGTGCCGCTGATGGTTCGGTCCCCGTCCTCGTGACCGCGGCGCGCGAGGCCGAAGTCGAGGAGCCGCGCGATCCGGTGCCGCCGCGTGCCGGTCGACTCGGTCGCGAGCACGATGTTCTCTGCCTTGACGTCGCCGTGCACGATCCCGCGCTTGTGGACATGATCGAGTGCGTCGGCGATTTGCCCCAGGATCTCGAGGGTCCGTCGCACGGACATCGGGTCGCACTGACTGCAGAGCCGCTCGCCTTCGACGAGCTCCATCACCATGAACGCGCCAAAGCTCGGATCCTCGCCGTAGTCGACGATCGAGACGATGTTGGGATGCTTGATCTCGCTCGCGAGCTTGGCCTCCTGGTTGAACCGCGCTCGCGCCTCGGTCTGGCCGGCGAACGCTGGTGCGATGACCTTGAGCGCGAACACCTTGCCGAGCTCGATGTGGCGAGCGCGATAGACCCGTCCCATGCCGCCTTCCCCGAGCTGGCCGAGGAGCGCGTAGCGGCCAGCGACGATGGGTTCCTTGGCGCACGGCGCGTACCGCAGGGTCTGCATCATGACGACTGCCACTTCAACCCGCGTGCCGGCTCGATCGTGTGGTCGCGATTACAACGCGGGCCGGATTGCCCGACCGAGTGAGCAAACCTTGCTCACTCCATTGCTCAGTCGACCTGATAGAGTTTGCTCGGGCGGGGATGAAGACGGACCGGGAACGCAAGGTGGCCGAGGAGCGTGGCGTGTCTCGCCTGGAGACGCTGCCCGATGCTTTGATCAGCAAGCTTCGCCGCCAGGAATTCACGATCGGCGAGACCATCGGCGGGCGCTACGAGCTCAAGTCGCTGCTCGGCGTCGGCGCGATGGGGCAGGTCTTCGTCGCGCAGAACACCGCGATCTCGATCGAGGTCGCCGTCAAGCTACTCAAGCCCGAGCTGATCGCGAACCTGGAGTTCCGGCGGCGCTTCCAGAAGGAGGCCGAAGCGATCGGTTCGATCAGTCACCCGAACGTCGCGCGCTTCTTCGATCTCGTCGTCGGCGATCCGACCTTCCTGGTAATGGAGTACGTGCGCGGCCCGACGCTCCAGCAGGTCCTCGAACAGAACACGCGCCTCGAGTGCGGACGAGCGCTCGACATCGCGGTGCGACTCTGTTGGGGACTCCACGCGGTGCACACGCGTGGCATCGTCCATCGCGATCTCAAGCCCGCGAACATCATCCTGGGCTCGGATGCCGAGGTCGGCGAGCAGCCCGTGATCATCGACTTCGGTCTCGCCAAGCTCGCGACGACGACCGAGACCGAGCTCACGCGGTCCGGTCAGCTCCTCGGCACACCCGAGTACATGGCGCCCGAGCAGATCGAAGGCCGGAAGATCGACGCGCGCACCGACGTCTATTCGCTCGGCTGCGTGCTCTACAAGATGATCGCGGGCCACGCACCGTTCGCCGGCGAGGATGTCGTCCACATCCTCTATCGCCAGATCCACGAGAAGCCGCCGAAGCTGCTCGACATCTCACCGCAGGTCGCCGGCGTGCTGTCACGCGCGCTCGCGAAGAACCCCGCCGATCGCTACCCCGACACCCGCGAGCTCGCACGTGCGCTCGTAAAGGCGGACGACCGGCGGCGACGGTCGTCGAGCGGACTCCAGAGCGGCAACCTGCCGGCACCGCCGGAGCGGCGAATTCCGATCGCGCTAGTGGTCGCCACCAGCCTCGCCGTCGGTGGCGTGGGCGGCATGGTCGTCGCTCGAGCGAAATGGGCGTCATCGCAAGCTCCCCGCATGGCCAAGCTCGTCGACGCGCCGGCGCCAGCGTACGATCTTCTCGTCGTCACGAATCCCGAAGGCGCGACGGTCGAGATCGATGGCAAAAAACAGGTCGATCGAACGCCCGTCGCCGTCCACGGTCTCGCTGCCGGGCCACATACGCTTCGTATCGCCGCCCCAGGCACGGCGACCGTGGAGCGCCACATCACGATGCCAGCGACCGGTCGTGCCTCGCTCGTGGTGAATCTTCCGAACGCGCAGCACAGCGTTACCGTGCACAGCATGCCTAGCGGTGCGACGATCTTCTTCGACAATCAACTGGCGGGCATTGCGCCAGCGACGTTCGCCGTCACGAACGATGACTATCACGAGCTCCGTATCGAGAAGCTCGGCTATGCGCCGGTGACGCGGGCGATCAAACCCGAAGACAAAGATAGCGAGCTCACGTTGTCGATGGAGATCGATCCATCGCCGCACGCAGAGGTCAGTGTCGACTCGAGCGCCGAGGCAGAGATCTGGATCGACGGCGTCAACAGCGCGATCGAGACACCCGCGATGGGCCTTCGCGTGGCACCGGGCCGCCACACGCTACAGCTCCGGGACTCCTCGGGTGCACAGAGCAAGAAGATCACGATCGAATCTCGGGCTGGCGAGACGTTGCACGTCGTACTGAACATGTAACGGGAGGGGGAGTGTCATGACGCGCACGAATTGCTTCGTCGTTTCAGCGCTAGCAATGATGTCGTTCGCCGGGCGTCCTGCGGCAGCAGACGAGCTCAAACACAAGCTGCGAATCGCGACCGCGGCACCGGACGGCACCGCGTGGGCAAACATCTTTCACAGGTTTGCCAACGACGTGGAGAAGGAGACCAAAGGCGAGGTCGAAGCGAAGTTGTATCTAAACGGGATCGCGGGCAGCGAGGACGAGGTCTTCAAACGCCTCGAAGCTGGAAAGCTCGATGGTGCGGTGTCCGGTGGACCGGTGTGCCGACGGGTCATGCCATCGATGCGCGTGCTCGACGTCGTCGGTCTGTTCCAAAACCAAGAGGAGGCGACGTACGTCCTCGGCGAGCTCAACCCTGCGCTCGAGGCCGAAGCGCACGAGGCAGGTTACGAGTTGCTGACGACCGGCAGCCTCGGTCCGCTCGTCATGTTCACGCGCGATCCGATCACGAGTATGGCCGCGCTCCAGCAGACCCGGTTGTGGGCGTGGGACCTCAACGACGTGATGCTGAAAGAAGCCACGGCCTTGAAGCTCGAGATCGTGGCGACGAATCTCGAGGAGGCGCGGAAGGCGTTTGACGACAAGCGCGTCGATGGGTTCGCGACCACGCCTGTCGCTGCTCTCGCGTTTCAGTGGTACGTGGGAACGAAGTACCTCACCGACCTGCGTCTCGGGTATCAGATGGGTTGCTTCGTGGTGCGCCAAAGTGCGCTCGATGCGCTGCCGCCTGATCAGCAGGTGATCGTACGCAAGAACGCGACAAAGCTGGGCGCGAGGATCGACGCGGACAACAAGCGCTCGGATCAGAAGTTATTCGGTGAAACCTACGAACACCTCGGCGTGAAGTCATCGCCGGTCAGCAAGAAGTTCCGCGCCGAGTTCTTCGAAGCTGCGCGTGCTGGGCGCAAGGGGCTGGATGAATCCCATCTGGTGCCGCAGGACCTGCTCGACAAGGTCACCCAGATGCTCGCCGACTATCGCGCGGAGCATAATTAGCCGTCGTCTTCAGGGATTGAATCGGCAGGATTTATGGCGGCCCGAGCCGAGGAGCTTCGCCGCACTCGCCCGCGGGTGCGTGCTCCGAGCGTATCGCGTGCGTTCCGTACCTGCCGAATGGTCCAGATCGGCGGTCAACCGGCGTGGGGCACGATGCACGCATGACACTCAGCCGCTGCGATTTCATCCAGGTCGCCGCGACGAGATCCGGCGCCACTCGCTGAACACGAGGCCGCGGGGTGTCGCACCTCTGGTACGGCAGAAGTTAGTTACAGTGCTTCGCTGTGCGTACGTTGTTGTTGTCGTTGTTGTTGTTGTTGTTGCTGTGCACGATCGCGCACGCGCAATCGTCGCAGGTTCGTGTCGACGTCGAGTGCGAGCAGGTTGGACGAACCAAGTTCTGCCCCGCGTTCTTGCTCGGCTTCGTCGATGCGAACAAGGTGCTGCTGAGCTCGCCGCGTGCGGGCGCCGATGTCGTCGTCTACGCGACCGCGAACGCCGTCTCGCTCGACGATCAGATCCATCTGCGCTTCGTCGGTCACATGCCGGGTGCACCAGACGTGATCGAGCTCGACGCCATGGTCGACACGCGGATGACCGACGATCAACAACGCGCGGTGCTCGAGCCGGTGTTCGTGCGCGGTATCGCGCTGTTCGTCGCCGCGCGCTATCCGGAAGCTGTCAACGTCACGCTGACCGCGCCGAAGCAGACCGCGAACGGCGTCGTCGAGACCTCGCCGTGGGGCGTCACCGTCGCGTGGCGTGGCAACGGTAGCTACACGAACAAGTATCAGAGCGCGAACGGCGAGCTCGACCTCAAAGGCACCTACCTCGAGCGAGAGTTCCGCGCGCTCGCGCTCGTCTCGGCGAGCGGCGGCCTCAACTACCAACCGCCGCTCACGCTCGACGACGGCTCGACGGTCTCGCTCGACGTCAAGCAGTGGCAGTTCAACTTCGGCGGCGAGGCGATCAAGCTGCTGAACGACACGTGGTCGGTCGGGTTCGGCTGGTACACCGGCATCTCAGATCCGAAGGCGCAGTACGCGTACAACGGTCACGCACGCGGCGCGCTCGAATACGACGTGTTTCCCGCCGACGACCCGCGCGGCAATCGACTCGGCGTGTTCTATCACCTCGGTTGGGCCTACGAGCGCTACAACATCCGCAACGTCCTCGGCGAGCACTTCGCGCACTACCCGGTCAGCGGCATCGACGCCGTCGGCAGCGTTCGCCGCGATGGCATCGCGTACGGACTCACGCTGCAGAGCGACCTCGAGCTCGACCATCCGGGACGTCGCGTGATCCTCACCGCGACGCCAAACGTGACGTTTCAGATCGGCCGCCATGTCGATCTCAGCCTGACGATGTCGGTCACCGAGCGTCACCTACCGCTGCCGGATCCGAATGCGATCGATCCTTCGGATTACGCGCAGCTATCGCGGCTGTCGTACGCAGAGCCGCTCGTGCTGACTGGAACGTTCGCACTCACCCTGCACTGGGATCCGACGAACGGCGCCCGCAACGACCGCATCAATTCGATCTAAAAGCGCTGGTTTCGAGTTGATAGGAGCGACACCCTGCGCCTCGTACGTGCAAGCAGCTGCGCGGCACGCTGCGATGGTCCCGCAGAGTGGCCGCTGTGCCGTCTCGCACTCACGGCAACCGAGCTTCTTCAGGCCGTCGCGCGCGAGCAGGGCCGCGGCATGCTGGTGATCGGCGCTCGCTGTGTGAGCGCGGACAAGGCGATCGCGGAACGCCAGGCTCGAACTGCTCGCGAAGTCCGTTATCATCACCTCGAAAGCCATGCCGAGATCGGAACCCGGTCGCGCGACGAGTTGGGCAACCGTCACCGCGACGGCTCGCACGCTACCCATGGTGACCGTGGTCGACGGCAACGCTCCTGCCGTCAAGGTCGGCGATACCGTGGTCGCGCGCCTCGTCGAGGACGGCACGGCGGTGATGTTCGCGGTCGCCGACCTCGACGAGCGCGACCAGGTGATCGCCTCCGACGCGACGACGTACTTCACGACCACGCGTTATCGCGAGCTCGCGGTGGTGCTCGCGCGGCTCGCGCAGGTCGACCAAGCAGCTTGCCGAGCTCGCCTCGAGCGTGCGTGGCGCGTCGTCGCGCCGCCGTCGGTGGTCGAGGCCTTCACTGCGCGACAAGCTGTGCTCGCGCGGATCGCTCGAGCTGCGGAGGTCGCGAGCCCGATCCAGAAGCCGACCGTCGATGCGGAGGTGCGGTACTGCTACTGGCTCGCGCTGTGGACGAGCAGCGATCATCTGGACGAGCGCCGGCGGTTCATCCGTTACCCCGCCGCGAGCATGCTTGATTGGTTCGCCAGCGGCTGGCGCACGACCGACTGGGAGAACTGGCCACCAAAGCTGCGTGCCGAAGAGCGCTACGATCTCTCGCGCATGTTCTCGAACGTGCTCGAGGACGGTGCGGCCATGCCGACCACCTCGCAAGAGGTGCTCGATCACATCCGCAACTACATCGACGCCGACGCCGAGTCGCACCTCGCGTGCGGTAGGACCGACGACGACGAGGGCACCTACGTCGAGTACTTCATCTTTGACGACGAGCTCCTCACGAAGCCGGACGCGCTCGATCGCCTACCCAACCCCGACCGCGGCGCGAAGCAGGACGACGACGACGGCTATCGCGCGCTCATCGAGGACCTGCGGCGTCGCGCCGTTCGCGCGTGAGTCGTGCCGCGCCTGCGCGCGGTACGGAGAGGTCTTCGCCACGAAGTGCCTCTCGCCGGATCAGCGGCGGCGCGTCGAACGAGACGACGGACGCGCGAGCGCCGCAGCAACCGCACGCTCCTTGGTCTGGCTGAGCTTGCCGCGGTTGGCGGAGCGCCGCGTCGACTTGCGCGACGGCCGCGTCCGGGAGTTGGTGCTTGACGCGGGTCCGGTGCAGCGCACTGCTCACCGAGCGAATGGCCTGCGCGAACGCGACATCGTAAGAAGCTGCACGTTTCTCGATCAGCACCGACGGCCTGCCCGCGAGCACCAGCTTGATCCGACATGCGCTGTCGATTCCGCCTTTGGGCCCGTTGATGTCTTCGAGGCGAACCGTCGCGCGCTACACGAAGGTGGCGTGCGGATGCACCGCCCCAGCTGGTTGCGAATTCGTTGTTCGAAACCTGCGCCGAGCGTGGCCGAGGACCTGATCGCGATCGGAGTGTCGACAGTAGGGCCGGTCATGGCATCCACTGTAAGGCTCGCAGTTCTCGACGGAATGGGCGCTCGCGCTGCGCGGCTACGCTCGGCGTGCGGTATGCGCTCTGTCGACGCGTGAGCTCCCGACTCCTGATCGGCGCGCACGTTGCGTAACAGCGCATAACGATCGCGAAGATCGATCGGGTGAGTCGAGGCTGGGGGGTTACTTCGCGACCGGCAACGCATCGGCGAAATTCGCGAGCTGGAGAAATGCGGCGATGGACACGACACGCCTTTCACGATTGCCGCGCTCTGAACGACCACCGGTAAGCCATGTGCGGGAAAACCGCACGCACGGTTTGAATGGGGGGGCAACTCGCAACCGTCGCAAGACGGAAGAAGGTTAGATCTACCAATGCACCACCGCGCGCGCGACCTGATGACGCCGCATCCGCTCACGATTGCAGCGGACACCCCCGTACTGGAGGTTCAACACCTGTTCGTCGTCGCGAACATCGGCGGCGCTCCGATCGTGGATAGCGCCAGCAAGGTGGTCGGCATCCTCTCCGGCACCGACCTGCTACGGATCTCCGATCAGGTACACGATGACGAGATCGATCCCCAACCCATGAGCAGCTCCGGTGGGGCGCGCGAACAGCTCGAGGCGCTGGTCGCGAGCGATGTAGGCACGTCCGACGTCATCTGGGTCTCTCCCGACACACCGGCATCGCAGGTCGCTCGGCTGATGCGTGACGTCGGCATTCACCGCGTGCTGGTAGGTGACAACGGAAAGCTCGAGGGCATCCTGACCGCATTTGACCTGCTGCGGGCGGTCGAGGGAATCCAGGATGATCGGGTGGATCCGGATCGCCCGTGAGCGTGACGCTCCATCGAAGAATCTGATCGCCGCGCCGGCTCGGTATTGGCAGTGCGACCCAGGGCAATGCCAAAACCAGAGTCTCGACAATTCGGAGTGGTCTGCGACTTCGCAGCGATCGATCAGGAGCTGCGAACCGTGGAAGCCCTGACATCGACCGCGCCAACGCTTCATGCGGCTCGTAGCGCACGCTGTGCTCGCCGCAACGAGAGCAATCGACTGGCAACCTCGCGCGCGATTGCGACCCGGGAATAGCGCGCCAGCCTCGCGCGTAGTGGTCCGATGCCGTCCGATTCGTCTCCCGAGCTCGAGCGTCTCGAGTCCGGCCCCGGAGCCAAGTTGTACTGGATCGTGCTGTGCGCGTTGTCGATCGGCGCGCTCGTCACGCTCTACAGCTTCATCGCCCTCATCGGCGCGGATGATTACTGACGCGTTCGCGACGCCCGCCTTCCACGCGCGCCACCATCGCGAGGAGCTCGCGCCGGCGAACTTCGCCTCGACGCTGCCGATCCTCGACCGGCTGTTCGGCACCTCCTCAGCGTAGGCGCCCGACGCTGTCCTCATGACGCGATGGTGCGCATTCGCCGCGCTCGAAGGTTACCTGCAGAACGGCATCGGATCCCAGGCCATCGCGGGAGTCCCTGAACGGATCCATCGGATCGTACGTTCGAGCCGCGATGGCTACCAGACTCCCGTTCGTCGTGATCGCGATCGTCGTCGTGCAGATCGGGCTGCGGGACGGATGCGGGTCCGTGATGCCGGCTGATCGCCGCAAACGAGGCGAGCTCGTGATCGATTGGCTGCGCGAGAGTGAGGTCCTCGTTGCGCCGGATCCGGTCCCCCTGAGGCCGCGCCGCAGCATGGTCCACCGTCACCGAGTCCGGCTCACGTTTCGTTGCCGCACCACCACGGTTCATCCACACGCTGTCGCGCAGATCTTCGCCGCCGCGCTCGCGGCCTCGACGTTCCGCGCGACAGCCAGCGCGACCGCTGCGAGGTGGTGTCAGTCGGCGTGCCGCGGTTGCATCGGTGCTGGCACTACGATTGTGCCGCGCGCGACGAACCGAGCGCCGAAAAGAGTCAACGATGGAACGACAACGCGAATCCGCGCCGAGCCCCACCGCGGCGCCCGCAGCAGCCGGCCACGGGGCAGCGTCCGACCTGCGCCCCGAGATCGCAGGCCGGCTCGCGCAGATCGCTCGCGGCGACAGCGCATCGCTCGTGCAGCTGCTCCAGCAGTATCCCCGCGACGCGCAGCAGATCCTGATCGCAGCGGCGAGCCAGCTCGGCAACGCCACCGTCCAGGCAGCGATCGCGAGCCAGACCGCGCATGTTGACGCGCCGGCAGGCGTAGCGGCGGAGCCCGGGCCTCTCCCGATCCAGCGCGATAAGAAGGACAAGGACGTGGCCGCGCTGTCACCCGCGCAGCGCGCGGATTACGACGCGATCATGGCCGGTCGCGAGACCAGTTCACACCCGATCGACCCCGCCGAAGCGCTCGAGAGGGCCAAGTCTGGGAGGCCGCTGACCGAGGATGATCGCGCGGCGATCGCAGCGGTGCAGGCCAAGATGGGATCGCTCCATGTCAGCTCGATCAAGGATCACAACCCCAACCAGGTGCAGATCGAGATCAGCTTCGACGGGACGTGGAACGATCGCGACGAGATGGCGTTTCAGACCAACCCGGCGCTGATCAACGAGCAGTTCGATGGCCCGGCGGAGAACAAGATCTACGAGGTGGGCGTTGGAACGTCAGCCGCGTCGAAGGTCCTCGGAGGTGCGGCCGGTCTCGGGATGCACGACCGGATCAAGAGCGCGTACACCTCGCTCGTCGCACGGATCAATTCGATCAAGGCAGCCAACCCCGCCGCGAAGGTCGTGCTCGTGGTGTCTGGGTTCAGCCGTGGCGCGGCGACGGCTCGCGCGTTCATCAACGAGCTGAACCGGCTCGGCGTTCCGGACCTGGGATCCGAGCGGCCCGATGGCAGCTACGCCCAGAACTTCGAAGCGCCGCGGATCGGCGTGATGATCCTGTTCGACACTGTCGGGTCGGTTGGTCTGGCCGGTGACGACCGCAACCGCAATCTCGACGGCTCGAAGCTCGACCTGTCGATCCCCGCCAACGCCGAGAACGTCCTACACCTGACCGCGCGTGATGAGAAACGTCAGGCATTTCCACTCTCGAGTGCGGTGGATCCCGCGCACGACGATCCCCGGATCAGCGAGCTCAGCCTTCCGGGTTCCCACTCCGACATCGGAGGGGGATATCCGAACGCGTACTCGAAGGTCTCGTTGCAACTCGCTCGCGAATACATGGAGCGCGCTGGTGTGGACATGAAACCGAGCGACGAGGGGCCGGTCACCGCAGATGATCCGACCATGCGACTCCACGAGTCCCGCTCGGGCCTGGAACAGGCGCTCGAGGGCAAAGATCACAAGCGGACCGAGTTCCCCAGCCACAATCCATGACCTGGCGCGACCATGCTCATGCGCTTGAACGGTCGGGCGGTCGCGACGGCGTGCACTGATCTCTCGTCGAGATCTAGCAATCGCAGTTGCTCAACATGTAGCCGACCCCACCGAGCACGGCCACCACGACCATCACTCCGACCGAGACGTACGCCGCGGTGTTCGACCTGCCCTCGAGTCCGCCGCTCACCATCACGCCGATCGACGGAGTGAACGCGCAGCCCGAGCATGCGGGCGTCGTCACCACGAGATCGACGCCGGCCACCTCCGCATCGGCGGAGCGGATGCGCGTGCCGAGGGCGAGCTCGTAACCGGTGCCGACAACCTTCTCGGCACCGACGTGAACCCACCAGGGGCCGTCGGCTTGGATCTCGAGACCGCCGCCGAGCTGGAGCTTCGCGTAGGTATGCTCGATCGCTTGGGCCTCTGGATTGACGTCCGGGTAATACGCGGCGCGATTGGTCTCGGTGCGAACGCTCGCTGCGAAGGACACGCGCATGTGCGTGGGCTCGCACAGAAACTCCGCGCCGAGCTCCCACCGCCCGCCGACCGTCACGAACAGCGGAAAGGGGTGGTTGGTTGCCGTCGGCACGCTCGGCCGATTGATGACGTCCTGCACGCCGAGGAACAACGAGTAGTCGGTGCGCGGCTCGGCATCACAATCGGCATGGGCGAGACGGGCAGCGAGTAGAACGGCGACGATGACGAACCAACGCATGCGACCAACTTGCATCGTCACGAGTGATTCCAAGCTGGCAACTCTCGATCCTCAGATCTTCGACGGTGGCGAGGTCGGCATGTCGCAGTCGTATGGTGTGGCGTTGATCGCGCGTCGCAGTGTTGCCAGCGCCACGCGTCCTGTGAACGCTTGTCACCCGCCGGAAGGTAGCCCGCGACCAACAACCATGGATGCTTTGCTCATGCGAACGTTTCTCGTCGCGACGATCCTGATGATCATGGTTCCCCGCAGCTCGGAGAGCGACCCAGCACCGACCACCCGCGGCAATGAGGTCATCGTGATCGAAGGCTCGCCGCCCGCACCCAAGGTCAAGGCCAAACCCAAGAAGCGTTATCTTCCGCGCGGAGAAATCGATAACATCTTTCTCCGTCCGGCTCCCGAGTACAGCGATGCGGCCATCACTTCGGACGCGTGGTCTCGAGCGTGGATGCTGCTCGACATCGATGAAACCGGAAAAGTCAGGCGCGTAAAGTTCCTCAAGTATCCAGGACACGACCTCGAGCCGCTCGCCGTGAAGACCGCGTTCGGACTCCAGTTTGAACCAGCGATCGCGAGCGATGGTCAACCTGCGCGAAGCTGGATCGCGTGGCCGATCGAATGGCCTTCGTACTGGTGGCTGATCAGCCGCGTCGGCCTGGCGACGGGGATACCAGATACCAGCCACATCCCGTGTCGCGGGGAAGGTCCACTCAACCTCGATTCCACCCACGCCGTTTATCGCGATTGCTCGAAGCCGAACTGGTCGATGGCGGACACCGAGCCGTGGTACGAGCCGGCGCCACAACCGCGCTAGCTTAGCGCACCGATCTGGGTGCCCGCCACCGCGCCGCTCGCCGCGGGACAACGTCGGTCAGTACCTGCCGCAATTCTCCGGAGATTATCGCGCGCAGCGCGGCGCCGACGGTGGTGATCGCGCGCTGCCGCTCCGCGTAGTCCAGAGCTCCGCAGGCGAGCTCGTCGGGAGCGGGTGCAAGTCGCACGCGTGGTCGACCCTCCACGGAAACGCGCGATCTGCTGGCTCACGTGTTTCGAGAGTCAGCGTATCCAGACGTCTCGCGCTGCGACGACGCCGATGACGTAGGCGCCCATGGCCGCAAGATCGTGAGTGGATCGGCAGACCGCCGATGAGAAAACAGCTCACGGAGGAGCACATGTGGGGCAACAAGATCGCGGCGGTGCTCGCGCGACTACTGCTGGACGGGTTGCCGTCGCGGCACGTACGCTTTGCTAAAATGCACGTGCCTGGGGGTTTCTCCAGACAGAGCAGAAAGTAGCCCGATGTCGAAACGCGCGCGGTTCGTGATGGGTCGAGGTGGTGTTGCCGCACTGACGATGATGCTTGCGAGCTGCGGCTCCAAGAGCGGAACCGGAAGCGGCTACGACGGGGGCACCACGGATGTGGGCCCGGGCGCAGCCTCCGGTGCGCCGACCACGTGCATTGTCGGGAGCCAAGGCTGCCTCTGTGATTCGACCGGAGGCTGCGAGCCCAACCTGACATGCACGCCGCAGCCATCGCCGGTGCCGAACCTCTGCTGCAACGGATCGGACTGCACATCCACCAGCGGTACCGTCGGGGGGACCTGCAGCGCCACGACGGGAGCTCCATCGTGCACGCCGGGCATCACGATTCCGCCCGCGACCGGCGGCAACGACAACTGTGGATATCCGGCCGCGAGCTTCGTCGAGAGCACGACCCTGGTCGCCGTCAACGCCGTGGGTGGCGGCGCGTCGCCCGCGATCATCCAGGTCTACTACAACGACGAGCACGCTCTCACCCTGGGCTGCGCGACGTCGAGCTTTCCGGTCTCGCCACTCTCGACAGACCCAGCCGCAGTCCATTATCCGCAGACGGGAGATCCTGCGTGCGTTGACACGGTGGGGCGACCGCTTCGCCCGGTGGTGTTCATCACCGATCTCTCGGTCGACCCGAGCTGCACGGCGGGCGATATGCAGAAGGGCGGCCCGGCCTACGATCCCGTTGCCATCTTCGGCTCGTGGAAGAGCGCGACCGAGGACGCCAACCATGTCGGAACACCCGCGACCGTCGATCCGGCGGCCAACCATTGGAGCCTCACCTCGGAGGCCGACCCGTTGCCCTCTGGCGCGAGTGCAGCAAACGACAAGTACGGCACCGAGCTGCGGTTCGAAGTCGGCCTCATCTCCGGCCACTCCTACCGCA
>JBDUAS010000619.1:0-1595 GCA_040004535.1 Deltaproteobacteria bacterium
GAGACGCCGGTTGCAGGGAACACGAAGCCGCACGCGGGGCTCGTCTTCGTCGCGGCCAATGGGACCTTCGAGCCACGCATGGCGATGCTCGGCGTTGGCAACTACGACGTGACGCAGGTGCTCTCGGGGCTCAACGAGGGCGACAACGTCGCGCTCATCAACGCGGCGATGCTGCAGCAGAACCGGCTGCAGCTACAGCAGCGCATTCAGAGCCGCATGGCGCTGCCGGGCGTGAACCAGACGACGACCGGCGCGCAGGGCGGCGGGCGCGCGGGCGCGGGCGCCGCCGGTGGCGCGCGCGCAACGCCGCCCGCCGGTTCCCGGCCGCCGTAATCGCATGCTCCTCACCGAGATCATCGTCGTCGCCCTGAGCGCGCTCCGCGTCAACAAGCTGCGCTCGCTGCTCACCATGCTCGGCATCGTCATCGGCGTCGGCGCGGTGATCGCAGTCGTCGCGCTCGGGCGCGGCGCGCAGCAGGCCGTGAACGATCGCATCTCATCGCTCGGCACCACGATGCTCACCGTCGTCCCCGGGCAGGTGTTCTCCGGAGGCGTCGCGTCATCGGCCGATCGCGCGAAGCTGTTCGTCGAGGACGCGACGGCGCTGGCGCAAAAGGGGACGTTTTTCGCGGGCGTCGAGCCGGAGATGTCGCGCACGCTGCAGCTGCAGTATCGCAATCGCAACACGAGCACGCGCGTCATCGGCACCACGCCCAACTACCTCGACGTGCGCAAGTTCTCGCTCGCCGCCGGCCGAATGTTCACGGAGGCCGATGACAACGGCCGCCAGCGCGTCGTCGTGCTCGGGCCCACCACCGCCACCAATCTCGGCGCGGATCCGCCGGAATCTGCGGTCAGCTCGAGCATTCGCATCGGTGGGATTCAGTTCGAGGTCATTGGGGTGCTCGCGTCGAAGGGCGGCGCCACCGGCTTCAACGACCCCGACGACCAGGTGCTCATTCCGCTGAACACCGGGCGCTTCCGCGTTTTCGACACGAAGAATCTGCAGTCGATCAACGTGCTCGCGAACTCCGAGGCGGAGATTCCGCAGGCGATGACCGAGATCGAGAGTATCATGCGGCGGCAGCATCGCCTGCAGAGCGGGAGGGACGACGACTTCGACATTCGCAACCAGTCCGACTTCCTCAATGCCGCGCAGCAGACGACGCAGGTATTCGGGCTCCTTCTCGCCGGCATCGCGACCGTGAGCCTGCTGGTCGGCGGCATCGGAATCATGAACATCATGCTCGTCTCCGTCACCGAGCGCACGCGTGAAGTCGGGATCAGGAAGGCCCTCGGCGCCACGCGACGCAACATTCTCGCGCAGTTCCTCATCGAGGCGGTCGTACTCTGCGTGCTCGGCGGCATCATCGGGATCATCGTCGGATCGGGGACCGCGATCGGGATGCGCTACGGGCTGCACTGGAACACCGATGTCTCGCTCGGCGCGGTTGCCGCGGCGTTCTTGTTCTCGGCGCTCGTTGGTGTCGTGTTCGGCGTCTGGCCCGCACGGCGCGCCGCGAGCCTCGACCCGATCGTCGCGCTGCGCTACGAGTAGCAGCCGGTCCAGATGCGAGAAGCCGGCCCCGCGCAAA
>JBDUAS010000139.1:0-17905 GCA_040004535.1 Deltaproteobacteria bacterium
CGTTCGCGCGGATCGAAGGCCGCTGGTGCATGGTGATCGCGAACGACAACACCGTCGCCTCCGGCGCGTGGTGGCCGCGTACGCCGGAGAAGATCCAGCGCGCGCAGACGATGGCGCTGCGCCTGCGCGTCCCGACGGTCTATCTCGTCGACTGCAGCGGCTTGTTCCTGCCGGAACAATCGAAGAGCTTCCCGGGCGCGACCGGCGCGGGCCACATCTTCAAGATGAACTCGCTGCTCTCGGCCGCCGGCGTGCCGCAGATCGCCGGCGTGTTCGGCGACTGCATCGCGGGCGGCGGCTACATGCCGATCATCTCCGACCGCGTGTACATGACCGAGCAGGCGTACATGGTGATCGCCGGCGCCGCGCTGATCAAAGGTGCGAAGTCGCAGAAGATGACGTCGCTCGACATCGGCGGCCCCGAGGTCCATGTCGCGATCTCCGGCTGCGCCGACGTCCGGGTCCCCGACGACGACACGTTGCTCGCGTGCATCCGCCGTGACGTCGCCCGTTTGCCGTCGAGCGGTGCTGATTTCTATCGCGGGGACCTCGGTCCGATCGATCCCAGGTTCGCGACCGCCGAGCTCGCCGCGATCATCCCGAGCGATCACCGCGAGGCCTACGACGCGCACCAGGTGCTCGCCCGGCTCTGTGATCAATCGCTGTTCTGGGAAGTCATGCCGAACGTCGGCGAGGAGATGATCTGCGGCGTCGGCCGGGTCGGCGGGCTCTACGCCGGTTTCGTGATCAATCGCCAGGGTCTCGTCGGCGATCCCGAGCATCCCGGCAAGCAGCGCCCGTCGGGGATCCTGTATCGCGCCGGCATCGCGAAGATCAGCGCGTTCTCGCGCGCCTGCAACGACGACGGCATTCCGCTGATCTGGCTCCAGGACATCTCCGGCTTCGACATCGGCAAGGAAGCCGAGGCGCACGGCCTGCTCGCGTACGGCAGCTCGCTGATCTACACGAACTCGACGAACACGACGCCGATGTTCACGGTGCTGCTGCGCAAGGCGAGCGGCGCTGGTTACTACGCGATGGCCGGCCTGCCCTACGATCCGATCGTCCAGCTGTCGACGACCTACGCGCGACTGTCGGTGATGGAAGGCCGCACGCTCGCGATCGCCGCGTACAACACCAAGCTCGACGACAACTTCGAGATCCAGGCGACCGACGCTGCCGAGCGTGCAAAGATCTCGAACGGCATGCGCGAGACCGAGGCGCGGATCGAACGCGACATGGATCCGTTCGTCGCCGCACGCCAGCTCGATACCGACGAGATCGTCGAGCTCGGCGAGCTCCGCGCGTATCTCGCGGCGCTCGTCGAGATGACGTATCAGAACACCGGCTCGCGCCGGATCAAGAATCCGCGAATCTGGTCGATGCACGATCTCGGAGTGCTCGTCCGATGATCACCGCACTGCTCCACGGCGAAGAGCTGCGCGCCCCACAACCCGGCTGGTTTCGGCGCACCGTCGCCGCCGATCACCTGGTCGCGCCGGGAGATCCGATCGGCGAGCTCGAAGTGCTCGGTCGCAAGATCGTCCTCGCCGCGCCGAAGATCCGCGGCCTGGTCCAGCTCGCGGGCGAGACCGGCGAAGCGCGCCGCGCGGTCGGTTACGGCGATGTGCTGTTCCGCGTCGTCGCGGGTGGCGCTATCGCGGCCGCCGACGATGCCGCCAGCGAAGCGGGCCACGCCGCTGCGGCCGGCCTCGTGTTCCGCGCCCCGACGAGCGGGCGCTACTACAGCCGGTCGTCGCCCGACAAGCCGGCGTTCGTGACCACCGGTGCCGAGCTCGCGCCCGGCGCGACCGTGTGCTTGCTCGAGGTCATGAAGACGTTCAACCGCGTCACGTACAGCGGCGCGCGCGTGCGCGTCACCGAAGTGCTCGTCGCGGACGGCGCCGACGTCAATGCCGGCGATCCACTGCTCGCGCTCGAGCCGGCCTGACTACTTTTCGGGCTGCTTGTCGGCCGCTTCGCTGTCGGCTCCGGTGAGCCGCCGATACAGCGAACGGCGATCGATCCCGAGCACCTTCGCGGCGTGCGTCTTGTTGCCGTTCGACATCGCGAGCACCTTGCGCACGTAGCGCTGGGTCATCTCGTCGATCGTGATCAGCTCGTCGGGCGACAGCGCTGTCATCACGGCGCTCTCCGGCGGGGTATCGACGAGCGTCGACGGCAGATCCTCGATCGTGATCTCGTCGAGCCGGCAGATCGCGACCGCGCGCTCCATGCAGTTCTCGAGCTCGCGAACGTTGCCGGGCCAGTCGTAATCCATCAACAGGCGCGCTGCGGGACCGGAGATACCCTGGACGGGCTTCGAGGTCCGCGCCGCGATCCGCTTGAGGAAGAACTGGGCGAGTAGCAGGATATCGCCGGCGCGGGCGCGCAGCGGCGGGACCGGGATCGCGACGACGTTGATCCGGTAGAACAGATCCTCGCGGAACCGCTTCTCCTCGACCTCGGTCTCGAGATCGCGGTTGGTCGCGGTGACCACGCGGGCCTCGAACGGGACCTCCTCGTCGCCGCCGACCGGGCGCACCTTGCGCTCCTGCAGCACGCGGAGCAGCTTGACCTGCATCTCGATCGGCATCTCGCCGATCTCGTCGAGGAAGATCGTGCCGGCGCCGGCCTGGACGAACAGCCCGAGCCGCGACTGCTTGGCATCGGTGAACGCGCCGCGGACGTGGCCGAACAGCTCGCTCTCGAGCAGCGGCGCCGGCATCGCAGCGCAGTTGATCGCGACGAACGGCTGGCCGTTGCGCGACGACTGATCGTGGAGCGCGCGTGCGACGAGCTCCTTTCCGGTGCCCGACTCACCGGTGATCAACACCGTGACGTCGGAGTCTGCGACCCGCGAGATCATGTCGATCGTGTGGCGGATGGCCGGGCTCGTCCCCGCGATGCCACTCGGGCCGGGCTCCGCCGCGTGCTCGCGCAAGCGCTGGAGCTCGCGCTTGAGACCGAGATGGTCGAGTGCGCGCGATACCGCGATCGACAACGCGTCGAGCTTCAGCGGCTTCGAGACGAAGTCGAACGCGCCGACCCGAATCGCTGCGACCGCGGTCGGCAGCTCCGAGTTGCCGGTCACGACGATCGCGAGCACGTCGGTGTTCGAGGCCTTGATCTGCTCGCACAGCTCGATGCCGGTCATCCCGGCCATGTGGACGTCGGTGACGACGACATCGCACGGGTTGGCGCGCAGATATTCGAGCGCCGCGGCCCCTGACGACACCGAGCGCGCCGAGATCCCTCGCTTGCGCAAACCTTCGGTCATCAACTGTGCGGCATCGTCGTCGTCGTCGACGACCAAGACCTGGCCCTGCATGCCGCCACCATGCCACGAACTGCGAACGAACGGGCGCTACGATCGCGGTCCGCGCAGCCGTAACGCGTTCGTGATCACCGACACGGAGCTCAAGCTCATCGCGGCGCTCGCGAGCATCGGGCTCAGTAACCAGCCGAACACCGGATACAGCGCACCCGCCGCGATCGGAATTCCGACCACGTTGTACGCGAATGCGAATGCGAGGTTCTGGCGGATGTTGCGAAGCGTCGCGCGGCCGAGCCGGCGGGCGCGGACGAGGCCACGCAGGTCGCCGCCGACGAGCGTGATCCCCGCGCTCTGGATCGCGACGTCCGTACCGGTCCCCATCGCGATGCCGACATCCGCGGCCGCGAGCGCGGGAGCGTCGTTCACGCCGTCGCCCGCCATCGCAACCACCCTACCCTCGCGACGCAGCCGGTCGATCACACCGCGCTTGCCCTCGGGCTGGACCTCCGCGATCACGTCGTCGATGCCGAGCGTACCGGCGACGGCGGCCGCGGTCGCCTTGCTGTCGCCGGTCAGCATGACGAGGCGCAGGCCCTCGGCGTGGAGCGCGCGGATCGCCTCGGCCGTGGTCGGTTTGATCGGATCCGCGACCGCGATCGCGGCCACGGCGGCACCGTCGACCGCGAGGTAGACCACGGTCTGGGCGGGGGCGGTGTGATTCGCAATGGCGTCGAGCGGCGTGGCGAGGAACCGCGCGTTGCCCAGCATGACCTGGTGGCCGCGCACGGTGCCCTTCACGCCGCCGCCGGGGACCGAGGCGAAGTCGCTGGCCGAAGGGACCGCGATCCCACGCTGCTTCGCCGCATCGAGGATCGCAGTCGCGAGGGGATGCTCGCTGCTCCGCTCGAGCGCCGCGGCGAGCTCGAGCGCGGCATCCTCGGTCGTGCCCGCCGCGACCGTGATCTTCGCGAGCCGCGGCTTGCCCTCGGTGAGGGTGCCGGTCTTGTCGATCACGACCGTGTCGGCGCGCGCGAGCACTTCGAGTGCCTCGGCCTTGCGGATCAATACACCGAGGCTCGCGCCATGACCGGTCGCGACCATGATCGACATCGGCGTCGCGAGGCCGAGCGCGCACGGACACGCGATGATCAACACGGCGACCGCGTTGACGAGTGCATGCGCGAGTCGCGGCTCGGGACCGGCGATACCCCAGACCACGGCCGTCGCCACGGCGACGACGAGCACGACCGGCACGAACCACGCGGCGACCCGATCCGCGAGCTGCTGGATCGGCGCGCGGCTGCGTTGCGCCTCGGCGACCATCGCGACGATCTGGGCGAGCAGCGTGTCGCGGCCGACCCGGCGTGCCTCGAGCACGAACCCGCCGGTCGTGTTCAGCGTGCCGCCCTTGACCGGGTCACCGGTGGTCTTCTCGACCGGCATCGGTTCGCCGGTGATCATCGATTCGTCGACGCTGCTGCCACCTTCGACGACGACGCCGTCGACCGGGACGCGCTCACCGGGGCGCACGCGCAGCCGGTCACCGACGTGAATCAGCTCGAGCGCGACATCTTCTTCTCCCGTGCTCGTGATCCTGCGCGCGGTCTTTGGCGCGAGGCCGAGCAACGCCCGAATCGCGCCGGACGTCGCGTTGCGCGCGCGCAGCTCGAGCACCTGGCCGAGGACCACGAGGCACACGATCACCGCGGAGGCTTCGAAGTAGACCGGCACGGTGCCGGCGTGATCGCGCATCGTCGCGGGAATCAGCGAAGGCGCGAGCGTCGCGAGCAGGCTAAAGAGATACGCGGTGCCGGTGCCGATCGCGATCAGCGTGAACATGTTGAGGCTGCGATGGCGCAGCGAGTCCCAGCCGCGCCGGAATAGCGGAGCACCCACCCAGAGGACGACCGGGGTCGCGAGCGCGAGCTCGACCCACGCCCGCGTGCGCGGTGCGAAGGGCGTGAAGTCGACGAGCTCGCCCATCGCGATCACGAGCAACGGCACGACGAAGACGACACTGATCCAGAACCGCCGCGTCATGTCGACGAGCTCCGGGTTCGGTGCGTCGTCGAGGCTCGGCAGCGCCGGCTCGAGCGCCATGCCGCAGATCGGGCAGTCACCTGGCCCGGGTTGGCGGACCTCGGGATGCATCGGGCACGTGAACATCGCCGCGGACGGAGCCGCCGGCGGAGCCGCGGGCGCAGGCTGTGCCGCTGGTGCAGGTGCTGCAGCTCTTGCCGCCGCGCGCTCGCGGTACATCACCGGATCGGCGACGAACTTTTCCCGGCACTTCGGATTACAGAACCAGTACTCGTGACCGTCATGGGTTGCGGTCCCGCCCTTCGCGAGGCCGATCTTGACCGTCATTCCACACACCGGATCTTTGGTGGTCGGAACGGGCGCCACGACAGCTGGGTCCATGCCGGTGGACCTTACCGCCCGCGCGTGGCTCGCGGTATTATCCTACGAGATCAGGCGCGCAGCTTGCTGCCGTCGGAGCCGCCGGCGCTGCGAGGCAAGTCACGGAGAACCGCGTTCCTTCCTCGGCGCTCGAAGTCACGGGGACGATGCCGCCGTGGTGGTCTTCATCGCGATCGTGCACTGCGAAGTTGCCGGCCTCGAGCTCCTCGCGAACGCGTCGCAGATCGTGATGCCACCGTAACGCCGCGATGCGACCGCAGCCCACGACTGCATTTACCGGGCGGAGTTGACCACCACACTATGCAGAGGCCGACGTGACGGCACACCGCGCGGGGTTGCGCCGGCGAGCGACTACGCCACGGCATCGAAGCTAGCCGCGCGGTCTCACGTTACTTCGCGGCGAGACGCGCACCCAGATAACCGACGCCGCCGAGCATCGCGAGCGTCGCGAGCGGGCCGCGGAACAGGATCCGGCCGAGATAGCCGGCGCCGAGTGCCAGCCCGACGGCGTGAAACGGCTGCTCGCGAATGAAGTCCGCAGCGCGGTCGATCGTCTGCGTCATCTGCGAATTCGCGTCGCTGCCCGCGTCTGCGGTCGCATCCGTGCCATCGCGCTTGGAAACATGCTTCTTGGTCTTAGTCTCGGTCGTCGCGTGAGCCATGCGTCGACCAGAAGCAGGATGCGTGCCGCGGTGCGGCTAGTGGCGCAGCCGGCGCTCCGTCAACGAGCTCGGAACCAACGACGACGACGTTACGGAGCCGGTGCATCGGGCGGAACACCGCGGCGAGCAGCCGTTGACGCCATTCGCGATCACCACAAATATGATGTCGGCCCAACGTCCTTCCCGGTCGCCTCGTACACGATGGCGAAGATCAGCGATGTCGCCGACACTCCGAGCGGGAACACGACTTCATCGGTCGCTCCAATCGAGGAAGGTATGATGAAGACCAATCGCCCGCTCCCCGGAGTGAGAATCGCCCCGATCTCATGAAGGTCTAATCCTCGTTCGCAGACCTGTTAGTGATGGCTCCAAAGAACTCGTTGCGTCCGACCGCACACGCGTGGTGTGGTTCGGCCATGAGGAACGCAGCGGTGGCGCTCGCTCTGCTCGCCAGTAGTGCGTGCGGCTCGAGCTCGAACAACAATCCGTCCGACGGCAACCCCAACGGTGGCGATGGTGGCGGCAGCGGCAGCGGCCAGCACGATGCGGGAAGCGGTAGCAACACGATCCCGTCTGATCGCACCGTGTTCGTGATCGTGTTGGAGAACGAATCGTCGTCCGCGATCTACAATAGCGCCGCGGCGCCGTACATCAACACCACGATCAAGCCCGAGTCGGCGTGGGCGACGATGTTCACCGATGAACTGCCGGCTAACGTACCGAGCGAGCCGCACTATGTGTGGATGGAGGCTGGCACGAACGCGCTCTCCGACTACACGTTCAAGAACGACAGCGACGCGAGCGCCGGTAATTCCACGGCCAGCACGCTCCACCTCGCGACCCAGCTCAAGACCGCCGGGCTTGACTGGCGAAGCTATCAAGAAGACTTGCCGGCCGCGTGTCCGATCGCGAGCAGCGGCTTCTACGCGGCGAAGCACGACCCATTCGTGTTCTTCACCGATGTCTCCGGCAGCCCGCCGAGCTCGACGAACGCGTATTGCGCGGCACACCACAAGGCATACAGCGCATTCGCTGCCGACCTCGCAGCCGGGACGATGCCGGCGTACGTGTTCATCACGCCGAACCTGTGCAACGACATGCACGGCGCCATTGGCTGCCCTTCGGGCACCGACATCACGCGCGGCGATACCTGGCTGTCGAACGAGCTGCCGCGGATCGTCACGTACGCGATGGCGCACGATTCGATCGTCTACGTGGTCTGGGACGAGGGTAGCTCGACCCAGATCATCCCGTTCTTCGCGATCGGTCCGCACGTCAAGACCGGCATGACGCCGACCGTGTACTCGCACAGCGCGCTGCTGAAGTCCATCGAGCAACAGCTCGGCGTGCCGGTGCTCGCGACCGTGAGCGCCGCGCCCGACTTCTCGGGCATGTTCGACGCCGGCTACTTCCCGTGATCGCTACTCGAGAACGCCGCGGCGCGCCGCGGTAGTCACGCGTTGCAGGGTCGTGTTCAGGCCCACCCACGGGTCCTGTTTCAACGACGCGAGCCGCTTCGGCACGGTTACCGTGTTGAACGCAGCCGCATCGACGCCGGCGGCGAGCTCTTCCCACGTGATCGGAACCGTGACCGGCGCACCCGTGCGCGCGCGCGGCGAGTAGGGAGCGATGAACGTCGCGTTGCGGCCGTTGCGCAGGTAGTCGATGAAGATCTTGTCCTTGCGCGCGGCCTTCGCGACGTTCGCTGCGCTGCTTGGAGCCATGCGCGGACGTGTTGCACGCCCAGGACCACGGTGGGCGGCTCGGATCGGGCGGTAGCGCACGCCTCAGCCGCCGCCGCCCGGCGCGTCGTTTGCTTCGAGCCAGGGCATGGCGAGCCGATCGAGCAGCGTCTGCGAACTCGTGAAGTCGACCGGTGTCCACTGGCTCGTCGACAAGGCACCGCGTCTCGCCGCGTCGCTCGCGTTTTATACGTTGCTATCGCTCGCGCCGATGCTGGTCGTCGCGGTCTCGATCGCGGGCTTGATCTTCGGTGAGGACGCCGCACGCGGCCAGATCGCCGGCCAGCTCGACGGCCTCCTCGGCCCGACGGGTGCCGACACCGTGCAGTCGATCCTCGCGCACGCAAAGACCCCTTCATCGAGCATCGTCGGTGCGATCGTCGGCATCGCACTCGCAATCTTCGGCGCGTCCGGGGTGTTCGGCGAGCTCCAGACCTCGCTCGATACGATCTGGCATGTCGAGTCCAAGCCGGGCCGCGGCGTCAAAGGCTTTCTGCGCGACCGGGTGTTCTCGTTCACGCTCGTGATGGGCGTCGCATTCCTGCTGCTCGTCTCGCTCGTGCTCAGCGCTGCGCTCGCCGCGATGGGTGCGTACTTCGAGCACACGCTGCCGGGCGGCGCGGTGGTCTGGCACATCCTCAACCTCGTGATCTCGATCGCCGTCACGGTCGTGTTGTTCGGGTTGATCTTCAAGGTCATTCCCGACGTCGAGATCCGCTGGCGCGATGTCTGGCGGGGCGCACTCGTGACCGCGGTCTTGTTCTCGGGCGGCAAGTTCCTGATCGGGCTCTATCTCGGTCGATCGACGGTCGCATCGCCATTCGGTGCGGCCGGTTCGGTCGTCGCGCTGGTCGTGTGGATCTACTACTCGGCGCAGATCCTGTTCTTCGGCGCCGAGCTCACGCGAGCGGATACCGAACGCCGCGGCGTGCAGGTCAAGCCAAGCCCGAACGCGGTCCCGGTGACGCCAGCGCAGATCGCGGTCGCCGGGTGATGTGCGTGCGATGCTGACGCGATCGTGCGGCCGCGCGCACTAGAGGCGAGAGTTTCGGCGCGGAACGCTGGCCTCTCATGTGCAACTCGCCGAGCCATGGGCATCATCCGGCGCATCCTCGGGCAAGAAACCACCTCCGACGTCCTCGACGTCCTCACGTCGCATCACGACCGGGTCGACGAGCTATTCGAAGAGATCGAGAAGGGCGAGCGCCGCTCCAGCGCGTTCACCGAGCTCGCCGACCTCCTGGCCGCGCACGCGACCGTCGAGGAAAAGATCTTCTATCCGGCCGTGATGTCAAAGGACACGACCGATCAGCTGCACGAATCCGTCGAGGAGCACCTCGGCATGAAGCGGCTGCTCGCCGACCTGATGGGCCAGATCGACCACGTGACGTTCAAGGCCAAGATGAAGGTGCTGAAGGAGCAGGTCAGCCATCACGCGCACAAAGAGGAAGAGCAGAAGCTCTTCCCGAAAGTGAAGTCGATGCTGAGCGCCGACGAGCGCGCGGCTCTCGGCAACCAGGTGCTCGTGATGTTCGAAGAGCTGATCGTCGCGCACCCGATGCAGAACGTGCCGGCCGAGACCGCGAAGGCTGCTCGGCTGCCCTCGCCGTAGCGCATGCGCCAGCACGCGTCGGAGTCGTCGACCTGGCCGCGGAGCCTGTGGCTCGTACGGCACGGCGAGAGTGCAGGCAACGTCGCGCGCGATCAGGCGATGACCAGCGGCGCGGAGGTGATCGATATCGCGATGCGCGACGTCGACGTGCCTCTGTCGGATCGAGGGCGGGCCCAGGCCACCGCACTCGCCCGCTGGACGCAACGCCGTGACGAGGATGACCGCCCGACGATCGTGCTGACGTCGCCCTATCTCCGCGCCGTCGAGACCGCTACGCCGATCGCCGCCACCATCGAGGTGCCGCACAGCCCGACGCCGATCATCGACGAGCGCCTGCGCGAGAAAGAGTTCGGTGCCCTCGACCGCCTGACCCGAGCGGGCATCATGGCCCGGTTCCCAGCCGAGATCGCGATGCGCGAGCGACTCGGCAAGTTCTACTACCGCCCGCCGAGTGGCGAGAGCTGGTGCGACGTGGTCCAGCGCTTGCGCGGCGTGATGCTGGAGCTCCAGCACAACTACGCCCGCGAGCACGTCGCGATCGTCGCCCATCAAGTGATCGTGCTGTGTTTTCGATATCTGCTCGAGCAGCTCGACGAGCAGAAGATCCTCGCGATCGATCGCCTCGGTGATGTCGCGAATGGATCGGTCACGGCGTATCGGTTCGATCCGAGCGCCCATCACGGTCGTGGCGGGCTGGTGCTGCAGGCGTACAACTCGACTGAAGCGCTCGAGCACGAGGGCGTGCCCGTGACCGCGGAACCGGCCGCACAACCCGATCCGAAGGCGCGATGAAGATCACGCCCGCAGTGCTGCGGCGCTGGACGCCGTCGCCGTGCTAGCTGGCCACGCTCGATCGCGTTGCTCTGACTTCGCTGCGGAACGAAGAAGCCGGCGCCTATTCGATCGGGCGAGGGTGCACGGCGTTTTCACCTGGAGCGCCTAGCGGCGCTGGTCCGCAGGATCGCCGTACGGATCCTGGCTCGCGGCTTTGACGTTGCCGCCGCCGCCGCGTTGCTCGCCAGGATCGCCATAGGGATCGCGACTCGCGGGTGCGACGTTGCGATCGGCGTGCTGCTGATGCTTTCCGAACAGGTCGGTGATCTTTCCGAGCAGACCGCCGGTGTCGAAGTTCTGGTAGCCGCCCTGCTGGACGTGATCGACGATCGATTGCTTGACGGAATCGAGAAGACTATCGAGTGCAGACATGATCGCTCCCTTGGTTATTCGTCGTTGTCGGTGCCGACGCCGACGAGGTCGTGACCTGTCGTGCGGTTCTCGTAGCCCTGGTATTGCTCGTACTGGCGCGCTTCGTCGGCGGGGACCTGAATGCCGTCCGCCGGTGGCGTCACCCAGTGCGCGCGATGGTCGGCATCGCGGTAATACACGCGGCCATTCTTCGACAAGTAGTACTGGCTGTCGGCGCCGCTCGTGGCGGCCGCGGACTTGTGATGTTTGTAGAGGTAGTACAACGCCGCAGCGCCGCCGAGCACGACGAGCTTTCCGCGCGTCGACATGTGCTGATCGCGTGGGGCCTCGTTCGGCCGCTGTGCGACGACACCGCCGCGCGTGTCGTCAACCGGTGGCGGAGGGCTATCGTTCGATCGCCCGCAGCCGGCGAGCGGTCCGCCGGCGAGCGCGGCCGCGAGAATGAACGCTGTGCCGCGTACGCGGCGCGCTGAATGAGACATGAGTCGGAATGGTGCAACGCATGCGCCACGCCGACCGTCGCGCTCGAACGCGCTTCGGTCGCGATCGCCCGGGCGCGAGAGACGCTGCGAGCGATCGAGCACGTGAATCACGTGCCGTCCCACCGACCCGGCGCTTGCAGCCGGCACGGTGGCGTCGCGACCTGGCTCGACAAGTAGCTTCAACTCAACGAAGCTGGGCGACGTTGATCAACGCGCCAGCGAAGCTGATCGCAGCCGCACCTCCGACGATCCACAGCGTGTTGATCCGCTTCGCGATGAGCAGCGGCAACGCGACGAGCGTGATGGCGATGGTAAACGGTCCATCGAGCGCGTCTCGTCCGATCGGGATCGCGGCGAGCAGCAGCAGCGTCGCGCTCGCGAGCACCACGCTCTGCAACATGCCGCGGATCCGCGGATGCTCCGCCCTCTTGCCGAAGTATCCGACGAGCACGATCACGATCAACGACGGCGCCGCCATCGCGAGCCATCCCGCGACCGCGCCCGGCCAACCGTCCACCATGTAACCGACCGCGACGATCCACGCACCGACGGGCCCTGGTGTCGTTCGCGTGATCACGATCGCCTGGTCGATCTGCGCGTCGGTCGCCCAATGCTGTTCATCGACGAGCTCGTGGCGAATCTCGGGTAGCGAGCCGAGGCCGGCGAACGACGTGCAGGTGCTCTGGATGAAGATCCAGAACAGCAGCACCAGCTTCGTCATGTCGACTCCGGTCTGTGCTTCGGCACCGGCCACGCAAGGCCGACGACTGCCGAGAGGAGCAGGATCGTGATTGGCGAGAAGCCGACGCCGAGCGCCAGGCCCATCGTCAGGGGCACGATGACCACCGCCTTCCACGGCGCCGCCTTGACGTGCGGCTCTGCAAACACCCATGCGGTGGAGACCATGATCGCGACGGCGGCGGCGAGCGCGCCGCGCAACGCAGCCTGAAACCACGAGCTGCCCTGGAGCCCTTCGTAGAACACGGTCACGAGCAAGACGAGCAGCGAGCACGGGATCGACGAAGCGAGCAACGCGACGAGCGCACCGAGCCAACGGCGCCTGGTCCAGCCTGCCGCCGTGCAGAAGGCGAGCAAGTTCGTGCCCGGCGTGAGCCGAGACAGCGCGTAGTCGAGCTCGAATTCGGAATCTCGCAGCCATCGGCGCTCCTCGACGATCTGCTTCTTCAGCACGGCGATCGTCGCGCTACCGCCGCCCCAGGTCAGGTTCGCGTAGCGCGTGAACACGCTCGCGACCTCGGGCAACGTCGGGGTCACGACCTCGGGCTCCGCTTTCGCTCCTTGGGTCATGCTTCAGAGACCGTCCGCATGGCTGCCCCAGGTGGCGCTGGTCCCACCGCCGGTGCCGTAGCCGACGATCACCGATCGCATGTCGAACGTCATTTGATCGAGTTGCTGGACCTCGTGCTCCTCGACGATCGCGCCGGCCGGGACGTCCGCCGACAGCCACAGATCGACGTGCGTTCGCTTCGTCGGAAACAGCGGATCACTCTTCGCGAACGAGATCCGCGTGCACGCGAACGTCTTGCCGTTGACCTCGTGTGGCTCCGTCGCGACGCTGATATCGAAGATCTTCCAGTCGACATGCTCGACGAGCTTCTCGAGCGAGCCGAATGCCCGCGGAAACGTGTCCGCCGGTTCCATGCGCTGCTCGCCGGTCTGATCGAGCCGGCCGGTCAGCACGACCGTCACCGAGTCGCCGGTCGCCGCGGTGACGCGCGCGATCACGTGACTCGAGAAGTTGCCGAGCGAGCTACGGGTCGAATAGTCGTACGCGCGCCAGTCGCCGACCTGCGAATGCGCGTACGGCTCGAACGGCGGTGCGGCCGTGGTCGCAGTCGCGCTACCTGCCAGCGGCGGTTCGCTCACCAGCGAGCTCGGCGGTGGCTTGCGCCGCTCGTGCTCCGACGACCACCACGCATAGCCGAGGGCAGCCACCAGCGCGAGCCCCGCGGCGACGTTCGCGATCCGCATCGGCCGAGCGTAGCCCACGATGATCCGCGATTGGCGAAGCTTCGGTGCACGTCGAAGCGTGATCGCGGCATCGTTTCGCCATGCCCGCCGCAACCGCCGAGACGCCCGAAGACATTGCGTACGTCGTGACGCACTTCGTGGCGCTCGATCCGAACGATCCGACCTGGTGCGCGCTCCTGCGTGCAGATGTCGAAGCGCTCGATGGCCTCGAGAAGCCATTCGCTTGATCACGGCTGCACGCGAGTCGTATCCGCATGCGTTCGATGCGACCATCGAGTCCGTGATCTTCGAGCGGAGCGCCTGACATGCCGCGCGCACTCCACCGCCACGTCACCCGACGCGGGACCATCGCCGGCGTCGCGAACGCGCTCGCAGATCCTTCGCGTGCAGCGATGCTCGAGATCTTGATGAGCGGCGAAGCGCATCCGATCGGCGTGCTCGTTCGTCGCGTCGGCGTGTCGGCGGCGACCGCATCGAGCCACCTCCAACGACTCGCGGCGGCGAACCTGGTCGTCGTGGACTCGGTCGGACGCGAGCGTCGCGTCCGGCTCGCAGGTGCCCAGGTCGCCGAGCTCCTCGAGCGCCTCGCCACGGTTGCAGGACCCGATGCAGCAGACGCACCCGCGATCGACCAGCTACGCTTCGCGCGCACTTGTTATGACCACCTCGCCGGCCACCTCGGCGTCGCGATCGTCGAGCGGCTCGAAGCACTCGGCTGGCTGTATCGGACAAGCGACACGCTCGAGCCTGCATCTGGGCTCCTCGCATGGCTCGCGTCGCGTGGTCACCCAGTCGCAGCGGATTCACGCCGGCCGCTGTCCCGCGCCTGTCTCGACTGGACCGAGGGCGTGCCGCATCTCGCGGGTCGCACGGGCGCGGCGCTGTGCGCGCTCGCCCGGTCCGAGCGCTGGGTCGTGCCCGTGCGCGCATCACGCGTACTTCGCCTCACCACGCGCGGCAGGCGTGCGTTGCTCGACGAGCTCGGGCTCGCACTCCGCTAATCAGTCGTTGTAGTCTGGCGGCCTTGGCGACCGCCGTGAAATCTCCGCGCGTACTTCGGATCGCGATGCTGAGCTTCGTCGTGATCGGCGTGATCATCGATGCGTTCTTCGCGATCGTGAACTTCTATCCTGTCGCGCCGCATCAGAGCCGTGGCCCGAAGCGCTACGTCGTGCTCCAGCTCGACGAGACTCAAGCGGCGTGGTTCCAGGCGAACGTGCTCGAGGACTTCAACGCCGAGGCCAACAAGGACGTGGAGGTCATCCGCGTCGATGAAGAGGAGCAGCTCCAGAGCACCGCCGCGAAGTACGGCAAGGACGTGTTGCTCGTCGGGTTGCCGACCACCCAGCTCGACGCGGCTGTCAGCAAACAGCTCGTGCGTCCGTTCAGCGATGTCGTGAAGAGCTCGAGCATCGCCGCAGACTTCAAGGATCTCGACGCGCCGTTGCTCGCGATCGGGAAATACAAGGACACCCAGTACTTCTTTCCGTGGATGAGCCGGCTCGACGTCGCGGTGTATCGCGTGTCGAAGGTCCGCGACGCGGTGCTGCACTGGTCGATGCTGCGACCGAACATCGAAACCGCGTTGAAGGCGGTCAACGGCCGCGGCTTGCCAGCGGGTTACCAGCTCGAGGCGTCGCCCGAGCAGTGGGATCAGTACGACCTGTTCGTCGCCGGCTACTACTGGGCGAACCGCGTCTACAACGGCCAGCCCGCGCGTCCGCGGATCGCACACCGGACCGGCGACGAGATCGACGGACAGCAAGACATCGTGTCTGCGCTGTACCGGCAAGGTGTCACCGATGCGTCGCTCGGCACGTTCGCTTCGCCGGCGGCGATCGACTACTTCCAGTGGGAGGCGCTGTTCCGCCAGGAGGGCGTCTATCCCGACGAGATGGCGTCCGGCGCGCCGTTCGACGACGAAGCGATGCTCGAGGGGCTCCAGAAAGGCGAAGTGTTCTTCGCGTCGATCGATTCGATCGAAGCGTTCACGTTGCACGGCGGATCGCACAAGGGCGCGCAGCCGCAGATCGATGACCCCGGTGATCTCGAGTTCACGTCGCTGCCGCAGGGCGCGTCGCTCGAGCTCGGTCCGAAAGGCATCCCCGCGCGTACCGGCAAGAGCTTCTCGTTTCGCGAGGACTGGGTGTGGACGTTGCCAAAAGCGAGCGAGCAAGCCGCGCTCGCGTACGACCTCGTACGCTTCCTCTGGCGGCCCGAGATCCATGCACGCCAGTGCGAGGCGCTCGGCATGCTGCCGCAGCATCCCCAGGTGCTTGCCGATCGCGTGTCGCGGTTTCGCCTCGAATGGATGAGTCAGCTGTTTCAAGCGGGCCTCAGCCAAGCCGCCGAGCCCGTCCCCCCGGGCATGATCGGCAAGGGTTATGGCTCGGTCTATGCGCAGCTATGGACGAAGATCGCAGGTGGCGGCGTGCCGCCCGACGCGAGCCGCATCGCGGAGATCTTGAAAGCACCACCCGCGGCGCGTCCGCTCGCGGTGGCCGCGGCCGCCGCGCATGCCGACGCAAAACCTGACAAACCTGCTCCGGCCGAGGACGACGACACGTCCGATACGTCGGCGAACGACGTCGAAGCGGACTGGGAGAGTGACGTCGTGCTGCGGCCGCATGCTGGAGCCAAGGGCAGCGACGCGAAGGGGAAGCCATGATCTCCGACCCGACGCCCCCGACGGCGACAAGCTCCAGTGCGCAGCTCGAGCACGTGCTCGAGCAGGCAATGGCGCGCATGGAAGCCGAGCGCAAAGCCGAGGCGGAACATGCCGCTGCTGCATCCGCCGCCAAGGAAACGACGGGCCGACGCGTCTCGATCGCCGCGCTGTTGCTGACCATGATGCTGTCGTTCCTCGGCTTCGTGCGGGCGAACGAGGACGGGGACATCTCCGGCGACAAGACGACGGCCTTACAGAGCAAGAACGACGCGGCAACCGAGTGGACGCTCTACCAGACCAAGATCGCGCAGCGCAGCTCGTACATCGAGACCGAGGACGCACTCGCGCGCGAAGCGCTATCGATCCCAGCCGCGGATCCGCGCCGCCGGCTCGGGCGCTTTCATCACCGCGAGTACGAGCTCAAGGTCCGCCAGCTCGACGACGAGAATCGCCAGCTGTTCTTCGTGATCCAGGAGCTCCGCCGTCGCGAATACCACGCGACCAAGGATGCGGAGCATCACGCCCGCCGCACCACGCGCTACGACATGGCGATCCGTACGTTGACGCTCGCGCTCGTGTTGATCTCGGTGACGTTGCTCGTCACCCGAAAGTATCTGTTCTGGTTCGGCGTCTTCGTCGCGTCGATCGGCGCGCTGCTCGGCGTGACCGGCTACTTCTTACGCTGAGCGAGCTCTCATTGTCCGAACGCTGGCGAAGCTCAAGGAACGAGCGCGGTGCTCTGGCTGGCTTGCTCGAGGATCGAGCGAATCATGTCGGCTGTTGTCGGTTTCAGGACGTGCCGATCGAACCCCGCTGCGAGTGCGGGTGCGCTGTCGCGTCCTTGCGCCCACCCCGTGACGGCAGCAAGGAACAGCGGGTGCGACTGTGCCGAACGAAGCCGCCGTGCAAGCTCGTAGCCACTGATGTCTGGCAGATCGATGTCCAGCAACGCGACGTCCGGATCGAATTGCTGCGCGAGCGCGAGAGCCGTCGTCCCGTTCTCCGCGAGGACCGCGTCGTGGCCGAGCGTCGACAGGAGCGTGCACACGTTCTCGGCGGTCTCTCGGTGATCGTCCACGACAAGCACCCGATGCTTGCGAGGCGTCAGCGACAACTGTGCGATCACCCGCCACCCCAGTCGCTCGCCATCGTGCCAGCGCGTGAATCGCGGGCCTGTCACCATGAGACGGAGCGGGTCGCTCGTGCGTTCCAGTTCTCGCAAACGACCGCTCAAGCGATCCAGATCGGTCGTCGGATCGATGACCCAATGAGGGACCCCCGAGACTCGCGCCGTACGTCGTAGCGCCTCGACACCGGCGTTCGTGTTCACTAGGGAAACGTCGGGAACCGCGATCACGAGCGCATTTGCGATTTGCACCGTCGCACGCAGCGCAGAACGCGCACCGCGCTGGTCGCATGCAATCAAATCGGCGCTGACCTCGGGTGGCAAAGCGCCCAGCTCGTCACGCGCTCCGTGGGCGCAGAAGCCTTCGATTTTGATTCCGAGCGTGCGCGCAGCTCGAGCCGCACCTCGCTCGACTCCGGTTTGACCGGTATGAAGCACTGATACCGTCATGAATCGAACCTACTTTCGATCGCACGACTGCTCAAGGTTCATCCTTGACGATGCTAGGAACCCGAGGCTGGACCCGCGGAATGGCGCGAAATTCCTTGCAATGCCGGTCGGGCCAGACGTATGGCCGCCCCGCACGCGAGCCCGCGAAGTCGCACGAGCTTTCTCAGACGCTCCTGCGTGGAGCCGACTTGGCGAATGATCCGGTGGAACTAACTCCGATCGGTCTCAACTCCGCGCGGCTCGCTGGTAGCCGATGCCACCGCGATC
>JBDUAS010000405.1:0-5280 GCA_040004535.1 Deltaproteobacteria bacterium
CCATCCACGGCTGCTTCGCGCGCCACGTCACGTGGGTGTCGATGAAGCCGAGATACAGGAACCACGGCTGGTCCTTCTTCGGCGTGATGAACGACAGCCCCTTCTCCATGATGTCGGCGCCCTTGAGGCCGAGGCCCTTGGAGATGTGGTTGACGAACTGATTCCACGCGTTGCCGAACCCGCGCTCCGGGCGGATGTAACCGTTGCCCGACGCGCCGGCGACGTACTTGCCGGCGGCCTTCGCGACCTCGTCGATCGTCATCCACTTCTCGGCGAGGTGATCCTTCATCTCGATCGCGTGGTGTTTCGCGAGGTAGTTCGACGACCAGATCGACGCGTGCGAGACCTGCGATTCGTTGCCCTGGACGTACGTGTTCATGAACACCGCCGAGGTCTCGGCCAGCTTCTCCCAGTTCGGCGTCTCGGGCCGCGCCTTCGGGTTGAACGCGCGGATTCGATCGGCGCGCAGCGAATCCATGATGATGAACACGACGTACTTCGGTGCTTTGACGTCGGGTCCGCGCTTCAGCTTCGCCGCCTCGCCCGGGACGACGAGCGCCGCGTTCGCGAGCCGGGTCTCGGGGCAGCCCGCGCCTTCGAGATCGATGCGCGCCGCCTTGCCGCCGAGCGCTGCGAGATCGACCGCGCTGCCGGTGCCGGTGAGCTTGCCTTCGACGACGCGGCCGTCATCGGCGGTCGCGACCACGTTGACGGTGCACGCGCCGTCCGACAGATCGCCGGTCAGCTTCGCCTTGTCGGGAATCGCGGCGAACCAGGTCATGCCGGCCTGCTTCGGCAGCAGCAGCGACTTCGAGCCGGTCTCGAAGAACGCCGCCGCCATCGCGTCGTCCGGTGCGGTCGAGCCGCCGACCTGCATCCACGCGAGCTCGAGGCCGGGCTTCTTCGCGAACAGCGTGATCGCGTTCTCGCCTTCCTTTAACTGATCGGGCGGCACGGTCAGCTCGATCGTGGTCCAGCCCTTCGTCAGCTTGCCGTTGATGTCTTTATTGTCGTTGACCTTGATCGACACGGTCGTGTCGTCGCCGACGAACGCGCGCAGCCGCACCGTGGGATGCGCGACCTCGGCGGCGGTGAGTGGCACGAACACCGTCGCGCTCTTGCCGGTCATCTTCGCGACCTTGAAATCACCCTCGGTCTGGCGCAGGTCCCACGCGCGCTTCGCGCCCGAGCTCAGCTGATTCGCGAACCGCGTGTACTTCGCGAAGCCGGCCGAGCCGCCGGGGACGAGCAAGCCGCCTCCGCGGTGGAGGTGCGCCGCGAGCCGGTTGTCGACGAGCGAGTACACCGGATGTTCCGCACCGCGCGCGGCGGCCTTCGCGGGCGGCAGCGCGGGCTTGACCGGAGCGCCACCGACCGTGGCTTCGGCGACTTTCGATTCGGCGTTCGGGCGATCCTTGCTCTTGCCGCACGAGCACAATGCGGTGACCGCTACCAAGGCGTACAGGCGAATCATCGACGGGAACCTAGGTGATTCGCAGCGCTAGCGCAACCGCCATCCGTGGGCGTAGAGGTTCGCGCGCATTCCGCGAACAAACCCGACCAGCGAGACGTTGAAGCGCTCCGCCAGCTCGATCGCGAGTGACGACGGCGCCGACACGGAGGCCACGATCGGCACGCCGAACATGATCGCTTTCTGGACCAGCTCGTAGCCGGCGCGGCCGCTCAGGAACAACAAGCACTGCGTCGGATCGACTCGTTGATCGAGTGCCCAGCCAACGAGCTTGTCGACGGCGTTGTGGCGGCCGACATCCTCGCGCACCTCGACCCGCTCGCCATCGAGCGTGAACAGCGCCGCGGCGTGGAGTCCACCGGTGTCGTCGAAGACCCGCTGCGCGCCACGCAATTTCTCGGGCAGCGTCGCGATCATGGCGAGCGTGGTGCCGGCGTCGCTGTCGACGCTCTTCGCGCGGGTCTCGAGGTCTGCGATCGCCGCGCGCCCACACACGCCGCACGCTGCACTCGCGAGTAGCCCACGGCGCGCGAATGCGCCCTCGTCGAGATCGAGCTCGACCCAGTCCTCGCCGTCCTGATGCATCGCGCACGGCGCGATCGACTCGGCGTGGAGCAGGCCACGCACCAGCTCGAGGTCGTGGCCCGGGGTCCGCATGATCGTCGCGACCGCAACACCGCGCGCCCGCAGCTGCAATGGCGCCTCGATGACGACGTGATCGCGGTCGGGCGTACGAGCCGCGCCGTCGCTACGCTCGATCGCGACATCGATGACGCGGCGGTCGCGGGACATGTCTAGTTCTACCCCACGCGCTGCGAGACGGTCATCTCGTAGGCTTGCGCGGCTTTCGCGGCGAGCTGCGCTTGGTTGGCTTCGGCTTCTTCGAGCTTCGCGGCGATGCCCTCGGTGTCGAGCGTTTGGCAGGAGCCTTCGCACGTGCGTCTCGGTTGTGCGCCCGAGTCCACGCATCGACGCCGCCCTGCGTGCTCATGTCGTAGCCGGCGGCGAGGCCTTGCATGAAGAACGCCTTGGCAGGGCCGTAGTTGTTCGGGTCTGCTAGCTCGGAAGCCAATGTGTCGACGGCGTCGCCGGGCAGAGCCGTGGTCGCGGACCAGTTTGCCGCGTAACTACCGAGCTCGCGAGCGGCGAACTCGAGGATCGCTTGGATCGTCGCGATGATCGCCGGCGCGTCGCTAGGCTGAGCGATCAGCGAGCGGGGCAGCTCGCCGAACACGAGATCACGAACCTCGTCGGGCACGAGCTGAGCGATTGTCGTGCCGAGGACAAGCGCGCCGTCCTCGAGAAACACACGCGCCCACTCGGGCGCAACATCGCGTGCTTCGGGAGACCGCAAGAACGCCGCCTCGATGACTTCTACATAGGTGTCGCACGCGTTTTGATCGAGCGCGCCGTCGCGGGTCAACGGCCTGCGCACGAGGTCCGCAAGTGCCGGCTCGCGCGGCGCGTGAGCCCGCAGCGTGGGGAGCGGCGCTGGCGCGGTCAAGGTTGTCCCCGCGTCGGCCTGCGTGATCGGAGGCAACCCTCGCCAGGCGTGATGGAGCTGTGGTGCGCGCGAGACGAGTGTCGCGAGAGCGTTTGCCACGGCCGCCACGGCGGCGAGCTCCGGTGCGGTGAGTGGCCGGGCTCCGCCCTGGCCGTCTAGCCGCATCACCGACGGGTATGCGGCGGGACCTGCAAGCTTCCAGCGGTGCGAGCGCACCTCGTCGATCAACGCTCGAGGCAGCTCGTCTCGCGAGTCGAAATTGAACATGATCTGCGCCGGCGCTACTCCGACACCGGTCGCTCCCAGCGCCTGTAGTGCGGCGAACGCTTCTTGATCGGGAAAGATCGCGAAGCCGAAGCTTTGTCCCATCTGGCCGACCACCACGAGCAAGCCACGCTCGATCTGCAACGCCGGGCAGTCGACCTGGACACACGCATCCGGCGGGATCTTGGCCCAAGGTTGCGCCTGATAAAGTCGCGCGGCCGACTCGAACAGCGTCTCGATGGTCGGGGCGTCGACACCGGGCCCGAGATACGACTCCGGGCCGCCGCCAGTCCGCGCGGTGTGCTCGAGGAACGAATCGAAGACGTGAGCGATTTCCGGCGTGTCTGCGACGACCACCTCGACCGCGAGCGCGGCATCGCGCAAGGCGGTCGCGAGCTCGAGCGTCGCGACACGCAGCGTCGTCGGCATTCGATCACGCGCTTCGCGGAACAACGCCAGGCAGCGTTGTCCCGCCGTTGCGAACGCTTCGTCTGGATCGACGATGTCGGCGCAGAGCACGAAACCCGACGCGACGTCGACGCAGAGAAACACAGACGGTCGATACGGATCTCTCGAACCGTCCATCACGTATGACGGCAGCGAGACCAGGCCGGCCGCCCACTCCGACGTCGCACGCATCGTGCATTGGTATCACCGATCGCGGGGCCAGACCGTTTCGAACCGGAGCGCGATCCCGTGATCCGGGTTGACCTTCCAGCGCGCGCGGACCTAGCCCGGAGCTTCTTGCGCACCTCGGCCGCGCAGCCGTTGTTCGAGCTCCTCGGTCGCCATCGTCGCGCTACGCGTCCACCGCACTAGTCATCGTCATCCTCGTAGTAATCGACCGGCTCGTAGCGGTGCTCTTTGCTTGCCGGGCATAGGTCGCGATAGCTGCACCGATCGCAATACGTCCCCGGATTCGCGCGCGGTCCATCGTCGACGGCGAGCGCGGCGGCCTCGATGTTGTCGAGGAGGTCCGGAACGAGCTCGTCGACGATCATCTCGGGCTTGACCGGCGCGCTCCACTCGACCGCGCGCTCGGCGACCCAGTGGATGCCGAGCCAGAACTGGCGGACGTGGCGAAACGCCGCCGCGGCGAGCACCGCGTAGCCCTCGAGCTGGTCGGTGATCGACGAGCCCGGGATGCGGGCACCCGTCTTGTGATCGACGAGCGCGATCGAGTCGTCGGAGAAGATGTAGCCGAGGTCGAGCACGCCGCGGTAGTACGCGTCGCCCGCGTAGAACTGGGTGACCGAGAGATCCTCGCGCACCGCGAGCGAGTACTCGACGAGCTGGCGCGCGACCCGGCGGCGGCGGCGAAACGCGGCGATCCGGGTCGCGAACGGCTCGATGCCCGTGCACAGCGAATCGAACCGGCGCTGCTCGTGCTCGTGGAGGAGCTCGGCGCGGACCTTCGCCGTCGCCTCTGGAATGGGCGTCTGTTGCATGACGAGCTCCAGCGCCTTGTGCACCGCCTTGCCCAGGCGGGTCTCCGGCATGACCTCGGGCTCCTTGAGCTTGTCGACGTACCGAAAATGGAACAGCCGCGGGCAGCGCAGCGCCATAGCGACCTTCGAGGCCGACCACGGTGCATGGATCAAGGCGCGCGTCGACGGCACGGCAGGTGAGCGTAGCCGAAAACTTGCGACCGCAAAGGCGCCGGCCTACCACCGATGGTGTGGAGATCCTCGGACCCGGCACCCAGTTTGGCTCCTGCGTCTGTGAAGTCTGCAACGCGCGTGTCGGCGAGCTCCGGCGCGGCCGCTGCTGGGGATGCTACGGCCGCTGGGTCGATGCCCGGCCGGTCGGCGTGGGCGCCAAGTGCGTCACGTGCACCGAGAAGCGCCGCCGGTTCCTGAAGAGCGTCGAGCTGTTCGGTGGCTGGAAGCCGATGTGCTTCAACTGCGCCGGCCAGCTGCTCGACCTCGACCCGATGCCGGCGACGATCGCGCTCTTGAAAGAAGCCATCTCGCGCGAGCGGCGCGCGCGCGACCGCCGGATCGGCAAGCCCGACTCGCGCGTGTTTCGCTACGAGCGCCGC
>JBDUAS010000406.1:0-5271 GCA_040004535.1 Deltaproteobacteria bacterium
ACAACGACATCACGTTCCTCGACGAGTTCTTCACGCTCGAGTTCTGCATCGAGCAGAAGTTCTACACGTTCGGCTTCCAGGAGCGCTCCGGCAACTGGGAGATCATGAGTCGCGAGTTCAAGAAGGTGAAGGATCAGCTGCTGAAGATGCTGACCAACCGCGGTCAGCCGGTGATCGTCGTCGAGGACGGCAACTTCGAGAACCGCAGCGAGCTGTTGCTCCGCCACATCCACGAGGGCACGGACCTCGACGGTGGCCAGGCGCGCGATACGCTGCGCAACGCCGCGAAGGTGTGGACGCGCCCGGTCTCGCTGCTCACGAAGATCGAGAACAAGGGCAAGCTGCTGCGCTGCGAGGACGGCAACATCTCCGAGCGGTCGGCGGAGTACGCCTAACTTGCGGTTGTGGGCGTGGGGGCAGTCGGATCCCGGTCGCAAGCGCGAGCGCAACGAGGATAGCTACCTCGTCGACCCCGAGACCGGCGTGCTCGCGGTCGCCGACGGGATGGGCGGCCACCAGGGCGGGGCGACTGCCTCGCGGATGGCGGTCGAGCTGCTCGCGAAAGAGCTCGCCGATGCGCGCGACGACTTCGACGCCGCGCTCGACAAGCAGCGCGCCGGTGCCGTGCGCCACACCGAGGAGATGCTCGCCATCGAGGACCCGTCCGGCGATCTCGCGCCGACGATTCCGGTCCGCAACGAAGAGGCGCTCGCGCCGGGCGGCGCGCAGATGCTGTTCAGCCCGGCGCTCGAGGTCATGCGCGGTGTCGTGCGGCGCGCGAGCGGCGCGATCTTCGAGCACGCGTGGGCAAAGCCCGAGCTCCGCGGGATGGGCACGACGCTCACCGCGATCCTCGTCCACGGTGGCAAGGCGCACCTCGTCCATGCCGGTGACTCGCGCTGCTACATGTTCCGTGACGGTCAGCTCCGCCAGATCAGCGACGACCACTCGTGGATCGCGGAGCAGCTCAAGGCCGGCTCGATCACGCTCGAAGAAGCGAAGGCGTCGAAGTTCCGCCACGTGATCACGAAGTCGATCGGCTTCGAGCGCGACACCGACGCGGATCTCAAGTCGGTGCCGGTGTCGCCGGGCGATTGCTTCCTGCTGTGCTCCGACGGGATGTCGAACTACGTCGAGCACGGCGAGCTCGAGCGGATCATCGCGATGACGTGGTACCGCAAGTTGCCCGAAACGCTGATCGCGCTCGCGAATGATCGCGGTGGCGACGACAACATCACGGTCGTCGTCGGATTGATCTCGAACGCATGAGCGTCGAGTTGCCCGACGAGTTGCCCGAGGCAAAGGTCGTCGCGAAGCCGACCCGCACGAGCAACGTGATCGTGGCTGCGCTCGTGTCGATCGCGATCTGTACCGTTGTCGGATTCGTCGTCGCGTACGTCTCGGCGCTGCTGGTCGTCAAGATCGGACTGCCGGTGCCGAAGATCGTCGTCGGCGCGCCGCTGGTGGTCGTGCTCGCGATCGCGTGGGCGACGACGATTGGCCAGAGCGTGCGCGATGGCATCCTCACCGCCGTGATCGGTGTGGCGATCGCGACCGCGTTGATCGTCGTGTGGGCTCCGCCGGACCCGGCGTCGCTGTTCGAGCACCAGAGCAAGGTCACCGACGTCCAGGTCCACAACGGCGATGCCACGCTCCAGCTCGAGTCGAAGACGACGATGACCGAGATGCCACCGGTCGGCCTGCTCGCGGGCTATGCCGCGCTGCTCGCTGCACTTGCGGTCGCCGCATGCACGGTCGGCCACGCGATCCGAGCGGTCGCCAAGAAGCGCGAATCCAGGCCTTTCTAGGGCCCGATGCTCGGCGAGATCCCCGAAGGCGATGCCCGAGGGGCCGGAGCACGACGCGTACTGCGACGCGATGAAGACCCCATCGGCGAGCTCCATGGCACGCCCAGCGGGTTCGCGGCGCCGATCGCGCTCGAGTCCGCGCTTTAGTTGCAAAACCGCCCCCCCGGCCTCCACTGAGATGCATGAGACACACGACTTGGATGGTCGCGGCGGTCCTGCTTGCCAGCGCGACGACCGCCTTGGCCGAGCTCGACCTGCCGGACCTGCCTCAGCTGCCCGCACCGAAGACACCCGACACGGCACCGAAGCTCTCGATCGTGGCGCCGGCGATGGACGCGGTGATGGTCGGTCAGAGCACCAAGGCGGCCGACGATCGGTATGACAGCCTGGACTGCCTCCAGGACAGCAAGAAATTCAGCATCAAGCTCGCGGCCGAGCACTGGCCCGTCAAGCCCGGAGGGCCGGGCGTGTTGCTCGTCGTCGATGGCGTCTATGCGACGGTGGTCCACGATCTGAAAAAGCCGATCTTGATGGCCGACCTCGAGCCCTACGAGCACGATTCGTTCGCGAACTCCGGCACGTTCGCGGACCAGTACCCGATGTATGCATGCGGCGAGCACTGGATCGCCGTCGTACCGACAACCGCCGATGGTCACATGGTGCGCGTACCACCGGTCGTCAGCTGGTGGCGTAACACGAGAGAGGGTGGAGGCGAGCGGGACGAGGATGGGCGCAGCCGGCAAGCGCGCCTGTCGCGCGGGCTGCCGGTCGTCAACTGGCCGCTGCTCGGCTCGCCGTACTTCGGCAGGACGTGGTCGCAGACCGAGCACGCGCACCGGTCGGGACGGATCGCGAGCGATCCGAAGCACCTCGTCCTCGACTACACGATCGCGCCAGGCGCGGCGGATCCCGATCGCCATCCTCGCGATGGCGAGGAGTGCGTGCTGCGGATCGCCGCGCAGGACGAGCAGCAGGAGTGGAACGAAAAATACGAGCTCCCGCCGACCGGCACGGTTGCACTTCCCGCTACATACGCGAACAACGCGCTCGCGATCGATAGCGAGCAGTGCGGCGGTATGAGCCCGTACTTCGCGATGCTGTGGACGAAGAAGCCGTCCCCGATCGACAAGTTCGAGTGGCCGAAGCCGGGAAGCGCGCAGGCGGATGACTACTGGCACTCGAGCGAGGGCCATGCCCAGTTCCGCCAGCACGTGAAGTCGAGTCGAGAGAATTGCGCGAAGGGTAAAGGCAACTGTCAGTGGGGCACCACCAAGCACAAGCACTAGCGACGGAGTACGCTCGCGGCCCGTGCGCGCCGTTCTGTTGGTCCTCGTCCTCGCCAGTTGTGACCGCGGCCGTCACGAGCCGCCCGCGCCGCAACCGCCACTGCCGGCCCCAGCGCCGGTCGCCGCCTCCGCCTGCACGCTCGCTCCGATCGCGTTGCGCGTGCCGATGCCGAAGCGAGCGGTCGCGATCGGCGACCTCCACGGCGACTTGAACGCCGCGCGCGCCGCGCTGCGCACGGCAGGGGCGATCGATGCGACCGACAAGTGGATCGGCGGCGACCTCACGATCATCCAGACCGGCGACATCCTCGATCGTGGCGACGGTGAATCGCAGATCCTGGCTCTGTTCGCGAAGCTCGCGACGGATGCGCGCGCGAGCGGTGGCCAGGTCATCCAGCTCCTCGGCAATCACGAGCTGATGAACGCGGCGCACGACTTTCGTTACGTGACGCCCGGCGGCAAGCGCGACTTCGACGGCGACCGCGAGCACGAGCTCGCCCCCGGTGGCACGTGGGCGAAGCAGCTCGCGACCCACAACGTGATCGCGGTGGTCGGCGACACGGTGCTCTCGCACGCGGGCGTCACCGCCGAATGGGCGACCCACCTCGACGAGGTCAACGAGCACGCCCGGTGCTGGCTCGACGGCCAGGAAGGCGGCGCCGAGTCACCGACGGTCGCGCTCGCCGCCGACGATAGCCCGGTGTGGACGCGGGTCTGGGGCGGCGACTCGGTCGACTGCGCGAGGCTCGCGGACGTGCTCGCGAAGCTCGGGGCGAAACGGATGGTCGTCGCACACACCCCGCAGAAGGACGGCATCACGTCCGCGTGCGACGGCGCGCTGTGGCGGATCGACGTCGGGCTCGCGAGCTTCTACAACGGGCCGATCCAGGTGCTCGAGCTCGGTGACCCGCCGAAGATCCTGACCGGCCAGCGCTAGATCCTAGCTCTTCAGCTTGTAGCCAGTCTTGAAGATCCACGCGATCGCGGTCATGCACACCGCGAGAAAACCGCAGATCGCGATGACGCTGATCGTGACGTCGACATCGCCCTTGCCGTAGAACGCCCAGCGCATGCCGGAGATCAAATAGACGACCGGATTGAACAGCGTGACCTTCTGCCAGAACGGCGGCAGCATGTCGATCGAGTAGAACGCGCCGCCGAGGAACGTCAGCGGCGTGATGATCATCAGCGGGATGGTCTGCAGCTTCTGGAAGCTGTCCGCCCACAGGCCGATGATGAAGCCGAACGTCGCGAACGTGAGGGACGTCAGCACCAGGAACGCGACCATCCACACCGGATGCTGGACGTGATACGGGACGAACGCGCGCGCGGTCGCGAGGATCAACACGCCGAGCATCAGGGACTTCGACGCGGCGGCGCCGATATAGCCGACGACGACCTCGACGAGCGCGACCGGCGCCGACAGCAGCTCGTAGATCGTGCCCGACCACTTCGGCAGATAGATCCCGAACGACGCGTTCGAGATGCTCTCGCCGAGCAGCGATAGCATCACGAGCCCGGGGATGATGAACGCACCGTAGTCGAGGCCACCGACCGTCTTGAGCCGGCCGCCGATCGCGGAGCCGAACACGACGAAGTACAGCGACGTCGACAGCACCGGCGACACGATGCTCTGCATCCAGGTCCGGAACGCGCGCGCCATCTCGAATCGATAGATCGCGCGGATCGCGGTGGTGTTCACGACGCCACCGCCTGCTTGTCGCCGTGCACCAGGTTGACGAAGATGTCCTCGAGCGACGACTCCTTCGAGTGCAGATCCTTGAACTCGATGCCGAGCTCGCCGAGCCGCTTCAACAGCGGGCCGACCCCGGTGTCGGTGCTCTTGATGTCGAACGTGTAGGTCAGCGTCGTGCCGTCCTTCGACAGCTCGATTTGACCGAGGCCGTCGGGGACCTTGGCGAGCGGGTGCTGCAGCGTGATCGCGAGCTGGCGCTTGCCGAGCCGGCGCATCAGCGTCTGCTTCTCCTCGACGACGACGAGCTCGCCCTTGTTGATCACGCCGATCCGATCGGCCATGAGCTCGGCCTCTTCGATGTAGTGGGTGGTCAGGATGATCGTGACGCCGCTCGCGCGGAGGTCGCGGACCATGTTCCACATGTCGTGGCGGAGCTCGACGTCGACGCCCGCGGTCGGCTCGTCGAGGAACAGGATCGTCG
>JBDUAS010000140.1:0-17826 GCA_040004535.1 Deltaproteobacteria bacterium
TCCTCGTCGGCGAAGATCGCCTTGCCGGTCAGCATGTAGATCGCGACGACGGCGAGCGAGTAGATATCGGTCGCCGCCGACACCGGCTGACCGGCGAGCTGCTCGGGCGCGGCCCAGCTCGGCGAGTACATCGCGAGCTTCTGACCGGCGACGATCGCGGTGTCCTCGGCGCGTTGCTCGCGATCCGCGTCGGTGTCGGCGCTCCACTTCGCGATGCCGAAGTCGGCGAGCTTCGGCAGCCTCAACGAGCCGACCGAACCGAACAGGATGTTCTGCGGCTTGATATCGCGATGGACGATGCCGAGCGTGTGCGCCTCCGCGAGTGCCGCGCACATCGCCGAGATGATCCGCACCGTCTCGTCGAGCGGCTGCTTGCCTTGCTCGCGGATGATCTGCGACAGCGTCCCGCCGTTCATGTACTCGCAGACCTGGAGTGGCATGCCGGCCGCATCCTTCGGGCCGAGATGCCCGAAGTCATAGATCCTGAGCGTGTTCGGATGCGTCAGACGCGACAGCGCGAACGCTTCTTGGACAAAATGTTCATAGCTCGTGCGGCCGACGCCACTTTGTCCGCCGAGCCCGCTGAACACCTTGACGCAGACGGGACGCGACAACCGTTCGTCGGTGCCGCGAAACACGACGCTGTGGCCTCCGGACCCGATCTGCTCGACGACGCGATAGCGGTCGAGGACGAGGTCACCCACCTTGACCTCGGGGATCTTCTGCGCGGCCATCCGGTCCTCATCGTAGCGCGGCTTGGAGTGGATCGGGCGCCATGCTATCGGTTGAAAGAGTGAGCGCACGCCACGTGGTCCTCGGGCTAATCGCAGCCGCGGTGTTGATCGCGGGTGTGTATCTGTTCATTCAGGTCCGCTCGACATCACCAGCGATCGCCGCCGCGCCGCCGTCGCACGCGCCGGAAGCGACGCAGGCCTCCGACGATCCACACCCGACCACGTTCGATCGCCACGGCCCGCCGCCGACGGTTCACACCGACCAGGTTGCCGGCACCAGCGCGACCTCACCGCCGCCCTCGATCGCGAGCGACGACGAATCGAGCGACGACACTGCCGCCGCGCTCGACAAGCCGAATCCCAAGATCGATGCGATCATGGACCAGGCGAACAAGCACTACGACAAGGGCGAGTGGGAGGACGCGAAGCTGATCGCCGCCAAGGTCCTGACCAAGCAGCCGAACAACATTCGGATGATGCGGATCATGGTGTCGGCGTCGTGCGTCGACGGCGACGTCGGTGTGGCCCAGAAGTGGTTCGATCAGCTGCCGAAATCCGACCGCGAGCAGATGAAGGTGCGGTGTGACAAATACGCGGTCACGTTCAAGGAACCCGCACAGTAGCGTACGAAGATCTATTGTGGTACGCGCTACCCGATGTCGAGCATTCTCGTCGATACGTTAGGTCGGGAGCCCGTTCGCCCCAAGGTCATCGAAGAGACCGTCGGGCTCATCGATAGCCAGGTCAAGACCAAGGGGTTCTTGATCAAGGGCGCCTACTCCACGATCAAGACGATCAAGAAGGGGTTCGTGGCGGAGACCGTCGACGCGCTGCTCGATGATTGGCTCGGCCGGCTCCAACCGCACTACGACAAGTGGGAGACCGCGAAGACCAGCACGTTCGCGGACTACGTGATCGCTCGCAGCGACGATGTCGCCGAGGATCTACTGAAGGTCACCGACGAGCGCGCCGCGAAGACGTCACACACGACCGCGAAGAAGATGTACGGCCGGATGCGCGACTCGGCGAAGCGCAACGTCGTCGAAGCGATTCCGGAGCTCGCGCGGCTGCTCGAGAAGCACCTCGACGGCGTGCTCAAGGTACAAGCCTGACGAGTCGTGCACCTACACGACTACGTGCACGTATCTACTGCTGGTCGAGCAGGTAGACCATCAAGTAGCCCTCGGCCGTGCGGCGAGGACCGGGCGCGGCCGACATCAAGCGAAAGTCAGCGGCGAGCTGGCGGCGCTGGTAGCTGCGGTACAGCGCCATCGGATCGATCTCGTGCGAGTGCTCGAGCTCCTCGATCTGGCGGCCCAGGATCTCCGCGGCCCACGCCGGGCTGGCGGCACCGATCTTGTGCTGCAGCATCGCCTTGCGGAGCACCGCGAGCTCTTCGCTCGTCATGTTGAACAGGAACTCTTCGAACGCAGCCGACTCGTCGAGACTCATCCCGTCGCGGCCGAAGAAGTCGAGGACCTCGGGGCTGCAGTCCTCGCGGACGAGCCGGAACGTCTCGGTCGCGCCGAGCAGCGTGCCGTAGGCGCTGTTGATCCGGTTGCGCGCGTGCCACGCCGACTCGAGCAGCGGCGCGAAGTCGTCGATCTCGAGCGCGGCGTCGTCCCAGATCGTGATCAGCTGATCGGCGGCGCGCTGCTTGGTCCGGCGGGTGACGTCGGGCTTGCGGAGCAGCGCGAGCAGGAGCTCCTCGGCGAGCAGCGTGTAGATCGACTGGGCGACCTCTTCGCGGAGCTCGTGGGTCATCCGCGCGGCGGCATCGATATCGTGGAGCGCGCTGGTCGCCTTCACGAACCCGCGCATGAAGTTGATCTTCGTGAGGAGGTGCGTCCGCGACAGCGTCGCCTTGAGCGGCAGCGACAGGTCACCGGACAGGCCGTCGATCGAGCACAGGTGGTCGATCAGCGTGCTCTCGTCGCGCTGCTCACCGCCGAGTGCGGTCGGCCGGCGCAGGGGGCGCTGGCGATCGAGCAGCTCCGAGGTCGAGCGCAGCTCGTTGACGAGGTTCGCGAGGATCACGGCATCGCTCGGCGACTCTGCCGCAACTGCGGCCATCGCCTGCTCGACAAGCTCGGTCTCGTGACGATCGAGCACGTGCGTCGCGAACGCTTGTGCCTGGGCCGACAACCCCATCGGCGATGAAGCTAGCACGCTGTCGCCAACCGGCGCGATGTTCGTCGGTAGCGGTGGGCTAGTAGGGGTACGACCGGGGTACGACACGTGGGCTTCGGGCACGACTAACCGCTCGTGCGCTCTCGACGGCGACGTACCACAAATCGGATAGCGAGAGCTATTAGCACACCGATTATGACCACGCCGATAATCAGGTCGACGTGCTTGAGCTGGCGGGCTGTAGCGAGGAAGGACTCGCCGAAGTGATACCCCAGGACGATCAGGATCGCTCCCCAGATCGTGGAGCCGAGGAACGTCTGGGTGAAGAACGCAGGTAAGGGCATCCGCGCGATGCCAGCGGGCACCGAGATGATGTGACGTACGACCGGCAGGAACCTTCCAATGAAGATCGTCGCCTTGCCATGTCGCGCGAAGAACCGCTCGGTGAGCTCGATATCCTTGGCCCGGATGAGTGCGAACTTGCCATACCGCAGCAACAACGGCTTACCCCCGGCCGCGCCGATCCAGTAGCTGATCCCGGACCCCAAGAGCGCAGCCGTGCTGTTGATGACGAGGATCACGGGAAGCGAGAATTCTCCGCGCGCTGCGAGGATCCCCGCGAACGGCATGACCAGCTCCGACGGGATCGGGACGAGCGTGCTCTCCAGGGTGATGAGAAGGAACAGGCCCGGGTAGCCGACCCGGAGCACGAAGTCCTGGACGAACGTGGCGAGGTGATCGAGCACGCCCGGCTTTTAGCCCGGACGCGGCATTTCTGGAACGAGGAACGAGAAGTAGCGCTCCGGGAAATCGTTGAACGCCATCTGGGCGCCGCACTCGGGGCAGGGCATGGCCGGCGCGACGAGGTTTGCCAGGCCGACCGCGTTGGCCGCGACGTCGATCAGGAGCGATTCCTCGCGGCCACAGGCGTCGCACGCGTAGGGCGCGTAGAACGAGGCGACCCGCGAATTGCCGCGCGTGGCGATGATCATGTTGAGCTGGTGGATGATCGGCTCGGAGACTCGGCGCAGCTCGATCGCGATGTGCTGGCGGCTGGCCTCGCTCTGCAGGCGAATCCAGTCGCGGACGCCCAGCGAGTTGATGAACGTCACACCGGCGAGGTCGAGGACCAGGAGGCTGCCCTGCGCCCGGGCCAGCAGCTCGACCAGCGCCGACGTCTCGTCGATCGAGCCGGACAGGTTCCACTGGCCCGGGGCTGCATCGATGTTCAGGCGGCCACGAGTGTCGGTCACGACGGGCTCTCCACGAAGACGTTATAGGACGAGGCGGGGATGCGTTCGGTCGGCGGATAGCGGACATCGACCAAGGCGATGATCTCGGTGCGCTTCCCTGGTGCCAGATTGAAGACCAAGTGATCGCAGGATCTGTAACTCAAGGCGACTCCCATCCCGGCGCCACCGCCGGAGTCCCGCACGTCGTGTTGCGCGAGCGCGCGCAGGATCGTGTCGCGGTCGAGGCTGCCGAACTGGTCGGTGACCTCGATCGCGACGTAGCGCGCGTCGCAGCCCCAGCGAACACGGACTTGATGGCGCTCGTCGAGCTCGATCTCGGTGTCGCGGGCGAGCTCGGCGCGGTAGTGCACGCCCTTGCCGTCGATCGGCGCGTTGTGGACCGCGTTCGAGATCAGCTCGTCGGCGACGAGCATTGCCATCGATGCGACGCGTGCGGATTGGCCGCGCGCGCGGATCGCCTCCGACAGCCCGGCGACGACGTGCGCGCGCTGGGTCGAGCGGGTGATCGCGAGGTCGTGGAGCTCGGTTCCCCACAAGAGATATTTCTCGACGCCGAACAGGTCGCCGCGCATCAGCTTGTGCGCCGTGATCGTGAGCTCCTCGGCGAGCACCGGCATCGGGTGGACGAGCAGGTTCGTGACCGCACCCATGTCGAGGATCTGCGGGACCTGGTCGATCGCGGCGCTCCCGAGCAACATCATGCACGCCTCGGCGCCGCGGGCGCGCGCGGCCGCGAAGAACGCCGCGGCCTGCGGTGATTGGGCGGCACTACCGTCGACGACCACGAGCTTCGGCGCGACGTGCTGGAGCAGGCGCAAGCCCTGCTCGAGTTGATCGGCGATCTCGATGCGATAGCCGGTCACGCCCAGGATGCGATGCACGACTCGCTGGGTCTTGCGGTCCGGGTGGACGATGAGGATCGACGCTTCCCGCACCTTTCTTCCACCGTATCAGATAGCTCGGCCGCCCCGGCGATTTCGTAAGACCAGGGCAAAGCAAGATCACCAACACCGGGCCCATTCCGGAGGTCTTCTGGTCGCGCGACGGGCCAGGCTCGTCCGGAACCTTCGATGATGAAGACCTTGGTCCGCCACGTGCGATGCGCCCGGGGTTATCGAGGTCACGCTCGGTGGATCCGGTCGTACGCCGCGCCGAGAGCGTGCGCGAGCTTGCCGAGCTCGGCGTGCGCGTTCGTATCGGCCGCGCCGAGGATCGAATCGCCCGTCGCGATCACCGCGATCACGTTGTCCGCGACGACGACCGGCGCCGCGGCGATCACAGACGCGCGCAGCACGCGCACCAGTTGATCTTGCGCGGGGCTCGGCGGTGACGAATTCGCGAGCTGCTTGGTCTCGAACGCGCGCTGGATCGTCGACGCGAGTCGCAACGGAAGGTGGAGCTCGGCGAGGTCCGCGATGCCGTGGCCGCGATAGCCGATCGCGGTGCCGTCGCGGATCACGACGATCGCGCCGGTTCGCCAGCGCCCCGCGACGAAGCTCATCGCGACGTCGCTCGCCGCATCGCGCGTCGCGGCCTGCTCGAGTGCGAGCTCGATCTTCGCGATCGTCGGCGCGGCGTCCGGGAGGCGGAACGCACCACTCGTGTTCGTCCTCGTCCCGGTCATCTTGATCGATGCGGACGACGCCGATGCCATCGCGTTGACCTGGAGCAGGCCACTCTGCGTCGGGTCTTTGGAGACGCGTTCGTCGTCGAGGTCGGACAACGCCATCCGGATACTATCCGGATCGAGCATGTCGACATCGGCTGGCGGCGGTGACATCACGGGGGCGCTTGCGTCCGGCCAGAGCGGCTGCAGATCGACCGCGGAGTCGAGATCGATGTCGAACTCGTCGTGCGGTGCCGCACCATACGCTGCCGAGATCATCTGATCGAGCCGGGACGCCGGCGTGATCACGAGCGTGACCGGCCCGAGCAACTTCTCGAGCGTCGCGCGCAGCGCCGGTGCCGGATCGCGCGCGGCCACGATCATCGTGCCGCTGCTCGTCCGCCCGATCGGCAGCACGTTCGAGACCCGCCCGAGCTCGGCCGAGATCTGCGAGGTCAGCGCGGCGTCGCGGTTCGCGAGGTGCTTCGCGAGCGCGCACGGACAGCCGCGCTGTTCGCCGAGGGCGCGCGCGGCATCGTCGAAGTCGAGCGCGCCATGGATGATCAGGATCGAGCACAGCCGGCGACCACTGCCCGGTTGCTCGGCGACCGCGCGGGCGAGGTCACTCGCTCGCACCAGCCCTTTCGCCAGCAGGAGGTCACCGATGCGCACGCACCGAAAGTCTGCCACCCTTTCGACGAATTAGGTCTCGTCGTCGTCGCGAATCGCGGTGTAGCGGCCATGGCCCATGACGACGAGCGTCGTGCCAGTCGCGAACACGACGACCGTGATCTCGTGCGCGAACGGCAGCGCTGCGTGACAGCCCGGCTCTTCGACGAACCGCGCGACGTACGGGCGCGCGACCCACTCGGCGAACAACATCGCGTGGCGGCGGTTGTTGATCGCATCGCCGGGATGGAGCTCGACCGCGCGGATCGGGTGGCTGAGCGCGATCTGAAACGGTGCGAGGTCCTTTGTCGTGATGCCGGGCGCCGGCAACTGCCAGGCCCACGCGATCAGCCCCGAGCAATCGGAGCGATACGCGTCCCACGCCGGGTTGTCCTCGCGATCGCACGTCTGCGCGCAATCGCCGTCGAAGTCGCGCTCGTGATTCGGCGCCTGGCAATAGCCGAGCTTCGCGTCGGCCCATACTCGCGCGCGGGCGACCGCAGTCGGTGCACCAGCCGTCAGCAGCGGCAGCGGTGCGGCGTCCGGGGTACATCCCGCGACAAGTGCGGCGATCGCGGCGCCGGCGAGCTTCACTTGCAAGGTTCAGCGGCGAGGAATGCCGGATCTTGCAGGCCGCGCGTGAAACAGTGGTGAGACCACCACGATCTGTTCTCGCACCCGGTCATGCCGGGCGATACTAGACGCTGGGAGGACTCATGCGAAAGCTCGTGCTCGTAGTCTTGGTACTTGGCGCGGCGTCGTGCGGCAGCGATAGCGGTTCGATCGCGATCGACGATCTCGATAACGCGCTGATCTCGCGTTACTGCGCGACGTACGTGCAGTGCGGGGTGATGCCCGACGAAGCGACGTGCGAGGCCTACTTCGCGAAGCTGTTCAACAGCGATCAGAACCTCGTCGACGCGGTGAAGGCGGGCAAGGTCACCTATCACGGTGACAAGGCCGCGCAGTGCCTCGACGAGGTCGGCGGCAGCTGCGATCGCACCGCGCTGCTCGGCAATCGCTCGAGCTCCACGGCGTGCGCGGAGGTCTACGACGGTACCGTCGCCGCGGACGGCCCATGCGCGCTCGATCAGGAGTGCATCTCCCAGGTCTGCACGAAGACCGCGTGTGCCGCGAACACGTGTTGCCAGGGAACGTGCATGGGCGGCACGAAACCGACGCTCGGTGGTGTCGGTGCGACCTGTGCGAGTGACAGTGATTGCACCGACAGCTTCTGCAACGTCACATCGAAGGTGTGCGTCGCGTATCTCGCCGACGGCACGACGTGTACGTCGAGCTCGCAATGCCAGAGTGCGGCGTGCAATCAGACCTGTCAGGCGCTCGTCGCTGACGGTGCGGCGTGCACGACGAGCTCGCAGTGCAAGGACATCGCGGATAGCTGCAACAGCCAGCACGTGTGCAGCAAGGGTGCGGCGCGCGGCGCTGCGTGCACGACCACGAATGACTGCGCTGCGATCGATCGCTGTGACACGACGATGCACTGCGCCGCGCGTCCGGTGCGCGGCGGCGCGTGTACGACGTCGTTCGATTGCTTCGACGACAGCTACTGCGATGCGACGAACACGTGTGCGGCGCAGCTCGCGAACGGCGGCGCGTGCAAGTCGAACAGCGACTGCACGAGCCGGTACTGCGACAGCACGACGATGATGTGCGCCGCCCAGGTGACGTGTATCTAGCGGGCTATTCGTGCTCGAGCGCGCGGGTGATCCGGCGATCGGGGACGAGCCAGACGACCGCGATCGCGACGTAGATCGCGATCGAGATTCGCGGGTCGACGAACGCGGCCGCGATGGCGATCGCATAGCCGAGGCCCGAGAGCTTGCCCTTCCAGTCCTCGCCGATGGCGCGCTGGAGCGCGGACTCGCCGGCATCGGCGCGGACGATCGCGTGCTGGAGCAGCAGATACCCGATGCCGGCCATGAACAGGATCACGCCGTAGGCCACCGTCGGCCACAGCGCGGCGCGGGTCTCGCCGATCCAGCCGGTCGTGATGGGGACGAGCGACAGCCAGAACAGCAGGTGCATGTTCGCCCACATGATCCAGCCGTCGACCTTCTTCACGGTGTGGAGCAGGTGATGGTGGTTGTTCCAGTAGATGCCGACGTAGACGAAGCTGACCGTGTACGCGAAGAACTTCGGGCAGATCGGTGCGAGCGCGTCGAGCGTGACGCCGTCGGGCACCTTCAGCTCGAGCACCATGATCGTGATGATGATGGCGAGCACGCCATCGGAGAACGCCTCGAGCCTCGCCTTGCCCATCACGGTCGGCCTCCGCTCATTCGATCTTGGCCATGATCTCTTGGGTCCACCGGATCGCGTCGAACCATGCCACGAACACCTGATTCGCGGAGAACCCGGAGCCGCGCACGTTCGACAGGTCGCCGCGGTTCTGGTGGCGGACGGTATCGAGGATCTTGCCGGCCTGGGAGCCCGCGTCGCCGAGCGCCTGGCGAACGAGCGGCGCGATCGCGAGCTCCTTCAAGACTTCGCTGAGCGGCTTGTCGAGGATCGCGTCGAGCAGCGAGAGCAGACCGGCGGTGAACAGCTGATCGGAAGGCAGCTTGACGTGACGAGCGAGTCCCTCGGCCATCCGCGCGCGGATCAACGCCTGGCGCGCGAGATCGAGCGGCTTGTCATCGAAGCCCGCGACCATGATCAACATGACGAGTGCGCCGACCTGCTGCACGCCGAGGCGCAGCACGGCCTGGCGGATCGATCCGATCGGCTGCCCGAGTGACATCGCGGCCGAGCTCGCGAGCTTGATCAAGCGGACACTCAGGCCGACCTCTGTCGCGATCAAATTCTCGAGCTCGCGCAGATCGAGCTGATCCTTGTAGAGCGCGTTCAAGATCTTCACGAGAGCTACGCGGTCGTGCGGTAGCCGCTTGGTCTTCGCGACGATCGGCAGCTCGAGGAAGTGACCCTGGAACAGGTAGAATCCGAGGTCGCGCAGGAACATGTGCTCGTCGTGCGTCGAGAGCTTTTCGGCGAGCATGATCGGGCCGAGACCCTTGAGCGCTTCGTACTGGCGCTTGATCTCGTCCTTCGCGACGTTCAGGACGTCGACCTTGATGTAGCTCGCGAGTGCGACGAGCGGGCGGGTCTCGTCGGTGAGGATGAAGTCGTCGAGCGCGATCTTGAAGCCGTCGGATGCGAAGCCCTCGAGCGAGGTGATCAGCTGCGGCGTCACCGGCACGTCCTCGAGCACCTCGATCACCGTACGCTCGGGCGGCATCGGCAGCGGATAACGGCCGAGCAAGAAGTCGGCGGGGAGGTTGACCCACACCGGCAGCGCGCCGACGAGGGTGTCGAGGCCCATCTCGACGAACGCGTTCAGCATCGTCGTCGCGGTCGCCTGGTTCGCGTCGGAGAACCGTGCGCGATTCTCTTCGCTGTTGCGGAACAGCAGCTCGTAGCCGACGACCTCGAGCCGGCGATCGAAGATCGCCTGGCGGCCGACGAACGCATCCAGGGATGCGGGCGCTGCGGTCATTCGTACACCACGACGCTGCGAATCGACTCGCCCTTCGTCATCAGCTCGAAGCCGTGGTTGATGTCCTCGAGCTTCAGCTCGTGCGTGATCAGCTCGTCGATCTTGATCTTGCCGTCCATGTACCAGTCCACGATCTTCGGCACGTGGGTGCGGCCGCGCGCGCCGCCGAACGCCGAGCCGCGCCAGTTGCGGCCGGTGACGAGCTGGAACGGCCGGGTCGAGATCTCTTTGCCGGCCGGCGCCACACCGATGATCACGCTCGTACCCCAGCCGCGGTGACAGCACTCGAGCGCCTGGCGCATCACGTCGGTGTTGCCCACGCACTCGAACGAATAATCCGCGCCGCCCTTCGTGAGATCGACGAGGTACGGCACGAGATCTTTTACGTCCGTCGGGTTCACGAAGTGCGTCATCCCGAACTGCTTGCCGAGCGCCTCGCGCGCCGGGTTGAGATCGACGCCCACGATCATGTCGGCACCCGCCATCTTCGCGCCCTGGATCACGTTGAGGCCGATGCCGCCGAGCCCGAACACGACGACGCTCGCACCGGGCTCGACCTTCGCGGTGTAGATGACGGCGCCGATGCCGGTCGTCACGCCGCAGCCGATGTAGCAAATCTTGGCGAACGGCGCGTCGGGCCGGACCTTCGCGACCGCGATCTCGGGCAGCACCGTGTAACTCGAGAACGTCGAGCAGCCCATGTAGTGCGCGATCGGCTTGCCGCGCAGCGAGAACCGCGACGTCGAGTCGGGCATCAAGCCTTTGCCTTGGGTCGCGCGGATCGCGGTGCACAGGTTCGTCTTCTGCGACAGACACGATTTGCACTGACGGCACTCCGGCGTGTAGAGCGGAATCACGTGATCGCCGACCGCGACCGACGTCACCCCCGCGCCGATCTCGACGACAACGCCGGCGCCTTCGTGGCCGAGGATCGACGGGAAGATGCCCTCGGAGTCCATCCCCGACAGTGTGTACTTGTCGGTGTGACACAGCCCGGTCGCTTTGAGCTGGACCAGCACCTCGCCGGCCTTTGGCCCTTCGAGCTGCACGGTTTCGATCGAGAGAGGCTTGCCGGCCTCCCAGGCAACAGCGGCGCGCACGTCCATGGACGGAGCGTGCCAGACCGCGCGCGGAGGCGCGACGGCGCGCTTCACTTCTTCTAACGGCGGGCTTCGCGTGCACGCGTCCGCGCGGCCTTGCGAGCCGAGGCCGACCGGGCCGCAGGACCGCGGCGCTTGGCGACGGTATGCGCGTGACGGGCGAGCGACGCATGACTCGCCGCGCGATGCGGCTCTTTCTTCAGCGCCTTCTCGGTCGCCCGGCTGCGCGTCCGCGACGGCTCGTGCGGATGGCGACCCGCGGCGGTGTCCCGCGAGGCGGCTTTCTTCGTCGCACGCGAGCCCGTCTTCGGCGCTCCCGGGTCGTAGCCGGCGCGACGCGCTTTCGACAGGCCGATCGCGATCGCCTGCTTCGTCGACCGTGCGCCGTGCTTGCCCTCGCGGATGTGGTCCATCTCTTCGCGCACGAACTCACCGGCGGCGGTCGACTTCGACTTGCCGCGGCGGACGTCGCTCTTCGCTCGCTTCATGGTTTCACGGTCAGGCATGCAACGCAGCGTTGCATCACGCATGCCCCTCAGTGCGGCGGCGGCGTCACCACAGGCAATTGCTGGGACAACGTGGAGCCGCCTTCTTCGGTGCGCTTGACCAGGCTCGCGAGGTCGTCCGCGATCACACCGGCGTCCGCGGCTGAGATGTTTTCTGTGAGCTCTTCATAAACTCGCACGGCCTGCTGATCGAGCTCCCTTTCCCGGTCCTGTTCGACCGATTCACCGGGCAGGTCGACGCGAAGCTCGCGCAGCACCATCTGCAGCCCCGCGGCGATCGGGAGCGCGAGCAGCGCACCGACGATGCCGGCGAGCGTGCCGCCGACAAGCAACGCGACCAGCACGATCGCGGGCGGCAAGCGGAGCGTGCGGCCATAGACGCGCGGTACCAGGATGCGACTCTCGAACTCCTGGTACATGACCATGAGAACGGTCACCACGATCACGACCGTCGTGCCCCCGGGAATCACGGCGATGATCACCGGTGCGCTCGCGACATAGCCACCGACGAACGGGATGATATCGGTGAGGCCCGCGAACAGCGCGAGGGCGAGCGCGTTGTCGGTGCCGCACACCGTGAGCAGGACGAACACGAACGCCGCGATCGCGAGCGACGTGATCAGCTGCCCGCGCATGTAGCCACCGACGATCACCTTCAGCTCGAGGAGCACCTTCGCGAGCTTCACGTGGTAGTGGCGCGGGACGACCGCGTAGAGCAGGCCCTTCGAGCGCACGGGATCCGCGAGCAAGTAGATCGAAAGAAACAGCGTCGAGATCCCGAAGCCGAGCATCTCGAGCATGTCGGTCGAAACGCCGATCATCGCGCCCGCTGCGCGCTTGCCGAGATCGTCGACCGGCAGATCCGTCAACGTCTTGATGAACGGCTTGGACCAGCTGTAGCCCTGCAGCGTATGGACGAGGTTCGCGCGCTGGCGCGGGGCCTCTTCGATCAGCGAGAGCATCTGCGCGATCAGTGGCGGGACCATCAGCACGATCACGGTGATCACCGCGAGGCCAGCGACCGCGAACACGAGGACCAGGGCGCGGCCGCGGCCGAACCCGCGCTTTTCGAGCCAGGCGACCAACGGATCGAACGTACCCACCATGACGAGCGCGATCGTCAGCACGGTCACGACGGCCCGGAGCTGGCCGAGGATCCAGATCCCCGCTACCAGGCCGAACAGCAGGAAGATCGTGCGGGGCGCGATCTCGATGCGGCGCGTTCCGGGCTCGGCGGGCGTGACCATGAGTCTCCTGGACCACTGCGGCGTTCATGCCAGGTGTCACACCAGGACGCGGAGCACTTGCGCTCGGACCTACGTGCTCCCTGGCACAGCGTGCGCCATTGCCACGTGCGGCCAACGCTGAGATCAACCCACGTACGTGATCGACCACTCGCGGAGCTCGCCCTCGACCGTCACATCCACGACGTCGCCAGCCTTCTTGCCGAGCACGGCTTTTCCGATCGGCGACACCGGCGTGACGACCGAGAGGTGACCGTCGCCGCCCGGGCCGGTCAACGTGATCCCCGCACCGACAGGTGCGAGGAAGAACGTACGGCCTTCACCACGCTCGTCGTCCTCGATCTCGACGATCGCGCCGACCGCGATTCGAGCGCTGCCCGCGAGTGAGCCGGGCCGGAACGAGGCGAGCGCATCGGCTGCCGCGAGTGCTTCTTGCGCGCGCTTCTGCTGGGCCTTGCCGAGTGTGCCGAGCTGGTGCGCGGCGCGTGCGTCCTCGCGCTTTTCATCCGGCGTCGCGCCCTCGCGCGCTTCGAGCGCGGCGGCATCGCGCGACGCGAGTGCGGCGCGCGCGGTGGTCGAGAGCTGGGTGCGGAGCTGGTCGACCAGCAACTGCTTGTCCATCGGGCGATCGTCTCGATGGGCGCGGGACGGAGCAAGTTTTCCGACCGCTATGGCTCGATCTTGACGACCTCGGCCTCACCGCGCGGCAGATCCAGCGGGTCTCCAACCCGCGCGCCGAGAAGCTTCTTCGCGAGCGGCGACAGCCAGCTCAGCTTGCCGGCGCCGGGATCAGCTTCGAGCACGCCGACGATCTGATAGCGCGTGCCGTCATCGAGCTCGATCGTCGAACCGAACCGCGCTCGATCCGCGGGTGCCGGCTCCACGAGCTCCGCACTCGCGAGATGCTCGCTCAGCTCCTGGATCCGGACTTCCGCGTCTGGCTCGCGTTGCAGAGCCGCGCTCAACGCCGAAAGCTGTTCGCGCAGCACGCGCGCGCCGGCGACAGTGAGGTAGTTCGGCACGCCTTCCGGAACCGCGACGCGGCGACGACGCAGCGTCACTTCCGGCACGTCGTCGTCTTCCTTCGTGAACGCCTTGCTCACGCCATTACCGTAGGTCGGCGGCATGGTCGCTGCAATGCGCCGCCGCCTATGAAGCTCGCAATGCTTGGACTCGCTTATATCTTTTCGGTCGGTTGCTCGCAGGTTCAGAACGCCTACGACTGCGACCACATCTGCAACCGCTATTCACAGTGCTTCGACGCGAGCTACGACATCAGCGCGTGCGAATCGCGATGCAAGGACACCGCGAACGACAACGAAAACTACGCGAGCAAGGCAGAAAGCTGCCAATCCTGCGAGGACGACAAGTCGTGCACCGGCGCCGTGTTCTCGTGCACCGACGAGTGCGTCGGCGTCGTCCCGTGAGCTCGTAGTCAACGGCCGACGTTCTGGATCGTGCGGATCACCGCCGGATCGGAGACGCACTTCAACATGAAGTCGGCGACGTCCGCGTGTGGCAACCTCGCTGTCGCGTTGACCGCGACACCGGCGCCGTGCTTGTAGGTGCCGAGCGCGGGGCCGTGGGACAGCGCCGGCGGGCGTACGATCACGTAGTCGAGCGCGCTCGCCATGATCGACTGCTCGGCGATGCGCTTGTCGTCGCGCAGCGCGTGGTAGATGCCACCGAAGAGCTTGATGCCGAGCCGGCTGAGCAAGCCGAGCTCCGAGCCATCGCTGCACATCAGGCCGCTCTCGAACACGAACCGCTTGACGCCGTGCTGCGTGCATCCCGCGACGATGTTCGCCACGCCTTGCGACATCAGCGTGCCGGGCTGCTTGTTGCTTGCGGGGCCGAACGCCGACAACACGGCATCGGCGCCTTGCACGGCGGACGCGACGTCGCTGGCGTCGAGCACGTCGCCTTTTTCCACTGCGAGGTGATCGCGCAGCGTGATCGCCTCGGGCTTTCGCGCGAGTGCGAGCACGTCGTGGCCGGCGGCCAGCGCGACATCGAGGATGCAGCGACCTGTACCACCGGTGGCTCCGAACACGACGAGCTTCATGCCCGCGAGTCTACCTGGGGACCCAGTTCTTGATCGCGTGCTTGACGTCGATCGCGCTGCGGAAGCCGAGCGCGGGTGCGTCGGGTGAGGCGCCGTCGAGCACCGCGTAGAACGAGCGGGAGACGCCGGTGCTCGCGTGGACGTCGAAGTCGTGGATCGCGAGATCGATGGCGACCTCGCCACCGCCGGTGTCGGCGCGCGAGCCCGGATCGGTCTTCGAGGTCCACCAATGCGTGCGAGCGACGAATGCGCTCGCCGAGAGCTTCGCGGTCGGCGCGAGCGGGAGTGCGGCGGTCAACGACGCGCGATCTTCGATCGACAGGTCGCCGTCGAGCGAGACATAGCCGCTCCGCTTCGCGCGGGTGTGGACCTCGATCGGGCCGACCATCGTCGCGAGCGCGAGGTCGTACGCGCCGACCGACATGATCGGCAGGTCCTGCGTCGTCACGGTCGCTAGGTCTTTGCCGTTGGAGTCCTGGATCCCGAGCTGCGCGTTGTCCGTGATCACGCCGATGCCCAGCTCGCCGTACGCGACGCCGAGATCGAGGCCGGTCCAGCGCGCGAAGTAGAGGTCCGAGACGACGGCTTGCGACCCGCCGCTGACGCCGGTCGCGTGGGTGTCGAAGATATGGAGGCACGCTGCAGGCCCGTCGCTGCGCAAGCGGCAGTGGTAGTAAAGGTCGACGTCGAACGTGTAGGTCGCGCGCTCCGCGTTTGCTTGCGCTTCGAGCGAGCCGCCGATCTTGAAGTAGAAGATGCCGTTCACGAAGTCATCGTGGCGGAACGCAGGCCCGACCTCGAAGGCGGCGCCCGAGCTCGCGTACGCGGCGCGCGCGACATCGCGGCGCGCATCGAGCGCCGGGCGGGCGCCGAGCTCCGCGTCCACGTAGAGTCCGAGCACGGGACGCTCGGGCATGCCGATGTAGCTGCCCACGAGCTTGCCGGAGATATTGGCGGCGGCGTCGGTTCCATCTGCACCGGAGCGGAGCTCGATGTTCGACTCCGCGCTCCCGACGTCGATCGCTTGCGTCGTCAGCTTCGTCTCGGCAGCGTGGACCCCGACGCCGAGCGTGCCTTGCGAGGTGCGGCCGATCTGCTCTTCGCCGACCGCGGCAGTGATCGCGACGTCGTCCGTGATCGCGAGGATCGGCGCGTCGGGCGTCGCGTCGGCCGCGGCGATCCGCGCGGCGACCAGGACCGACGACGCGAGCGAACCGACGACGAGGCGAGTGCGCATGGCGACCACCGTACGCTCGACGTCGCAGCGCGCCAGCGCCCGGCTGCGAGCTGCCGGCGAGTGCTCCTCAGTGCTCGGCGTTGCCAACGTCAGCGGGATCGCACCATCCGCTAAAGCAGACGATTGTGCTTTGCTCCGACGAGGACTGATCCTAGACTCACTGCGTCATGAGGGGCCCCGACTTCCGCGACGCGTGTGGCGTCGGCTTCGTCGCCGACCTCGCGGGCGTGCGCTCGCGCCGGATCGTCGACGACGGTCTCGAGATCCTGCGCCGGCTCTCGCACCGTGCGGCCACCGGCGCGGACCCCGACACCGGGGATGGTGCCGGCATCTCGCTCCAGCTTCCCGACAAGTTCTTTCGCAGCGAGGCCGAGCGGCTCGGCCTGGAGCTGCCTCCGAATCGCCGGTTCGCCGTCGGCAACGTGTTCCTGCCGCCAGATCCCGCGATGCGCGAAGCATGCGAGCAGTTGATCGAAGGCGCGATCCACGAGGAAGGTCAGCGCGTGATCGGCTGGCGCGACGTGCCGATCGATCCGAGCGTCACCGGGCCCGTCGCGCGTGACGTGATGCCGGTGTTCCGCCAGGTATTCGTGCGGATGCGCCGCGTGCCGCCGTCGGCGTGGGAGCGCACCCTGTTCGTGATCCGCAAGCTCGCGGAGAATCGCGTGCGCGAGCGCGGCGCCGATCCGATCGGCTACTTCCATATCGCGTCGCTGTCGACCGAGACGATCGTTTACAAGGGGCTGCTGCTGCCCGGCCGGCTCGCGCAGTTTTTTTTGGATCTGCAACGACCGGAGCTCGAGAGCGCGGTCGCGGTCGTCCACTCGCGGTTCTCGACGAACACGTTCCCGACGTGGGACCTCGCGCAACCGTTCCGCTACATCGCGCACAACGGCGAGATCAACACGCTGCGCGGCAACGGTAACTGGATGCAGGCCAGGCGCAGCCAGCTTCATTCGGCGAAGTTTCACGGCGGGCTCGAGCGGTTGATGCCGATCATCGTGCCCGGCAAGAGCGATTCGGCGCAGTTCGACAACATGGTCGAGCTCCTCACGCTCGGCGGCCGCACGCTGCCGCACGCGATGATGATGATGATTCCCGAGGCGTGGGAGAGCGGCAAGCTCGACGACGATCGGACGAGCTTCTATCGCTACGCGGCGTCGCTCGTCGAGCCGTGGGACGGCCCGGCGGCGATCGTGTTCTTCGACGGTCAGATCGTCGGCGCGACGCTCGATCGCAATGGCTTGCGTCCCGCGCGGTGGACGCTGACGACCGACGGCCGGGTGATCCTCGCGTCGGAGGCGGGCGTGATCGACGTCCCGATCGAGCAGGTCAAGGCGAAGGGCCGGCTGACCCCCGGGATGATGTTCGTCGTCGATACCGCGGAAGGTCGGATCGTCGACGACGCCGAGCTCAAGCGCGATGTCGCGGGCCGGTTCCCGTATCGCAAGTGGCTCGACAAGAACGTGTTCGAGCTCGCCGAGCTCGACGACGCGGTGCCACCACCGTCGGTCGCTGGCGAGCCGCTCGTCCGGCTGCAGCGCGCGTTCGGCTACAGCGACGAGGACGTCGAGCTGATCCTCGTGCCGATGGCGGAGACCGGCAAGGAACCGATCGGCTCGATGGGCACCGATACGCCGCTCGCGGTGCTCTCGGAGCACGCACCGAACCTGTCCGCGTATTTTCATCAACTGTTCGCGCAAGTCACGAACCCGCCGATCGATCCGATCCGCGAGGCGCTCGTGATGTCGCTCGAGACCACGATGGG
>JBDUAS010000620.1:0-1587 GCA_040004535.1 Deltaproteobacteria bacterium
GATCGAGCAGCGTCAGCATGTACGCACCCGCGCCGTAGCCGACCATCGGGATCGATCCCGCGTACGACCCGATCGCGCCGCCCGACGACACCGTGTTGTAGAGCTCGGGCAGCAAATTGTAGTTCGCCGAGGCCTGGCTGCTCACCCACGCGAGCAGCGAGTCGGCCTTCGCGGTCTGACCCGCGCGCCGGAACGCATCGCTGGCGCGCAGATCGATCAAGATCCACTCGTTGATGTCGTACGTATCCTGCGAGCCCTCGAGCCGCTTGTAGCCGCCCGCCGGCGTCACCAGGTGCGAGAGCCCATCGAGCGTCGCGGTCGCGGTCGCGTTGTCGGGCGCGAGCACGCCGAACGTCACCGCCTCGATCGTCGAGCCGTCGTGATAGTTCGTGCCCGACTGCAGCTTCTCGAGCGAGCCGGCGAGCACGTTGTTCGAGTCGACGAACGCACCGGCAAGTGCGCTCGCGGTCTTCGTCGCGAGGTCGCGGTAGCGCGTGACGTCGTCCATCCGCCCGGCGCGGCGAGCGAGCGTCGCCATGTCGCAAAATCCGCGCGCGGTCGCCGCGGTCGTGTACAGGAAGTGCTGGCGGTTGCCCCAGTGGACCTCCCAGATCGATGCATCCGCGATCGTGAGCCCCGAGCTCTCCATGTTCGACGCGAGCGGCTCGGCGACGCCGTTCTTGATCGCGTCGTAGACCGTGTCGCCCTTCTTCGTCGTCTCTGCGAGCCAGCCCGCGTCGTTCGACGCATCGACGTACTGCCGCGCGGCCCACAAATACAGGCCCCAGCCATCGATCTCGATGTTGCGCGACGGCGAGCCCGAGTAATCGGCTTCTTCTTCGCCGTCGCCGTAGTAACGGACCGTCGAGATCCGATACGGCACGTTTTTGAGGTAGCTGCCGTACTTCCCGGCATCCGCGTCGAGGAAGAAGTTCAGCGAGTCCTTCGCGCGATCGAGGTGCCCCGTGCGCGCGAATGCCGCGGTCGCATACGTCGCGTCGCGGACCCAGCCGGTGTGCCAGCCGCCGGGCGGCAAGCTCGCGAGGATCATGCCGTGGTTCTTCTGGCGCGGCGTCTCGACGTACGGCTCGAGGATCTGGCCCATCCGCAGCACCGCTTCGGCCTGGCGCCAGACCTTGGTCTCCGCGTCGGTCAAGCCGGCCGGTGGCGCCGAGCGATACGTGTCCCACTCGGCGAGCAAATCGTCGTGCAGCTTGTCGGCGGCGCGGCCGTTCAGGAACGTCGCCCACTTCGTCGCGGTGCCGGCGGTATCGCCTCCGCTATCGAACAACACCGCGACGCCCCACCACGCCGACGCTCCGGGCGCGAGCGAGCCGAGGTTCTTCTGCTCGGCGTTCTTTTGGTCGGTCCCGTTGCAGCTCGCGAGCATCGCCAGCGAGCCGCCGCCTTGCACCGTCGTGTACGCGTTCGGATCGCAGCTCGAGACATCGGCGCCGCCGATCGGCGCATAGACCATCGCGCCGCCGCCCGGCCCGGTCTCGGTCGCGACGGTCCCGTTCCAGTTGATCACTTCGCCGTTCGCGTCGGGGACGTCGGGGTTCGCCGCCGAGCCGAGCTTGAAGTTGT
>JBDUAS010000407.1:0-5262 GCA_040004535.1 Deltaproteobacteria bacterium
AGAACAGATCGGAACGAAACCCGCCGTCACGCGACGCGCGCTCGAGATCGCGGTGAGTCGCGCACACCACCCGAACGTCCACCTCGATCTCGTCGGTGCCGCCGACGCGTGTGACCCGACTGTTCTCGAGCACACGGAGCAGCTTCGCTTGTACGGCCGCCGAGATCTCGCCGATCTCGTCCAGAAACAGCGTCCCTCCGTTCGCGGCCTCGAAGTAGCCATGCTTCCGGCGATCCGCGCCGGTGAACGCGCCTTTCTCGTGACCGAACAGCTCGCTCTCGAGCAGCGCCTCGGGTAACGACGCGCAGTTGAGTCGCACAAGCGGTGCGCGCGCGCGCGAGCTCGCGTTGTGGATCGCGCACGCGATCACTTCCTTTCCGACGCCGGTCTCGCCCTGAATCAGCACGGTGATCGGATGATCCGCGACCTTACGGACGAGCTCGAACACTCGTCGCATCTGCGGATCGACGACGATCGCTGCCGCCGACGGATCCGTGTCCGGGGGCAGTACTGCGAGAAAATCGTCGCCGCTCGAGCTCGCCTGCACGGCGCGGCGTGCGTGCGAGATCAGCGTGTCCGCCGTCGTCGCATGATCCGGGAACGTCGCGATCCCGAGCTTGGTCTCGATGGCGGAAGCCATCCCGTGCGCGGCGACAACCAGCGCTCGCGCGGTATCCGCGGCGGCGTGTCGGTCGAGCTCGGGCAATACGATTGCGTGCATCGACGGCGCGTACTCGACGATCAGATCCATCGTCCGCAGCTGCGCCGCAACGCGATCCCACGCCTCGTCGGTGTCGGTGGTTTCGCCATCAATCGTGAGCATCAGGACACTAAGCGGACGCCGATAGCGGCGTGCTCGATCGACTTCTGCCGCGAGCCGCTCGTCGAGGACGCGCGGTGGTTGGATCCGAGCGGGCGTCACGGCCGATGTGGTGATGTTGACGACCACCGTTATCGGCCCGACGACCACCTCGTCACCCGACGCGAGCAGCCGTGGCTCCGAGATCTGCTTGCCGTTGACCCAGGTACCGTTGCGGCTCCCAACATCTTCGACGTAGAGCCCTGTGCTCCGGCGTTGGAAGCAAGCGTGGATTCGAGACACGCGCTCGGATTCGCTGCGCAGGCTCGCCGTTCGGGAGCGGCCGATGGTGAACTGTGCTCCATCTGCCAACTCGACCACGCGCGTGCGCGAGTCGGCGCCGTCTGATTCGTAAACCACGAGCGAGGCGCGAGCGCCCACCCGAGGAGCGTCATCCTGATCGGGGACGGTGAGCTTGGTCTCGACCGACATGATTCCCAGTCCCGTTGCGTAGGTCGACGCCGACGGCTGGACGACGGTACCTCTTTTTTGGCGATGTTTCCCGTGCTGTACACGCGTGCTGCAGCTTGGGACACGTTGGTACTCCGGGTCGCCTCCTGTGTGTAGATTCGCGTGTTCTCGTGTGGCATCGAACTTGGACTACACGCGCACATGGTCGATTCGATGTTGCGGTCAGTCACGGCGCGGATCGCCGTATCGCCAGATGGGGTCGCGATGAGCCCACCCGCCGAGCTCATGGGGCGTTATCAAAACGGCGATGTGGAGTCGTTTCGCGAGCTGTACGCACTCGTGGCTCCCCGCCTCCTCGGGTATCTGGTCAAGTTGACGCGTAACCGTGCGCTCGCTGACGACGTGTTGCAGCTGACATTCCTCAAGGTTCACCGCGCGCGCGCCACGTACATTCGCGGCGCAAATCCGGTGCCCTGGATCCACACGATCGCTCACCGTACGTTCATCGACGAGGTCCGCCGCAACCGTAGTGCGATCGTTGCCGTGGCAGGAGCGCACCTCCCCGAGATCGCCGCGGACGTGACGGGCACAGCGGCGGATCGCGGCGACGAGATCGGCGGTGACCCCGAGCTCGTGTGCAAGGCCGTCGACGCCCTTGCAGCGCTCCCCGCACACCAACGCGAAGCGATCGTTTTGACCAAGCTCGAAGGCAAGTCGGTCGTCGAGGCCGCACAGATCGCGAGGACGACGAGTTGCGCGCTCAGAGTCCGAGCGCACCGCGGCTACGTCGCGTTGCGATCGGCGCTCGGCGCGGGCCTCCGTCGCGAGGCCAACCCGATGGCATGGCGCTGACAACGCGCACGCCGGGATGGCGAGACGGCGGCAGGATACGTGACCGACTTCCTCAGCTTCGGGCTGACGAATAAGCCGCCGCGACTGTGGGTTCTCGCTGAACGCTCAGAAGGTCTCGAGGAACCAGGCTCGCTCTCCGAGAGCTCGATCACGTCGCTCGAGCTCGCTGGCACTCACCAACGCGCGGATTTATGGCGTCTCGAGATCGGCATTCCGAGCGTGGCCGGCAACGGGCGCGCGCGACGGCTGCGCGACGGAGGAATCTGTCGTCCCTGCGGCTCGGCGCTTAGTATCAGCGCGCGAGCAAACCGACCGAGGTCGCCGGAACTCCGACCGACACGCCCGTCGCTGCGAGCGAACCGTCGTCCTCAACCTCGAGCTCCTGGATGTCGTGGCTGCCCGCGCCGAGCACGTAGAGGCGGCGCGACCGGCGATCGAGCGCCATGTCGATGGGTTTGCTGCCCTCGCCCGTCTCGGCGGTCGCACCACCGTCGTCGAACAGCGTCAACTCGCCGTGGCGCGCGACGGTGTAGCCAGAGATCGTTCCACTCGCTGTGTTGGACGCATATGCGAAGCGATCGTCGCGCGTGATCACGATCCAGCATGGGGCGCTCTGCTCGTCGGCAACCGGACCGGTGATCAACTCAGCGTGGCGACTGACGTTGCCGACAAGCTCGTAGGACGACACGGACCCTGCGCCCGCCGCGCCACCGGCGGCTTCCGATACGACGAGTTGCCCACGCGAGGTGAATGCGAATCCGAACGGGGTCTGCCCCGCCGAGTCGACCGCCATGTTGTCGTGGAGCCTGCCTTCATAGCCCACCGAAAATGTATCAATCTTGTTTGTGGCCTTCTCGGTGACGACAAGTGAGTGGCCATCCGGGGAGAACGAGAGCTGCGCCGGGCCGGCGCCCACCGCGACGGTCGAGCGTGACAGCGGATGGAGCCGACCGAACCAGTCGAGGTATAGTCCCGAAACTGACGTCGACGCGCCGGCATTCAGGACATAGACCAGACCGTCGTGAGCCGCGACACTGATCGGCCGTGTGCCGCCACTCGACACGCGCGATAGCAGATACAGGTGCGTGCCATCGACGAGGAAGCTCGAGACATCGTTGCTGCCCGGATTAACGGCGAGTAGAATGTGTCCGTCAAAAGCGAACGCGAGCGCGCCCTGCGAGCCGAGGGCGTCGTCGGAACCGAGACCGCCGGTCGCAGTCGTGGTCGCTGCCTCGAGACGGCCATCGGCGCGACGGTGGAACGCCAGCACCGCGTTGCCTGTCGCGACATTCGATAGCGTGTACACGGTGTGCGAGCCGCGGTTGGCGACGCCGATCGTGAGGTCGCTGCTGGTAACCGTTTCATCGGTAGTCGGGGCCGCGTCGGTAGTACAGCCCACAACGGGAAGGATGGACAGGAGGGTCAGGGATAGGGTTTCGAGCTTCATTTGGTGGTTACGCGCTGGCCTCGTGATGTTTCGATAAAAGTTCGCAGAGCTTGTTCGAATAGATGCATCGAGGGCACCTTCCGGCCTATGCGCGAGAACTGAAGACGATCGCGCTCGCGATGCGATCAGAGCTGGTTGCGATGCTCTCATCGGGGACAACTCGCTGTGGCCACCTACGCGCGAATGAGCTGGCACTACGCGCGCGCGTGCACACCTCCGGCATGACGCGCATGGCGTTCGGTACCCGCGTACATGAGACCGAGCGGGAGACCGAAGAACATCGCGTGCATTAGCATGGTCATCGCGGCTGGGGCTTTGCCTCCGGAGTCGAGTTGCATGACTGCGCGCGCCAGGCCAAGCCAATCTGGCGTAACAAAAATCATCGTGCTCGGACGAGATGACATGACACCGACCGCGGAACATCTGCGAATGGAAGCGGCGCGAGCGGGTGACGCCTCGTGGCGGCGGTTCGGGCCTTATCTGAGCGAGCGCCAGTGGGGCACAGTGCGGGAGGACTACAGCGCCCATGGTTCTGCCTGGGAGTACTTCCCGCACGACCACGCGCGCAGCCGTGCGTATCGCTGGGGTGAAGACGGTATCGGCGGATTCTGCGACGATCAGCAGCTCCTCTGCCTCGGCGTCGCGCTGTGGAACACGAGAGATCCGATCTTGAAGGAACAGCTGTTCGGACTCACCGGGCCCGAGGGCAATCACGGCGAGGACGTGAAGGAGATCTACTACTACCTCGACGCCACGCCATCGCACTCGTTCATGCGCATGCTCTACAAGTATCCGCAGGCCGAGTTTCCGTACGAGCGCCTGGTCGCTGGGAACCGGTCGCGCGGCAAGTCCGAGCGCGAGCTCGAGCTGGTCGACACCGGTGTGTTCGACGAGGGCCATTACTTCGATGTGTTCGTCGAGTATGCGAAGCAGGCGCCCGACGACCTCCTGATGCGCGTGCGCGTCTGCAATCGCGGGCCGGTCGAGGCTCCGATCGTCGTGATTCCCCAGGCGTGGTTTCGCAATACGTGGTCGTGGGGGCGATGGCCCGAACGGCCGAGCATGCACGCCGAGGGTGACGAGACGATCGCGCTCGTCCATCCAAGCTTGGGCGCGTTCCAGCTGCACTGCGATCACCCCGATCGGCTGGCGTTCTGCGACAACGATACGAACCACCGGCGCCTGTACGGCGGAGGTGACGTCGCGGGCTACTTCAAGGATGGCCTCCACGAGCTCGTCGTCGGCGGCGTCGAGAGCGCAGTCAATCCAGCACGCAGCGGCACCAAGGTCGGCGCGATCTGGCGGCGCTCGATCGCGGCGGGCGCCGAGGTCGAATTTCGGTTGCGGCTATCGCCGGCGGGAGGTGCCGACCCGATGAGGGACTTCGACGCCGTGTTCGCACGCCGCAAACGTGAAGCCGACGCGTTCTACGATGCGGTCCACGGTGGCGTGATCGAAGAAGACAAGCGCCGTGTCCAGCGCCAAGCGCTCGCCGGAATGTTGTGGAGCAAACAGTTCTACTACTTCGACGTGCCGCAGTGGCTCGAGGGTGATCCGGGACAGCCGGAGCCGCCGGTCGAGCGCCGCGGGGGGCGCAATCACGAATGGCTCCACCTCAACAATGCCGACGTCATTTCGATGCCCGACAAATGGGAGTACCCGTGGTACGCGGCGTGGGATCTGGCGTTCCACT
>JBDUAS010000408.1:0-5253 GCA_040004535.1 Deltaproteobacteria bacterium
CCGAGCTGGATCGCCTTGACCGTCGACTGCATGTCGTCGCGCGCGGTGACGACGACGATCGTCGGCTTTGCCGGCCGATCCGCGAGCGCCGCCAGGACGTCGAAGCCCGAGCCACCCGGCAGCCCGAGGTCGAGCAGCATCAGGTCGCGACCGTCGGCTGCCGCGATCGCGCCGGGCGCGTCCTGCGCGGTCGTGACCTCGTAGCCTTCGCCGATCAGAAACTTCTCGAGCGTGCGCCGGATCGACCGGTCGTCGTCCACGATCAAGATGCGGCGGCTCACCACCTACGAGAGCTCCATGGTCCGTGCCAGCGCAACCAGCGGAGATCGCGAGAACCGCTTGGCCACCACAGTAACGAGATGTTACCCCCACGAGAACCGTTAGTTACAAGTGCTATCACCGAGGGATGCGGTGGTTCGTGCTCGTGGCGCTCGTGGCTTGTCGAGAGCCCTCGCATCCGCCCGCGCCGGCTCCTGGCCGAGCGCCCGTTCCCGCCCGTGGTTCCGACGCCGGCGCGGGTAGCGATGCGGATGCTGCCGCCGATGCCGGTGGCGATGCCGGCCTCGCGATCGTCGACGCGCCGATGAAGTGGAGCGCCGAGCGCGAGCGACTCACGCTCGACTATCGGCGCCGGCACAGTGATCCCAAGGCGACCGACCTCGAGATCACGCCGCACGTGATCGTCTTGCACTACACCTCCGGCGATTCCGCGAAGTCGACGCGCGCGTACTTCGACCACACGCGGATCGAAGCCGAGCGTGCCCAGCTGGCTCGAGGCGGCGCGGTCAACGTGTCGGCGCACTTCCTCGTCGATCGCGACGGCACGATCTATCGCCTGCAGCGCGAGACTCGCTACGCCCGCCATTGCATCGGCCTGAACCACGTCGCGATCGGGATCGAGAACGTCGGCGACGAGCCGGCGCACCCGCTGACCGACGCGCAGGTCGCGGCCGACGCCGCGCTCGTGCGCGACCTCGCGGCGCGGTTTCCGATCACGCATCTCCTGGGTCACTACGAGGTCATGAAGTTCCGTGGGGACCCGCTGTTCGTCGAGCTCGACCCGGCCTACAAGAACGACAAGCCCGATCCGGGCGCACGGTTCATGACACGCGTGCGCGAGCGCGTCGCCGATCTGAAGCTGCATGGCCTCGACCGCTAGCGCAGCTTCTTCGTCGCGTGCTTCAGGACCACGTGGTGCGCGCCGTTGTTCACGCGCGGCGCGATCGTCTGGGTATCGGGTGCGAAGCCGTCCTTGGTCAGCGTGATCCTTGTCGACGCGAACGCCTGGACCCTGACCGTCGTTGGCGTGATGCCGACCATCTTGCTGCCGATCGTGATCGTCGCGCCCGCCGGCAGCGACGTGACCTTGAGCGAGAACATCGGCGCCGCGATCCGCAGCAAGAGCTTCGTGTTGTCCGCGCTCGCCTTGAACGCCTTGACGGTGGTGCCGTACCTCGCCTTCGTCGCGTGAATCTTGGTCTCGACCCCACACGGCAGCTGGACCGTCGCCGGCGCGGTGCCGAGGACAGTCTTGTCGTCGAGCGACAGCTCGGCGCCGGTCGGCGTCGTCGTGATGACGACATTGCATACCTGGGGTGCAGGCGGTGCGGCATCGACGACCGGCGGCACGGGTGTCTCGACGTGCGCCGATCCTGTCGCGATCTGGTCCGATCCGAGTGTCGAGCTCGAGCCCGAGCCCGAGCCGATCGCCGCGTGATGCTCCACGTGCACGGGCTTCTTGCCCCCGGTCGTCAAGATCACGACCACCGTCGCGATCACCGCGAGCGCAGCCGCCGCGATCACCAGGAACATGGTGCGCTTGCGCCGCTTCGTCGCGATCGAATCGGTCGGATCGGCGCCGTACTGCGGAATCTCGCCGCTGTCCCGGAAGAAGTTCGTGTTGCCGTCCGTGATGTCGACGCGCGGCGGCAGCGCCGGGAATACCGACGACGAATTCGGTACCGGCGGTGCGAGTAGTTGCGAGGTGGGCGGCCGCGGCGGCGGCCCCATCGGCGGCGGTGGCAGTGCCGGCGGCTGCGCCATCGGCGTCAGCGCGGGCGCGGCGAGCGGCAGGTTCGTCGCGTTGGCCGCCCACGGTGGCGGGGTCGGAATTCCGACGGGCAATCCGTGCGGCGCGGGCATGCCCAACGGAGGTGGCAGCGTCGCCGGCGGCGGCACGTCGACGAGCGGCGTCGACACGATGTTGACCGGTTCTTCGTCGTCGATCGGCATCGGCTGCGCCGGCTCCATCAACGTCGGATCGATCTGGACGAGCGCTTCACCGATCCCGGTCGGCTTCTCTTCCCACTCGACTGCCTCGATCGCCTGCGCGCTCGCGACCGCGATGTTGCGGTTGCCGGCGGCCGGCGCCTTGAGCTCGGGTGGTTTCTCGACCTTCGCCGGCTTGCTCCAGCCACCGGGCGACGCGGGGTCGAGGCTGATCGCCCAATCGCCGGGTAGCGGGCCGGACTTCTCCTCGGCGGCCTTCAGGTTGGGGTCGGTGGCGGGGTCCGCGGGTTTCGGCAGCACCGTCGGCGACGACGCATCCGGCGTCATCGTCCAGTCCTCGCCCTTCATCGCCGCCATGATCTCGGATGCGCGTAGCCCACCGGAGCGACTCGGCCCGGCCGGCGCCATGGCATCCGCCGCCGCTTCGACCGCCGCTTGTTGCTGCGTCGGCTTCGCCTCGTCATCCCAGCTCGCCTCGACGCTCGCGACCGGCGAGGCGGTCAGCCGCGACACGCCGAGCGACGTCTTGCGTTGCTCTTCACCGACGAGCGGCGGCCCGGGCGCTCCGGTCACGTCGGTGGCCTCCGACAGATCGACGAACGGAGCCATCGCATCGCTCGCCGGCTTGCGCACGATCGGCAGCGGCGCGTACGGCGTCGGATGGCGCGGTGCGGGTGGCGTCGAGGGCGTGTGCGCGCGACGCGGTGCAGCGGCACCGGTGCTCGGGGGCGTCGGGGGCGTCGGGGGCGTCGGGGGCGTCGGGGGCGTCGGGGGCGTCGACGCGGGCGATTCCTGGCTGTCGGCTGGAGGCCGCACGATCGGCATGCCGAGCGTCGTCTGTTTGCCGATCGCGATCTCGCGCTTCGGGATCTGGACCGTCTCGTTCTTCTTCGGCAACGGCGTCGGATCGCGACGCGGCACCTCCGGCGTGGGATCCGGCGCACGGGCGATCGGCGCCATGCCCATCGTCGTCGCCATCGGCGGCGGCGTGATGCCTTGCTTGGTCGCGGTCGCAGACACCACCGGCATTTCCGGCGTCGGCTCGATCGCGGGCAGCCGATCGATCGCCGGCATGCCCATCGTCGTCATCCTCTGCTCGGCCTTTGACGACGGCACGCCGATCGGCGGCGTCACGATCTTCGGCGGCAGCGCGACCGGCGGCGGCGTCCCGGGCACCGGCGGTGGCTTGGGCTCGGCGAACTTGGGCTGGAGCGCCGGCGGCACACTCGGCGATTTCGGCCTCGCTGCACCCATCTGCGGAATCGTCGGGATGACGAACTTGCCTGAGCTCGCCTCGGGCGATTTGCCGTCGGTCCACGCGGCCAGATCGCCGATCGCGACGCACTCGGCGAGCGCGTTCGATGCATCGATCCGGCCCCCGACCGGCGGCGGGGTAGGGCGCGGCGTGGCCGCCACATCACTGGCTCGCGGCACGACTGACAGGGGCGCGGGCTTCATCGCGAGCCGCGCCTTCTCGAGCTCGCCGAGCGCGGTCTTCGTCGCGTTGTCGGGCTCGATGAACTTCAGCGTCATCCCGACACGCCCATACAGCGGAGACGGCCGCGCCGACGCCGCCGCGACCTCGACCTCGCTCTCGAGCAGGATCCGGCCGTCGTTCAGGGTGAGCGCGATGCGTCCGCGCCGACCTTGCGGCAACGGCTCCGCGATCGGGACGAACAGCCCCGTACGATCGGCGTAGCGCCGGAACGCCGCGACAAACTCCTCGGCAGATGCGCAGGCCGAGACCAGGTAGAGCGGAGCCCCAGTCGTCACCTACCGCAAGTGTAGGGCAAAAGCGGCCGAACCGAAACGAAAGCGGGCGCCCCGTGAGGCGCCCTGCTTCACCCTTATGGAAGGGTTGCTAACTCAGCCGATGTGGAAGTCGTGCGCGCGGACGGTCTTGCGGCCGTTCTCCGCGGCGCGCTTCGCCGCCGTCTGGACGAGCCAGTAGACGTAGTTGTTGAGACCGTCGAGCGCGTCACCTGCGGTGTTGCAGCCGGCGTCCTTGATCAACGTCTTCACCTTCGAGGCGACGAGGAGCATCTCCTTCGGACCGCCACCACCGCCGCCGCCCGACTTACCCTTTTTCGCTTTGGCCATATCAATTCTCCTTACAGGTTTGGAAGCGCCACCCTTTTACACTGCCCTCCGACACTGCAAAGGACGACGGTGCCCAAAAAGACCATCTAGGGGCCGATTCCTGACGATCTAGGTCAGCCCTGTCCGTCAGGCGATCACGTGCGCGTGCTCGTGAGACGTGCACGTGCTCGTGCTCGGATCTGGAAAAGGCCTTCGCAAGAGAACCGAGACTAGGCGCGATCTAGGGGAGGCACCCGTGCTCGGCGGGTCCCTACGAGATCAGAGGAAGACGCGGTCGGGCTCGAGCTCGAGCACGAGGACGTGATCAACGCGCGAACTTGACCACGGCGACATCCGGCTTGGGCGCCTTCGACAGCACGGGGTCATTTTCGGGGCGCTTGCCCTCGATCACCGGGCCGACGAGATCGAGCTTGAACCGGAACGCACCGACGACGATCGCGTTGCCTTTGTCGTCGAGCGCGACGCCGCGCGCCTGGTCGTGATCGTGGTCGCCCCAGGTGTTGACCCACACGACGTTGCCCTTCGCGTCGAGCTTGAGCGCGAACATGTCCTTGTTGCCCTTGCTCGCGACCGCACCCTTGCCGAAATCGACGGTGTTCTCGAACCAGCCGGTCGTCACGGTGTTGCCGGCGGCATCGGACGCGACGCCCCACGCGACGTCGACGCGCTCGGCGCCGAACGTGTGCGCCCACTCGAGCTTCCCGTCGGTCGTGAACCGCGCGACGTACGCGTCGGCCTCGCCGAGCGAGCTGTGCTCGTCACCCTCGCCGAACGAGATCGAGCCCTTGTTCTCGAACGAGCCGACGAGCGTGATGTTGCCGGCCGGATCGACCGACAGACCGCCCGCGACGTCGTTGAACATGTTGCCAAAGTTCTTCGACCACACGTGATCGCCGTTGACGTCGTACTTCGCGAGCACGATGT
>JBDUAS010000621.1:0-1582 GCA_040004535.1 Deltaproteobacteria bacterium
GATCGACATCGAGAAGCTCGCCGATCTCCTCGGCGCCGAGATCGTCTACGGCGATCTCGACGGCGCAAAGGCGCGCGTGGTTCAGATCGGTGATCGCGCGCGGATCATCATCTCGAAAAAGATCGTGGGCGTCGGTGCGATCCGGTTCTGCATCGCGCACGAGATCGGACACCTGCTGCTCAAGCACTACGCCCACGGCGACGCGCTCGGGCGGGCGTTCAAACGTCAGCGGACGTGTTCGCCGCTGACGTCCGACGGCTCCGAGATCGAACGCGATGCGTGCGTGTTCGCGACCGAGTGCCTGATGCCGGCACCGCTCGCCGGGCCGATGTGCCAGGTCGCGCCGATCTCGTTCGATCCCGTGCGCGCGATCGCGAGCGCATTCGCCACGTCCTTACAGGCGAGCGCGATGCGGTTCGTCGAGTTGACGTCCGAGCGGTGCGCGGTGGTCTACATGCAGCGGGGCCGCGTGCTCTGGGCCAAGAAAAGCGCAGGGCTTCAGGCATGGATTCCGGACGGCCGCGTCGTGTCGCCGAACTCGGCCGCGTCCGACTACTTCGACGATGGCCACCTGGAAGCTAGTCGCGTACTGCCGGCCGCGACCTGGTTCCCGCGCGAGACCCACGCCAAGGACGCTTCGGTCTACGAGCATATGACCGCGATCCCCGAGAAGGCCGCCGCCTTCTCACTCCTGTGGCTCCCGACTTCCGCCCCATGAGTCCGGCGCCGGAACGTCTGGTCAGGATGACAGCGGACTGACCTGCTGGCGCCCGCGGCAAGTAGGTAGCCCCCCGTGACCACGAGTATCACGACGCGCCGTCCTGCAGGCGCGACGTTGGATTCGCCGTGGCGATGCATCGTTCAGGAGGGATTCCAGCGAATGCTACATGGCGCTGCTCGAAATCGTCGACGGCGAACGGTCGATATAGACCGATGTCGGCGTACGAGGGGACATGCATCTCGATCACGATGAGGCTCTGATCTTGAATCGCACGACAGCGATTCGTCGTTCCGGAACCGCCCTTCTAGCGGCTACTCATCTCGGTGATGCGCTCGCCGGTTCGCTCGCGACCCTCCACTTGCACGGAAACATCCGACAGCTCTGCAGCGACCTCGAGATGATCAAGGACACGGCTCCGGACATCATCGTGCTGGTCTCGATCGTCCTCGAGAAGTTCACGGCAAGACTCTCCGGTTTCACATTCGTCGTTCCATCCGAAACGCAGCGCTTGTTACGGTGGTCGTCGGCCCGGCTGCGGTCGTTAGCGCGAGTACCGAGAGACCCGGATCTGTTCGAGACCATCGCTAATCGCGGGCGATTCGGCATGACGGACCTGCGCCATCTGCACGCGATGGAGTGCAACTTCACGGAGTCGCAGCTGTGCGGTTCCATGTTCGATGGTGGTGCGATCGAAGGCTGCGACTTTCGCCGTGCGGGCTTGATGCGCAGTACCTGGCGCGAAGCCCATGTCCATCACAGTAACTTCTCCGGGGCCGATCTTACGGACGTCGTGCTCGACGATGCGGTGTTCATCGGCTGCGATCTACGGGGCGCTAACCTCGCGACGGTTAACGGTGGTGA
>JBDUAS010000141.1:0-17754 GCA_040004535.1 Deltaproteobacteria bacterium
CGCGGACGCCGCGGCAGTGCGGGCAGATCGTGTCCCACGACAGATCGAGGAGCCCTGCGCGCGTCGCGTGCAGCGCCGTCCGCAATAGCTCGAGCTCCGGCAGCTTCCACACCCGCGCGCGCTCGCGGATCTGGATGCGATGCAGATCCGCTTCGTCCCCGGTACGCACCCAGTCGACGAGCTGATCGATGCAGTCCTTCGGCAGCTTCTCCTCGAGAAGTTGTGCGCGCACGGCGGCAAGCCTCGTCTGCGAAGCCTCGTCGAGCTCGGGCGGAGCTTGCTGCAAGATGTCTGGGCGCAACCGATCGAGCTGCGCCGCGAGCGCGGGCAACACCTTGCGATACGCCTTCTCGAGCGACGGAAATCCCAGACGGATCGCCGCCGAGTACAGCGCGTTGCGCGGCACGGTGCCGAAGTACAGATAGACGCGCGTCCCCTTGTCGGTCGGTTCGAGGCGATGGATCGCGTACATCACCTTCATGAACCCGCGCTCGTAGATCCGCGTCGACGTCAGCCACTGCTCCGCGACCCAGTTCCACGGCACCTCGACCCACTCGTGCTGGACACCGCCGGCCTTCGAGCTGCCGTGGCGCCGCCCGTTCTTCTCGACGAACGTCATCGGCGCGGTGCCGAGCGCGCGATTCATCCGCGACGTGTCGCTGATGAACGGCCACAGCGCCGCTGGCGTGCCGGGCAGGTCGAACACCCACATGCGTTCGATGCGCTTGAGGTTCGCAAACTCGTCGGGAAATGGATGGAGCTCGAGTAGCTGCGCGAGCGTCAGCAGTTCTCCCATCGCCTCTCCACTCTACCATCCGAGACAAGCTAAGCTGCCGGCGTGACCACTCACTTCACGAGCTGCCCGTTGTGCGAAGCGACGTGCGGCGTTGTCGTCGAGACCGACGGCTCGCAAGTGGTCTCGGTCCGCGGCGACGAAGCCGACGAGTTCAGCCGCGGCTACATTTGCCCGAAGGGCACCGCGCTCGCGGACCTCCACCACGATCCGGACCGCCTGACCAAGCCGATCCGGCGCGACGGCGATCAGTGGATCGAGATGGAGTGGGACGAGGCGTTCGACTTCGTCGCGGAGCGCCTGCGCGCGGTGCGCGCCAAGTACGGCAAGGACGCGCTCGGGATCTATCAGGGCAACCCGACGGTCCACAACCTCGGGCTCGTCACGCTCGGGCAGCTCGCGCTGCGCTCGTTCGGAACGCGCAACATGTACTCGGCGACGTCGAACGATCAGCTGCCGCACATGCTGGCGGCGCTCCAGATGTTCGGCAACCAGATCCTGATGCCGGTGCCGGATCTGGATCGCTGCGACCTGTTGATCTGCATGGGCGCGAACCCGCTCGCGTCGAACGGCAGCATCATGACCGCGCCCGACATCCGGTCGCGGCTCAAGCAGATCCAGGCGCGTGGCGGCAAGGTGATCGTCCTCGATCCGCGCCGGACCGAGACGGCCGACCGCGCCGACCGCCATCTGTTCATTCGCCCCGGCACCGACGCGGTGTTCTTGCTCGCGCTAGCGCACGAGCTGTTCGCGACCGGTGCCGCACGGCTCGGTCGGCTCGCGCCGCACGTGCGCGGTGAAGAGCAACTGCGCGAGGCCGCGGCACCTTGGTCGCCCGAGCGCGCCGAAGGAATCACCGGCATCGCGGCGGCCGAGATTCGCGAGCTCGCGACGCTGCTCGCGACGACGCCGCGCGCCGCGCTGTACGGGCGGATCGGCGTGTGCACCCAGGAGTTCGGCGGCCTGTCGGCGTGGCTGCTCTATGCGATCAACGCACTCACCGGTCACCTCGACGAGCCGGGCGGCTTGATGTTCACGACGCCCGCGCTCGATCCGGTGCCGCTCGCCGCCAAGCTCGGCTACGACGGCGGATTCGCGCGCTGGCACAGCCGGGTCTCGCACAAGCCGGAGTTCGGTGGCGAGCTGCCGATGTCGGCATTCACCGAGGAAATCGCGACGCCCGGCGAAGGCCAGATCCGTGCGCTGATCACGTGCGCGGGCAACCCCGTGCTGTCATCGCCTGGGGGCCCGAAGCTCGAGCACGCGCTCGCCGGCCTCGACTTCATGGTCTCGATCGATCCGTACCTCAACGAGACCACGCGTTACGCGCACGTCGTGTTGCCACCGGCGACGCCACTCGAACGTTCGCACTACGACGCCGCGCTCTTTGCACTGGCGGTGCGCAACGTCGCGAAGTACTCGCCGCCGGTGTTCGAGCGGCCCGCTCACTCGCGGCACGATTGGGAGATTTGCATGGCGCTGTGGACGCGGACGCGCGCGCCGCGGTTCCTGCGCGGCATCGCGGAACGCACGATCAACAAGCTCGGGCCCGAGGCGTTGCTCGACGTGGCGCTGCGCATGGGGCCGTGGGGTGTACGTCGCGGCCGCGCCGGGCTGACGCTCGCGAAGCTGCGTGCCGCGCCACATGGCATCGACCTCGGCGCGCTGACGTCGCGGTTGCCGGGGCGGTTGAAGAGCGGTGTCGTCGAGCTCTCACCGTCGCTGTACCTCACCGACCTGCCGCGGCTCGCGGCGCGGTTCGATCGGCCCGCGAACGGTCTCGTGATGATCGGCCGCCGCCATCTGCGCTCGAACAATTCGTGGATGCACAACAGCGAGCGCCTCGTCAAAGGTCCGCCACGCTGTACGTTGATGATCCACCCGAGCGACGCGACGGCACGCAACCTCGTCGACGGCGGCACCGCGACGGTCGCGACCAAGCGCGGCTTCATCTCGCTGCCGGTCGAGATCACCGACGCGATGATGCCGGGCGTCGTCAGCGTGCCGCACGGCTGGGGCCACAACCGCAAGACGCGGCTGCGGGTCGCGAACGCGAATCCCGGCGAGAGCGTCAACGACATCCTCGATCCCGCGCTCACCGACGAGCTGTCGGGGACGAGCGCACTGACCGGTCAGCCGGTAGAAGTAACGTGATGGACCGCGGACCCGAGCTCTTCGCGAAGATCGGCGGCGCGAAGCTGCGCGACGTGATCACCGACTTCTACGCGCGGATCTTCCCCGACGTGATGATCGGCTTCATGTTCGAGGGTAAAGACCGTGCGCGGCTGATCGAGATGGAGTGGCAGCTCGCCGCGTCGATCCTCGGCGCGCCCGATATCAAGTACACCGGCAAGCCGATCCGCGAGGCGCACGCGAAGACACCGATCTTCGGCGGCCACTTCGAGCGGCGCTTGCAGATCCTGCGCGAGACGATGCGGGACCATCACGTCGACCCGGATGTCCAGCGGGTGTGGATCGAGCACACGCAGGCGCTGCGCTCTCAGGTCACGACCGATCGCGGGTCGGAGTGTAAGGACACGTCTGTCGCTGCGCCGCCACCGGCCACCCCGGACCCCGACGCGAAGATCCGGCTCGGCCGAAAATAACCGGAATGGCCTGTAATGGCCTGGCGGTTCGCCACCTAGCCCCCGATGGACGTCCCTCCCTGCTGCTGCGCCGACTGGGTCTCGGGCCTCGCTCGCGACCACGTCGCGCGCCTCGCCGCGATCGCGCGTCGCGAAGGCCTCGGCGGCGCCGATGCGCTCGACGTCGTTCAGGACGCATTTCATACGCTGCTCGCGCGGTCGGATCAGGAGGCGCTTCGCGATCGCCCGGCCGATGCCGCGCGCGTGCTCGCCGCGATCGTGCGCAACGGCGCGCGCAACGCTCGGCGCCGCCATCATCGCGCGAAGCCGCATGTCGTCGAGGTCGAGCTCGTGAGCGACCTGCCTCCGCCCGACGCACACCTCGAGCACGCCGAAACCTCGGCGCAGCTCGCCGGTTGCATGGCGTCGCTGGGCGTGATCCATCGCAGCGTCGTCACGCTGCGCGTCCTCGAGGAGCTCTCCGGCGATCGAGCCGCGCAAGAGCTCGGGCTCACCGCAGGTCACGTCGCGGTGTTGCTGCACCGCGCGCGCAAGCAGCTCGAGGCGTGCATGCTACGGACCGGCGATCGCGACATCGCCGTCTAGCGCGCGGTCGAGCATGCCGGCGAGGAACTTGCGCGGGCGCGCTCCGACGACGCGGCCGACGATCACGCCATCACGCTCGAGCACGATCGTCGGCGTCGCACGCACGTCGTAGCGCACCGTCGCGACCGGGTCCGCCTCGGTAGAAATCTCGACGAGCTCGACACGCGTGCCGTACTCGACAACGAGCGAGTCGAGCACGGGCTTCAAGGTCTTGCAGGGGCCGCACCACGGTGCGGAGAAATCGAGGATGCGGATCGTCATGCAGGTGAAGGTCGCGACCGGCGCGGGGATTACAGAGAAAACTCAGCGTCGCGACGAGACATCGTGCTGCCAGGCCCGTGCGGCGAACACGATCACCTCCACGACGAGCGTGAGAGCGACGTCGACGGCCGCACACGCGACGGCGACCTCGACCGCGGGGATCAACACGAGCAAGTGCGCGCCGGGCAGCGTCACGTACGGCGGCGGCATGAACGCCCACGCGAGGCCGGCCGGGACCATCGCGAGCATCAGGCCCATCCACGCGATGCCGTTCGCCTTCGCGAGCCGCTCGGTCAACGAGCCCTGGTTGCGCAGCGCCCACATGCTGGCGAGCAGCTGCACGACCATCGCAGCGACGCCGTACTTCGCCATCACGACCGCGATATGACCTTGAGCCGGCACGAGCGACGGCGAGAAGCCCTGGCCGGCCGCGCCGATCATCGCGTAGTACGCGACCGAGAACGCCGGCACCGAGACCAGCAACACGCGCCAGTCCATCTTCATCACCCGGCGCCGGATCAACAGGACGGCACCGAACACGGCGAGCAGCGCGCAGCCACCGACGAGCGCGATCCGCATCGCGCGGCGCGCCATGACGTCGACCTTCGCGGCGGCCTCCGAGCGCGCGACGACCGAGCGGGTGGTCGCCAGCCGCGTGTCGTCTGCGGCCTTGCGCGCTTCGTGAACGGTCGCGTCGACCGCGAGGAGCTCGTCGAGCGTGCGGCCGAGGCCGTGGCCGGGTGCGGGGATCCCGAGCAGCGTCGCGACCGTCGGTGCGAGATCGATCAGGTGGGCGTCGTCGGCGGTGGCGCCGGGCTTGACGCCCGCCCCGGCGAGGATCAGCGGCACGCTCAGCACCTCGGGCTCGACCCCACCGTGTCCGCCGCGATTCGTGTGGCCGTGATCGGCGGTGACCACGATCGCGTCCTGCGAGAGATCGATCCGGCCGAGCGCGCGAGCGAGGGCGTGGTCGGCGAGCTCGGCGGCGACGCGATAGTCCTGGCTCGCGCCGCCGTGAGCGTGGCCGGCGGCATCGACCGCACCGACGAGCAACACGACCAGCTCCGCATCGCCCTGCGCGACCTGCGCACCCGCTTCGCTGAACCCGCCGGGCCACGGCGCGTAGCGCGCGTCGTCGAACGGTGACACGAAGTTCGCATCCGGCGCGCGGATCGCGGCCTCCGACAGCGGGCGCTCCATCGCGTCGATGTCGATGTCGACGTCCTCCTCGTCATCGAGCGCGATCCGCGGCTCTTGCGTCGGCTGGCGCTTGCGCAGGAACAACTTCGGCAGCGCGTCGTAGTCGGTCGCGAACGCGACGTGCATGCCCGCGGCCTTGACGCGATCCATCAGCGAGTCGAGCTCGACCGGCGTGGAGTGGTGATTCGTGCGAACGCCGCTCGCGACCGGCGGCACGCCCGTCAGGATCGAAACGTAGTTCGGGCGCGACCACGTCGGATAATGTGACTGCGCCTCGGAGTCGACGCCGCGCCGGCGCAGCTCGTCGAGGAACGGCAGCTCGTACGATTTGTCGAGCCGCAGCCCGTCGACGATCACGAGGAACACCCGGCGCGCGAGGCGCGGCGTGTGGGGGTCGGGGAGGACCGGAGCGGTCTTCGCGAGCGCCGGTTGGACCTGTTCGAGGTCATACATGAAGTCGGCTCCGGCGAGCCCCGCTTTGACCGCGCCGATCGCGCCAAGCGCCGAGATCACGATTGCCCCGACCACGACGCGTCGCAGCGTGGTGGTGGGTAGGATCGGCTTCACCCCGTAGGCTAGCGCGAGGGTGTAGGGTGCGCTCGTGCGCCCCGCAGCTCTCGCTCTTCTCACCACGCTCGGCGCGTGTGGTAGCGGCTCCGACGCGCCGCCGCCGACGCAGTTCGGCACCCCCGACCGCCCGGTCACGCTGCAAGTTCCGGCGAACTTCGACAGCGGCCAGCACTACCCACTGATCATGGTGCTGCACGGCTACAGCGCCTCCGGGTTCGTGCAGGAGGCGTACTTCGGCGTCAAGGCCGAGGTCACCGCGGGCCATGCGTTCGTGGTCGCTCCCGACGGGCTCGTCGACAGCACCGGTAACGAGTTCTGGAACGCCGACCCCGGGTGCTGCGACTTCGACCATACGAACGTCGACGATTCCGGCTATCTCGGCGACATCCTCGACGCCGTGAAGGCCGCCTATCCGATCGACCACGTCTGGCTGATCGGCCACTCGAACGGTGGCTACATGGCGTATCGGATGGCGTGCGATCACGCGGATGTGGTCGAGAACATCGTCGTGCTCGCCGGCGACGCGGCGACCGATCCGGCGACGTGCAATCCCGCGAAGCCGGTGGAAGTCCTCCACCTCCACGGCGACCAGGACACGACCGTGCCGTACGCACAGACCGCGATGCGCTCGGCCGACCAGTGGGCCATGCACGACGGCTGCGCGGGCACGTTCCACGCCGGGCCGAGCTACGACCTCGAGACCGCGCTCGCCGGGTCCGAGACAACCTCGCAGATCGCGGATGGTTGCCCGACCGGCATCGACCTCGAGCTGTGGACGATCGCGGGCGCCGGCCATGTCCCGGCTCTCACGACCAGCTTCGAGCCGACTATCTACGAGTGGTTTCTCGATCACGCCCGGCCGTGATATCCATCTGATCGTTGACGGAGTCGCTCAAAATAGTCGGGCAGGAGACGCAGCCGCCGAGAAGTAGCGAAGGCGAGCCGCTCAAGCACCTGAAGCCGCGCGTCGATCCGTCGACGTTGCATCATCGCCAACTCCTCGACGGGCCGTTCTGGCAACGCATCCCGGCGTATCGCAACGTCGACGAGAAGACGTTCCTCGACCATCAGTGGCAGGCGAAGAACTCGATCACGAACCCGGCGAAGCTGCTCGCGGCCGTCCAGGACCTCGTGCCACCGGCGTTCATCGAGGACGTCATCACCGGCTTCAAGCACGCGCCGATGTCGATCCGCGTGTCGCCGTACTTGCTGTCGCTGATCGAGTGGGCCGACCCCTATAATGACCCGCTGCGCCGCCAGTTCGTGCCGGTGTCGTCGCGGTTGCTCCCGGATCACCCGAAGCTGACGCTCGACTCGCTGCACGAGCAGGCCGATGCGCCGGTCCCGGGGCTGACTCATCGCTATCCGGACAAGGCGCTGTTCCTGTCGCTCGACACGTGCCCGGTGTACTGCCGGTTCTGCACCCGGAGCTACGCGGTCGGCGTCGACACCGACGAGGTCGAGAAGGTCTCGCTGAAGGCGACCGAGGCGCGCTGGGATGACGCGTTCCAGTACATCTCCGAGCGCGTCGAGCTCGAGGACATCGTGGTCTCGGGCGGCGACAGCTACCAGCTGAAGGCCCGCCAGATCACGCTGATCGGCAACAAGCTGCTCGAGATGCCGAACATCCGCCGCATCCGGTTCGCGACCAAGGGTCCGGCCGTGATGCCGATGAAGCTCATCACCGACACCGAGTGGCTGGACGCGCTGACCGCGGTCGTCGAGCGCGGTCGCAAGCTCCACAAGGAAGTGGTGCTGCACACCCACTTCAACCACCCGAACGAGATCACCGCGATCACGAAGCGCGCGCTCGACGGCGTGTTCGAGCGCAACATCATCACGCGCAACCAGTCGGTACTTCAGCGCAACGTCAACGACACGATCGACACGATGCAGCTGCTCGTGAAGCGGCTCGGCCACTGCCAGGTCCATCCGTATTACGTGTACGTCCACGACCTCGTGAAGGGCGTCGAGGATCTGCGCACGACCCTGCAGACCGCTTGCGATATCGAGAAGGCGGTGCGCGGTGTGACCGCGGGCTTCCACACGCCGACGTTCGTCGTCGACGCTCCTGGTGGTGGTGGCAAGCGCGTCGCGCATAGCTTCGAGCACTACGATCGCGAGACCGGGATCTCGGTGTTCGCCGCGCCGTCGGTGAAGCCCGGGTTCTTCCTGTACTACGACCCGATCGATACGCTCGCGCCTGACATCCAGGCCAAGTGGCACGACAAGGCCGAGCAGGATCGGATGATCGAAAAAGCGATCAGCCAGGCGAAGCTCGAGCAAGCTGCCAGCGCCCGCGCGTCTTCCGTTCGCTAGAAGTCGACGACGGTCACGCTGCCGTCGGCCTCGGTGATCAGCGCGAGCTTCGGCTGGCCGTGCGCGGTGATCCCGACGCGGATCACGTCGCCACGGCCTACCGGCGCATCGGCCCACGGCAGCGTCACGCTCTTCTCGCCGGCACGCACGAGCACGAGCCTCGCGCCCGCGAATACGACCTCCGCGTTGTACAGCTTCGGCGCGACGATCGGTCGCTTCACGGTCGGGGTCCACAGCTTGCCGACGAACGCGCGCAACGCGGCAGGCGCAGATGGCGGCAGGGCTGCATCGATTCGTGTGCGGAGAGCAGGGGTTTGCTCGCCGAAGTGCGCGAGGAAGGTCGCCGCACACATCCGCGCCGAGATCGGGTTGTCTAGTCCGTCGAGCACATCGAGTGCGAGCTTCGTCGCGTGCGGCGGTGCGGCGCCGAGCTCGACGAGCGCGAGCAAGACCTCGGGTGCGAGCCGCGGTTGCGCGGCGATCTTCGCGAAGAACGGCTCGCGCAGTGCCGGGACGTGAAGCGCGAGCGCGGCGACCGCGCGGTCGTGAATGCCGAGCCACGACAAGATCGCGTCTGTTTGATCCGCGATCACGTCGCGCAGCCGGGCGGCGAGGCGGGGCTCGAGGGTCGCAGCGGCGCTCGCGTACTCGGCGATCAGATCGGTCGTGCGCTCCGACACGGCCGACCCGCGGCGGATGATGTCGAACAGGAACGGCACGATCGTGATCGCGACCGGATACAACACGCCGTGACGGATCGCGTGCTGCTCGAGCACGCCGAACGCTTCGGAAATCTCCTCGGGCACCTTCAAGTACAGCGCCGCGTGACGGAGGACCGAGATCGCACTCGGTACATTCGAGGCCGCGCCGACGCTGCCGTCACTCGGACCGAGCGCACCGCGGAGCACGCCCCACGGCAGCGCGACCACGCTGTGCTCCAAACCCGGTACATCGATCGAACGTGTCGATTCGAACCGCCCCATGCGGAGCGGACGATAAAGCAAACCGCCGGGAGTGAGGCGATGAACGTTGTGGATTGGGGCTTACAGTGCGGTGCCGTACTCGGCGACAGGCTCCTTCGCGGAGAGCGGCACGTCGGACCACCAGATCGAGAGATCTAGCTCCACTTCGTCGAACGGCTCGACCCGCACGCGCTGGTGCGACTGATAGACGCCGAGCAAGTACCAGCCTCCGTTCTCGAGTCGATAGGCTTCGAGCGTGCGCTGGCGAGGATTGACGAGCCAGGCGTGTTTGACACCCCACTGCGCGAACAGCGGGAGCTTCTCGGCGCGATCGAAGCGCTCGGTCGACGGCAACAGCACTTCACAGACCCAGTCGGGAATCACCGTGAAGAATGCGGCATCCGGAACCATCGCGAGGCGTTCGCGACGCCATCCTGCGAGGTCCGGATCGACGATGTCCTCACCGACATGGATCTCCGGTTCCGTCAGGATCAACCACCCGCCCGGACCTCCACGACCTAGACAAAATCGCGAGCCCAAATCCGCTTGAAGCTTCGAGGCGACCGAGGTTGCAGGTCCCGCCGGGCGCGGCCATACGTGCAACTCGCCGTTCACGATCTCCGCGTTCACGCCCTCGGGCGCATCGAGCACGTCCTGGTACGTCGCCCGCCGCTTTTGGTCCACCGGCTCGGTCATGCACGAAGCATAGCGAGCGACTCCGACGTCAGCGCAGCCGTTTCTTCCAGTCGTCCTCGACGAAGCCGACGAGCGCGACGCCATCACCGACCGCGAGCGGGCGCTTGATCAGCTTGCCGTCCTTCGCGAGCGCGTCGAACGCCTGCGCGTCGGTCATGTTCGGGAGCTTCGTCTTGAAGTCGCCGGCGCGGTAGGAGCCGCCCGCGATGTTGAACATCTTCTTCACCGGGACACCGGCGAGCTTCTGCGCGGAGGCGAGCTGCGCGCGCGATGGCGGATCCTTGACGATGTCGATCGAGGTGAACGCGACCTTGTTCGCCTTCAACCAGGCGAGCGCTTTCTGGCAAGTCGAGCAGTTCGGGTACTGATAGACCTTGAGTGGCACGGGCCTGTTCTAACGTTTATCTTCAAGCGATGGACGTCGAAGGGCACCGGAAAGCAGCGATCGCACGCGCGGTCGAGGGCGAAGGCAAGGCGAGCACGGCCGAGCGCGCGGTCGCGTTCGCGGGCACCTCGGATGATCCGCTGCTCGCGAAGGTCGCGGAGCATGCCTACAAGGTCACGGCCGACGACATCGCCGCCGCGAAGCAGCGCCGGTCCGAGGACGAGGTCTTCGAGCTGGTCGTCTGCACCGCGTACGGCAAGGCGTCGCGCCAGCTCGCGGCGGCACTGGCCGCGATCGACGAGGTCGGCTGATGCGCCTCGACATCCTCGACCGCGGTCACAAGCTGCGCCACAAGTTGATCTTCAAGAGCATCCGGCTGACGAGCGGCCACCCGGCGCCGGACGTCGTGAAGCTCCTCGTGTACCGGCCGGAGTTCTTCGGCGGGCCGATGGGCAAGGTGTTCCAGGAGACGATGCGCGGCCCCTCGGAGTGGCCGATCGGCGAGCGCGAGCTCATGGCGTCATTCGTGTCGAAGACGAACGAATGCGAGTTTTGAACGCGCGCTCACGGCGCGGTCGCGTCGCACGAGCTCGGCACGGACACCGTGAACGCGGTCCTCGCGGACCTCGACACGGCTCCGATCGGTGAGCCCTTGCGTGCGGCGTTGCGGTTCCTGCGGATCGCCACGCGCGGCGCGCCGGCCGCCGATGACGTCCGCGCGGCGTACGCGGCCGGCGTCACGAAAGTGCAGCTGAAGGAAGCGCTCGCCGTCGCGTTCTGCTTCAACGTGATCACGCGGCTCGCCGACACGTTCGAGTTCTTCGTCGGCGCGCCCGCCTCGTTCGAGGCGGGCGCGAAGATGCTGCTGGCGCGCGGCTACAAGTGATCGTCTCGGCTACCATCGCGATGTGACGCATCCCGAACCCGGCAGAGCACGCTTCGCGCTCTTGTCGCTCGGCGCGCTCGGCGTCGTGTTCGGCGATATCGGGACGAGCCCGCTCTACACGCTGAAGCAGTGCATCCACGAGGCTGGTGGCGCGCGAGAGGCGACGCTGTTCGGGGTGCTGTCGCTGATCACGTGGTCGCTCGTGCTCGTGGTGACCGTCAAGTACCTCCTGTTCATCATGCGCGCCGACAACCGCGGGGAGGGCGGCATCTTCGCGTTGCTCGCGCTCGTGCCGAGGCGGTTACGCGCGGATCGCATGTCGGTCGTCGCGGTGCTCGTGGTCATCGGTGCTGCGCTGCTCTACGGCGACGGTGCGATCACGCCCGCGATCTCGGTGCTATCCGCGGTCGAGGGCCTCGAGATCGCGAGACCCGATCTCGCGCACGTCGTGTTGCCGCTGACCTGCGCGATCTTGTTCGGCCTGTTCTGGATCCAGAAGCACGGCACCCACACGATCGGCCGGCTGTTCGGACCCGTGATGGTCGTGTGGTTCGCGACGATCGGAATCGCCGGCGCGGTGCACCTCGTCGAGCACCCGGCAGTGCTGCAGGCGCTGTCGCCGGGGTGGGGCGTGCGCTACTTCGCGGACCACGGGCCGAGCGGCCTGTTGATCCTCGGTAGCGTCGTGCTCGCCGTGACCGGCGGCGAGGCGCTGTACGCCGACATGGGACACTTCGGGCGCCGGCCGATCCGCATGGTGTGGCTGGTGTTCGTGCTGCCGGCGCTGTTGCTCTGCTACTTCGGCCAGGGCGCGCTGCTCGTCGCAGATCCCACGATCACGAATCCGTTCTTCGCACTCGTGCCGGCCGGCGCGGCGCAGGTCGCGCTCGTGATCCTGTCCAGCATGGCGACCGTGATCGCGTCGCAGGCGTTGATCTCCGGTGCGTTCTCGTTGACTCGCCAGGCGATGCTGCTCGGCTACTTCCCGCGGCTCACGGTCCGCCACACGTCGAGCGAGACGGAAGGGCAGATCTACATCCCGGAGATCAACTGGTTCCTCGCGATCGCGTGCATCACGCTCGTCGTCGCGTTCCAGAAGTCCGACCGCTTGGCCGCGGCCTACGGCATCGCCGTGACCGGCACGATGGCGATCACGTCGGTCGTCTATTACGTCGTGACCCGCCAGACCTGGCGATGGTCGCGCGCGGCCGCCGTGCCGCTTCTCGCGCTATTCCTCGCATTCGACGTCCCGTTCTTCGCGTCGAACCTCTTCAAGTTCGTCGATGGTGGTTACGTGCCGATCCTGCTCGCGGCCGGGTTCGTGATCGTGATGCTGATCTGGGCGCGCGGCCGCCAGATCACGGTCGATACCTACGCGAAGACGTTCCCGAGCTTCGACGAGCTGTTGCCGACGCTCGATGGCATGCTCGTCGGCCGCGTGCCGGGCACCGCGGTCTATCTCGCGTCGCGCGAGGACCACATGCCGCCGGCGTTGATGCACCTCGTCTCGCGCAGCCACACGCTGCACGAGCACGTCATCCTGTTGACGGTGAAGGCGAGTGATACCGAGCCGCGGATCGCCGACTCCGAGCGCGTCGAGTTCTCCGAGCTCGGCAACGGCTTCATGCGCGTCGTGATCCACACCGGGTTCTCGGAGCAACCTCGGGTCCACGACGTGCTCGAGCAAATCGCGAAAGATCACGGCCTGCCGTTCGGTGCTGATCAGGTCACCTACTTCCTCGCCCGCCTCAACCTGCTCGGTGGCCCGAGCGGCGAGATGGGCGTCGTCACCGAGACGATCTATTCGTTCCTGCAGCGTAACTCGGTGTCGGCGGACCGCTACTTCGGGTTGCCGCCGGCACAGGTGATCGAGATCGGGACGCAAATAGACCTGTGAACCGCGCGCGGCGTACGGCGATCCTCGAGATCGGCGCCGACGCGCAGTACGCGAATGACTAGAGCTCGGCGTGCTGCTCGGCGGGGAACCGGAGCGGGATCACGACGGTCACGATCGTGCCGCGCGATGCGCCCGAACGCACCGTGCATTCGCCGCCGAGCCGGCGCGCTCGCTCGGTCATGCCGAGGATCCCGAGCGAGCTGTTGCGCGGGTTGATATCGGGCAGTCCGACGCCGTCATCAGCGACGTCCATGCGGATCCGGCCATGGTCGAGCGCGATCGTCACGTCGACCTTGGTCGCGTTCGCGTGGCGCGTGATGTTCGTGAGCGCCTCCTGGAAGATCCGGAACACCGCGGTCAGTAGCGAGCGCTCGAGCTGGAGCTCGCCGATCTCGCACTTCACGACGCACGTCGTGCCGGACCGGGCCTGGAATTCCTCGGCCTGCCACTCGACCGCGGCGCATAGCCCGATGCCATCGAGCACACCGGGCCGGAGGTCCGAGGCGATCTTGCGCACTGCTTCGATCAGCTCGTCGGTCGCCCGGGCCATCTCGACCAACTTGCGATCGATCGGCGGGTTGTCGACCCGCCGCGCGAGCCAACCTAGATCGAGCTTGAGCGCGGTGAGCGCCTGACCGAGCTGATCATGGATGTCGCGCGCGATCGTCGTGCGCTCCTCTTCGCGAACCGCCTCGACCCTCGCCGTGAGGGCGCGGAGCTGTTCGTCGAGCGCGCGGCGCCCGAGCACGATCGAGGCGACGTGGGTCGCGCGCGTGATGAGGTCTCTCGCAGCATCGTCCGGGATCCGCGGCTGCGAGTGATACAGCGCGAACGTGCCGAGCACGTGGCCCGCGTTCGACATGATCGGCGTGGACCAACACGATCCCAGGTGGTACGTGCGCGCGATGTCGCGATACTGGCCCCACAGCGGATCGGTTGCGATGTCGGTGGCGTAGACCGGCTCGCGGCGATACACGGCGGTTCCACACGAGCCATTGCTCGGGGAGACGACGAGGCCGTCGATGAGCGCGTTGACCTCGTTCGGAAGGTGAGGCGCGGCGCCATGGCGCAGGCGCGTGCCACTCTCGTCGAGCAGCAAGATCGACGCGATCGTGTCGATCGAAACGTCCTCGATCGCCTCGACGATCACCGTGAGGATGTCGCTGATCGGTGCGTTGCTCGCGAGCATCTCGAGCGCGCGCCGTTCGGCCGTCTGCAAGATTTCGGCACGGCGCTGGCTCGTCACGTCCTGGAGCGCGAGCCCGATGCCTTGATTCGGCAGCGCGAACAGCGTCGCGGTCACGAACGGCGCGCCGGGCGCTTCGTCGAGCTGGAATGACTCGACGTGGCGAATCGGCGCGCCATCGTGGATCGCGCGCGCGAGGGGGATCAGCGACGTGCGCCCGACCGAAGGAAAGATCTCGAGCATCGGCTGGCCCATCTTCGCGCTCAACGACGCGCCGGCGAGCTGCTCGGTCGCGTTGTTGAATGCGACCAGGCGCAGCTTTGCGGGATCGTTGCGGGTATCGAGCTGCCACGCCGAGAGGCAGACCATCGCGTGCTCGAACACCTCGCCGTAAAACGTCAACCGCTCGGCGCTGCGTGCCTCGTCGGTGATGTCGCGGCACGTCCCCATCAGGCCCGTGACCACGCCGTCGCGGACGCTGACCTCGCCGATCGTGTCGAGCGTGCGGACCTCGCCGGTGGGCCGCGTGATCAGCTCTCGATACGCGAACCGGCCATGATGCTGGAGCGCCTGCTCGATCTCGCGCTGGATCCGCTGGCGCTCGCTCGACACGATGCACGACATGAAGAACTCGAACGTGATGTCGCGCGATCGCGGCGCGAGGCCGTAGATCCGATAGAGCTCGTCGCTCCAGGTCACGACTCCCGTCGCGAGATCCCAGTGCCAACTGCCCATGTGAGCGATTGCTTGCGCGAGCTCTAACTGGTCGCGCAGCTCGCTCGCCGTCGAGCCATTCCCATCCACCATCGCACTCCCGACGCTACCATGATCGAGTAACGTCGACTGTATGTACCGGGTTTTGGTGGTCGACGATCACGACGTGGTGCGCAGAGGCATTCGTTCGATCCTCGAAGATCGGGTGAGCTCGATCGCGATCAGCGAGGCCGGGAGTGGCGATGAAGCGCTCGCCGCGTTGACCGAAACCTTCGACGCAGTCGTCCTCGATCTCACGATGCCCGGCCGCAGCGGGATCGATCTCCTCACGGAGATCAAGCATCGCCATCCCACGTTGCCCGTGCTCGTGATGAGCCTGCACTCGGAGGCGCAGTTCGCGGTCCGCGCGCTCCGCGCCGGTGCGGCTGGATACCTCACGAAGGCCGCGGCGCCCGAACAACTCGTGGTCGCGTTCGAGAAGATCGTGAAGGGTGGCCGATACATCAGCGAAGGCGTCGCCGACCGGCTCGCCGCGGAAGCGGGTGGTGTGGCCTCGGCGCCGCACGAGCGGTTGTCGGATCGCGAGTTCGACGTGATGCGCGGCATCGCGTCGGGCGAGACCGTCGGAGAGATCGCGGCGCGCATGCATTTATCCGTGAAGACCGTGAGCACCTACCGCACGCGCCTCCTCGACAAGATGGGCATGGAAACTAACGCTGCGCTCACGCGCTACGCGATCAGCAACGGTCTCGTGTAGATCCAAGCGTGTAGGACACGTCCTACGTAACAACGCGCGCCCGACCTACGCGGTGATCCGAGTCTCTCTGAATGCCAAGGTGACCAGAACAGTGCTCACTCTAGTCATGCGGATCTTGGTAGCGGCGGCTTCGAAGAACGAGCGGCACGCGATCGTCGATGCGCTCGTGGCGCTCGATCGCGTCGTCGTTCAAGGTGCGGTGGCGGATGTAGCGAGCGTGGTGCGAGCGCTCGCCGAGGTCCATCCTGATCTGGTCGTGTCCACGGTCGCGCTCGACGACGGCGATGGCCTTCACTTGATCGAAGAGGTCCGCCGCGTCGATGCCGGGATGCCGATCGTGGTGATCGGTCACGAGCCGTCGCGCGACAGCTGGCGCGCCCACCTCGAAGCCGGCGCGGATCGATTCGTCGATGCCGACGATGGCTTCCTCGAGCTGCAGGACGTGGTCGCCACGTTCGTGCGCCGCGAGCGGCCGACGCCGAGGATGACGCAGGTGCCGTTCCGCGAGGCGCTGACCGCACTCCAGGAGCTGTTCGAGGAGCTTCGCAAGCATCCGTCGGAGGCCGCGCTATGCCGAGAGATTTCGAGCGCGATGGAGCACGCGACGGCCTGCCTGGAACAGCTGATGCGCCGGCGGTCATAGGCCAACTTCTGCTGCCTTCGCGCCGCGATGAGCGTCGCACCCGTCGCACCTGTCCCACGACGATACGACAGTGATACGCGATCGGTTGTTGACGAGGATCGGGTGTCGTTGGGCATAGTGGATCTGTCGTGGCGGACACGTTGACGTTAGTTCCGGAGCGGGCGAGAGACGGCCAGATCGCGGTCGCTGCTTTGTACGTCGTGCTCGACGCAGGACGGCCGAGGCCGGGCACGCGCCACTTGCTGCGTGGAGTCGAGCGCGCGCTGATCGGGCGCGGTTCGCAACCCGCGCGGCGCGAAGCAGCGACGCTGCGGATCGATCTTCCAGATCCGCACTTGTCGATCGAGCACGCCGTCGTCGAGCGCGCGCTCGGCGGCTGGACGCTGCGCGACCTCGGCTCGAAGAACGGCGTGATCGTCAATGGCGAGCGCGCAACGCAGCGCGTGCTCGCCGATGGCGATTGGATCGAGGTCGGCGAGACGTTCCTGCGGTTCCGCACGCTGAAGATCGCCGCGTCGACACCCGACGACGTCCTCGGCAGCGAAGTGCCGTCGCTCGTCCCGAACGTCGAGACCGCGCTGCGCCGGCTGATCGATGTCGCACCGAGTGGTGTGCCGGTCTTGTTGCTCGGCGAGAGCGGCGTCGGCAAAGAGCTGGCGGCGCGTATGGTCCATCACCACTCGCAGCGCCCGGGCGGTTTCGTCGCGGTGAACTGTGCGGGTCTCGTCGAATCGCTGGCCGCGGCGACGTTGTTCGGCCACAGCCGTGGCGCGTACACCGGCGCGACCGAAGATCGCCCGGGCGCGATCCGCTCGAGCGATCGCGGCACGCTGCTGCTCGACGAGGTCGGCGATCTCCCGCTCGCGACCCAGGGCACGTTATTGCGCGTGTTGCAGGAGCGCGAGGTCGTGCCGGTCGGCGAGACCCGGCCGATCGCGATCGACGTGCGGTTCGTCGCCGCGACCCTGAAGGATCTCGAGCGCGAGGTCGAGGCCGGCCGATTCCGCGTCGACCTCTATGCGCGCCTCGCCGGGCTTCGGGTCACGCTGCCGCCGCTGCGCGATCGTCTCGAAGATCTCGGCACGCTCGTCGCCGCCTCGCTCGCGCGCGTCCGCGCCGGCAAGCCGACGAACGGCCACGAGCTCGGGCTATCCTCGTCGGCCGCGTGGGCGCTCTGTCGCCACCGCTGGCCGCTCAACATCCGCGAGCTCGACCAGGCGATCGCCGCCGGCGTCGCGGTCGCCCAGAGCGATCGCATCGACCTCCACCAGCTCCCCGAGCAAGTCGCCGGCCG
>JBDUAS010000409.1:0-5239 GCA_040004535.1 Deltaproteobacteria bacterium
CTCGCTAGGCTGCTCGCTAGGCTGCTCGCTAGGCTGCTCGCTAGGCTGCTCGCTAGGCTGCTCGCTAAGGCCCTGCGGCGGAGCCGCTATGTAATGCCGGTTCGCAGTCGTCGATCGGGTTCTTGAGGCCCTCGACGCAGAACGGCAGCCGCGTCGCGGTACACATCGCGCTGTCGCGAGAGCCGTCGAACACGACCGTGACGCGGCCCTTGTAGTGCGGCGCGCGACACTCGAGCTCGAGCTTGGTCCCCCACGGCTCGGTCAGGCGCACGCCGCTCGGCCCGCGAAACGTGTGGTGATCGAACACGTTCGCTTCCGCGGGACGCGTCAGCAGCTCGATCGTCACGGTCTTCGCGTGCGGCGAAATCGCGAACCCTGCATCGCGTGCGACGTGCATGCCACCGTCGAGCGGCGGCACGAGCACCACGACCTCCGCGTCTTCGGGCGACGCTCCGCCGTCGTTCGGCTCGACGATCATTGCGGCATCACTGCGGGTGCCCCCGGCGTCGTCGTGCGTCGCGAGCTGCTCGTGATCCTGGTGCATCATCCACAGCGCCGCGCCGCCACCACCGAGTAGCAACAGAACGAGGAGCGCGTAGGGCCACCGGCGCACCGGTGCTTCTTCGATCACGTCGAACGTCGGCGGCGGCAAGGACATCGGACCCTGCGCGAACGCCGGTTCGTGCAGCGGCCGGGTCTCCTTCATCGCGCGTCGGGGGGCATCGATCAGCAGCGGGTCCGCGCCCGGCGGCAGGGGCGGCAGCGACGGTGTCGCGCCCGCGTTCTTGATCTGCTGGGTGACCTCGTCGAGCCCGACCACGAGCTCGCCCATCGTCTGGAACCGATCCTCGCGCTTCTTCGCGAGCGCCTTCATGATCGCGAGCTCGAGCGGCTTCGGGATCGCGAGATCCGGCCGGACCTGGCTCGGCGGCACGATCGGATCGAGCATCTGCATCGCGATCGTGCGGACCGTGCTGTCGCTCTTGTGCGGCGTCCGCCCAGTCATCATCTCGTACATGATCGTGCCGAGCGCATAGACGTCGACGCGTCCGTCGGTGTCGCTGCGTCCGGCTGCTTGCTCCGGCGCCATATATTCGGGCGTGCCGAACACCGAGCCGGCGCGGGTCAGCCGCGGTCCCTCGGACTTACCTTCGAGCGGCTGGACCTTCGCGATGCCGAAGTCGACGATCTTGACGAAGTCGCGACGCTCCTCGCGATCGATCAAGAACACGTTCTCCGGTTTGAGATCGCGGTGGACGATGCCCTTGTCGTGCGCGGCGCCGAGCGCGCGACCGATCTGCTGCGCGATCCGGATCGCGCGCTGCGACGTGAACGGTGCGCCCTCCTTGATCGCGCGCGACAGCGTCACGCCATCGACGAACTCCATGACCGAGTACGTCATGCCGTCGGGCGTCGTGCCGAAGTCGGTGACATCGACGATGTTCGGGTGGCCGATCCGCGACGCGGCCTTCGCCTCCTGGACAAACCGCTTGATCGTCGCGGTGTCGCGCATGACCTCGCGCTTCAGCACCTTGATCGCGAGGGGCCGCTCGATCACCGCGTGGCGCGCGGAGAACACGACGCCCATGCCGCCCTCGCCGATCTTGCTCTGCACGTAGTAACGGCCGTCGAGCGTCTCGCCGACGAGGCGATCGTACTCGTTCGACGCCGGCTCGCGTCGCATGGTCTGGACGACACTCGAGTGCGAGCGTTGCGCCGACAGTGCGCGGATCTTGCTCGTCTCTTCGTTGAGCGTGTCGCGGTCGTCGAGATCGTTCGGATTCGTCGCGTGCGGCGCGAGTTGCGCCTGCATGATCTCCGACAGCACCGTCGGCTTTTGCGCGACCGCGAGCTCGGCGAGTTGTTTACCGTCGTACGGACAGAAGCCCGGCTCGTCGAACGTTCGCTGGCACGCCGGGCACTGATAGCTCACGAGCTACCGTTTTTCGTACAGCTCGGTGGCGTAGTAGCTGTAGACGGTGTTGCTCGCGGCAGCGACGACGATCGGCTTGCCGTTGTAGTTCGTCGTCGTCACCGACCGGCCGAACAGATGGTTCGCGTCCACGTTCGGGACCGTCAACACCTGTGCGGGTGTGCCGTCGAGCACGCCGGTATCGAGTGCGATCGTGTGAAGGTCGACCGCGCCCGCCCCGACGGTGGTCCCGTCGGCTCGGTTCGGAAAGCCGAGCACGACCATCCCCTTGTCGGGCAAGCTCGCGAACGCCGCGCTGCGGACGCCAGCCGCCGCGACCGGGGTACCGACGAGCGCGACGGCGGGCGAGATCGCGACGATCTGGACCTGACCAGTCGTGGTCGTGGCCGTGTCGAACGCCGTCACGATCGCGTACTTGCCGGCGATCACGTCGATGTGGCCCCCGTTCATCGCGGGACCGGCCATCGCGACCGCCGAGGTCGGCGCGAGGTTCGTGCACGTGGCCGGCGCGTCGAGCGCCGAGAGGTCGTAGCCGAAGAACGCACCGTTCTTCGCGTACGCCCACAGCTTGGTGCCGTCGATCGCGAGCGCGGCGACCGCCAGCGGCATGTTGACGTTGTCGTTCAGCGTGCAGTTGACGACCGCGGTGCCCTTGACGCTGAACACGTTCGCCATGCCAGCCATCGCGTCGACGGCGACGACGAGCTCGCCATTCGCGAACGCGGTACCGACCGGATGCGCCGACGTACCGACCTGGGTGTCGACCGTGAGGCCACTCGTGTTGCCGGTGATCACGATGATCGTGCCGACGTTGCTGTTATCGACGAGCGCGATCGAGCCGACGCCGTCGAACAACAGCTGCGCGTTGCCGGTCAGCGAGTCGATCGTGTGCTGGCCGAGCGTCTCGCTATCGCCGAGGTTCTGATCCTTGCCGGCCGGATCGAGCTCGAGCGTCGAGAAACTACCGGGCCCGGTGGAGAGCACGGCGATCGTGCCGCCGCTCGTGTTGGACGGGACCGTCGCGCCCACGACCTCGATGCCGTAGTCGGAGGACTTCACACCGTCGGGCTTCTCCGTGGCGCGTGCGGGCGTCGAAGCGGAGAGATCATCGAATTGGGTCCAGCTGCACGCAGGCGCGAACGTCGCCGCAGCGAGGAAAACTAAGTTCTTCACCAGTGCACCTCCATTCCGAGGCCCGCATAGTTGGAGTTGACCTCCGGCAGGACGGTGACCGACTTCGCGTCGATCAACGCCGTCGACGGCGCGCCCTTGTCGCGGAACGTGTAATAGAGCGCCGTGCCGAGCGTGATCGCCGAGATCGCGAACGCTGCGTCGGCGGAGATCGCGTAGATCTTGCCCTTGACGAACCGCGAGTCGTTCGACGCAGGTGGCGGCGAAGCGGCGGTGATTTCCTTCTGCAGGTCGTCGTGCAAGGTGCTCGCTTGCAGTCCGAGGTAGATGCCGGCGCCGCCGAACAGCGCACCGACGACGTACGCGACGACCGCGTCGCTGCGGCTCGGCGTCGGCGCGAGCGTGACCTTCACCTGGGTCTCGGCCTTCGCCTCGATCGTGATCCGTCGTTCATACGACTTGAAGCCTTCGCGCGTGACCAGCACGACGTGATCGCCTTGCGACACGCTGCGCAAGCACGGGCCGCGCTCGCACAGGATCTTGCCGTCGATGTAGATCTGCGAGTCCTCGATCCCGAACCCGGTCACCGCGATCTTGCCGACCGGCGTACCCTTGATCTGGCCCATGATCTGTTTGGTATCGCCGGGCGTGATGTCGATCGTCGTCGTGAACTCGTCGTAGCCCTCTTTCGAGATCCAGAACGTGTGCTTGCCCGGCTTGATCTGCTGGGTCCACGGCGTCGTGCCGACCGAGCCGATGTTCTTGTCGTCGATAAAGACGTCCGACTTCGGAATGTTCGAGGCGATCGTCACCCACGCGAATGACGACTCTTCCGCCATGTGCGACACGAACTGGACGAGCTTCGTCGGGTCCGCCGAGATCGTCGACTCGACGATCTTGTAGCCCGGCTTCTCGATGATCAGCTTGTGCTCGCCATCGATCGAGCCGGACCACGGCGTCGTCGCGAACGGGCCGTGCTTCTTGTCGTCGAGGTAGATCGTCGCGTTTTGCGGCTCGGTGATGATCACGACCAAGCCCCGGACCTTCACGTCGCCGAGGTTCTGGACCTCTTGCGACGGACTCGCGACCGCCGCACTGCCGGAGCCCGCGCCTGCGGGGGTGCCCTCCAGCCGCTTGATCTCGGCCTCGAGCACGCCGATCGCTTTCTCGACGTTCGCCTTGTCGGTCGCGTTCGGCTCCTCGGAGAGGTAGCGCTTGTAGAACTCGACCGCCTTCTTGTACGACGCGACGTCCGAGGTCTTCTTGCCCTTCATGTGGAAGGACGCGCCGACGTTGTAGAGGAACTGCGGGAACGGACGCGCCGCGTAGGCCTCCTGGAACCCGGCCGCAGCCTCGTCGAACTTGCCGGCGACATAGTCGCTCTGGGCGGTATCGAAGGAGGCCTGTGCCTTCTTCAGTGAGTCGGCATTCTGGGCGAACACCGGGGTGATCGCGAGCATCGCCACCGCGACGCACAGCGCGAACAAGACGCGTGATTTCATGAAGGCCAAGCTCCCCGCAGAGGCGACTAGCTTACCACGAACGTGACGTTGGCCTCGACGGCCTGGCGGCTCGTCCGGGTCCGGTTCGCGGGGGCCGCAGCGTCCGCATGGCCGATCGCGAGGCCGAACAGGATCGCGTCGTGCTCGCCGATCGGCAGCGCCGCACGGAGCACGTCGGGATAGGCCGCGACCGACGCCATCGGGCACGTATCGAGGCCCAGCGCGGCGGCGGCCGTGATGACGAACCCGAGCCACAGGCCAACGTCGATATATGCGTACGGGCCGAGCCGACGATCGCACGCGACCACTGCGACGTGAGGCGCGTCGAAGAACGCGTAGTTGCGCAGCCACGCGTCGTAGCGCCCGGCCTTGTCGTCGCGGGCAATGCCCATGTTGCGATAGAGCTCGGCGCCGCACTTGATCCGCTCCTGCTTGTACGGCTCTGGATAGTCGAGCGGGAACGCGACGTCGGCGCGCGGAAACCCCGACTTCGCGGCTGCCTGCATCGCCTCGGCGAGCGCCTGGGTCTTCGGCGGCTCGGTGATCGCGACCCGCCACGGCTGGACGTTGCACCAGCTCGGCGCGTGCTGCGCCGCCGCGAACAGCTCGACCAGCGTCTCGCGCGGCACCGGCTCGGTGTGGAACGCCCGCATGCTGCGCCGCTCGCGCCACA
>JBDUAS010000410.1:0-5237 GCA_040004535.1 Deltaproteobacteria bacterium
GTCGAAGGTCGCGTTCGCGGTGCTCCTCAACTTTCCGCTGACCTCGCTCGCGGATCGGATCCGCGAGGGCGCGCACTACTCGCGCCGCGAGTGGGCCGAGGTCCGGCTCGCGAGCAGGTTCGAGTCGCGCGTGCCCGGCGAGCTCGAGCAAGCGGCGAGCACCGCGAGTGCGAACGCCGAGCGTTACATCGCCGGTTACAACATCTGGATGCATCACGTGCTAGGCGAGGGCGGAGTACGCCGGTTCCCGTCGGGAAAGCGCCTGATCAGTCACTGGAACCTGCGCGACGAGCTCAAGGCGAACTACGCCGACAAGGACGGCCTCGCGAAACAGCGCACGATCGCGAAGCTGATGGAGCGGATCGTGACCCAGACGATTCCGGCCTCGGTGATCGACAACCCGAGGGTCGATTGGGATCCGGTGACGAACCAGGTCACCGCGGCGCCACCGGCAGAGATCGAAGCGGATGCGCCAAAAGATCGGCTCGCGCCGAGCGAGACCAGAGAGGCCGACAAGCGGTTCGAGCTCGTGCTCGCACACTTTCACGCGGCGCGCGCGATCGATGCGTACTCGCCGGTCGCGCCGACCTACCTCGACCGCGCGTTCGAGGGTGCGGAGCTGCCCGAAGCCCGCGTCCGCGCGATGCTCGTCGAGATCCTCGAGTCGCCGCTCGGCGCCGACGTCGGGAAGGAGATCCAGACCAAGCTCGGCCGCCCGCTCGAGCCGCACGATCTGTGGTTCCCGCTCGCAGCGCCGGCGACCGCCGAGGCCGAGCTCGACGCGGTGACGCGCAAGAAGTATCCGACGGCGGCCGCGTTCGCGAAGGACATCCCGCGGATCCTGCGCGACCTCGGATTCTCGCCTGCGCGCGCGACGTATCTGTCCGAGCACATCCAGGTCGATCCGTCGCGCGGCGCGGGCCACGCGATGGAGGCCGATCGCCGGGGCGACAAGGCCCACCTGCGCACCCGGATCGAAGCGCACGGCATGGACTACAAGGGCTACAACATCGCGGTCCACGAGCTCGGTCACAACATCGAGCAGACGTTCTCGCTCTACGACATCGATCACACGCTGCTTCAAGGCGTGCCGAACATCGCGTTCACCGAGGCGCTCGCGTTCCTGTTTCAGGCGCGCGATCGCGACCTGCTCGGCCGGCCGCGCGCGCGTGGTGAAGCCGATCGGCTCCGCGTGCTCGACGCGTTCTGGGGCACGCGCGAGATCGCGGGCTCGGCGCTCGTCGAGATCGACGTGTGGCACTGGCTGTACGAGCACCCGAACGCGACCGCGACGCAGCTCCGCGACGCGACGGTCGAGACCGCGCGCAAGGTGTGGGACCGGTACTACGCGCCGATCCTCGGCGGCAAAGGCACCGCGCTGCTCGGCATCTACAGCCACACGATCGCGTCGCCGCTGTATCTGTTCAACTACGTGCTCGGTCACCTGATCGCGTTTCAGGTCGAGCAGCACCTGGATGGGAAAGACAAGGCGACGTTCGGCAAGGAGTTCGAGCGCGTCGCGAAGCTCGGCCGGATCCTGCCCGATCTGTGGATGGAGCAGGCCACCGGCAAGCCGGTCGGCACGGCGTCGTTACTAGAGGCGACGAAGCGCGCGCTAGACCAGCGGCCAGCGCATCCATGACACCGCGCGTGCGGCGGGGGTCGCCTGCGCACGTGCGGAGCGATACGCCGTCTCGGCGCTCGTCGTCATGTCGGCGAGGTCGTCGCGATCGATGCCGATGCCGTGACGCGCGCGCTCGAGGATCGTCGCGCAGCGGTCCAGCCCGTCGACCTTGACCCGCTTCGCGAACGCCGCTGGCGATTCGTGCGAGCTCGTTCGCCAACCCGCATCACGCAGGCCCACGAGCGCGAGTTGCCACGCGTTCGACACGCGCTGCGCGACGGTCTCGTCCCAGAACGGCTGCGCGAAGTGGCGCAGCGCGATCGCGCGGCGGACGGGGCGCAGCACGAGCGCGACGATCTGGATCATGAGCAGCGACGCGGTGAGGATCGCGGCCCACTGCAACACGAACGACGTCGCATGCGACGGTGCGCGGATCTGCGGTGCTTCACCGGGCGCGGTCACGGGCGGCGAGCTCGCGGCGTGCTGCGGCGCGAGCTTGCGCTGCGGCGGTGGTAGCTGGCGCGGGAGCTCCGGCGGCGGCGCGACGATCGGCGCGGGCGGCGCGGGCGGCGGCGGAGCAGGAGGTAGTTGCTCGACCGGTGGCGTGTCAGGCAATACCTGCGGCTGGGGGATGGGAGCAACATGCTGTGGCCGTGCTTCCTGTGGCGTCGGCAGATGCGCCGCGATCGGTGGAGCGGGTGCGTCGCGGGTGTTGTCGATCGCGTTATCGATCACAGGCGGCTCGTACGTCCGCCGCGCGGTCGGTGTGTGGGCCGGCGTCACGATCGAAGGCGGCACTCCACCTGCTTGCGCCTGATACGTGCCACCACCGGCGTAGTAGTCATCGTGCACCGGCGGTGGGTTGTACGGCAACCGTGGACGATCGTAGCCAGGGTAGCTGCCGCCATCTCCGCCGTAGCCGGTGATCGACTCGTTCGCGCCGACGATCACACCGCCATCGACTTCGTCGTTGCAGACCTGACAACCGGTCTCGATCACCGGCTCTTCGACGTGCTCGTGGCCGCGGCCGAGATCGAAGTACTCCTTCATTCGCGCACGCGTCGTCGGTGCAGTCGCGTGGCGCGGGCAGCACGGCAACCCGATCTGGGTGGTCGGCATGTCGTCCGGCATGTTCACCGCGACCGCGCCGCCGTCGAACGTCTCGGCCTGCCACAGTCGTGGCGCCAACCACATCGTCGCGGCGAACCCGAGCGCGCTCACGACCACCGCCCAGACGATCCGCGGCAAGCGTGCGCCGACACCATCGTGCAGCGTGACGACCGGCGCCGACGTCGCGAGCGGCGACGGCGACACCGTGCGCCACAACGCGATCCGGCGCTCTTCACGCACGCGCAAGAACACGAGGAACAACACGGCGAGTCCGCCGAGCAACACCAGCCCTCCGGTATCCGGCATCGCGCTCGCGTTCGTGCCGTCGAGGATCGTCAACATCCACAGCACGGCCGGGAACCAGAACGCGACGAGTGACGTGCGATCGCCGAGACACCAGAACCCACACAACGCGGCCGGGATGTACGCCATCCACACCACGCGCTGGGCGATCGTGTCGGGGAGCTGCGGGATCCAGACGAGCCCGGTCGCGATCACGAGCCAGATCACGAGCCAGATCCGGATCCGCTTCAACGCGAGCAGCTGACCCAACACGGTGCCGGCGATCGCGCCGACCCAGACCGGCGCGAGCACGTCGAGCGCTTCGCTGCGCACGCTCGTGTAGAGCGCCATGCCGAATGCGAGCAACGCCCAGTAAACCGCGAGGACTTTGCTCGTGGAGGCCTTCACGGAATCATCTCCACTTCCGCGCCGCCGCGTTGGTTCGGCCGCGCGACGTGGTCGCCCGAGAACCGAGACCAATCGATCCAGCACGTCACCTGACTGAACACGGCGCGGTCCTGCCAGCGTGCAACCGCACGAGCGCGGTCGCGTGCGCGCCGCTCGCGGCGATTCTCCGGCGAGCCGACCGGATACGAGTAGCGAAGGCCATGCTCGGTCGGCAGCGCCGCTTCGGCCTTCGTCCACGCGACCTCCGGCACCACCACCCAGCGGACCTGGGCGGACTTGCCTCCCGCGACCACACGACGCGGCCGGGCCGAGACGATCACGTGCTTCTCGCGGCACTCGCCGACGACGCGCTCGAGCGGCACGGTGCCTTGCCAGCTGACCTTCGCGCCGAACCGCATCGCGGCCTGCGCGGAGCGTGGATGCATCGGTCGTTCGCACACCCGGCCGTCGATGGCCGCGACCAGCGTGACGCGCGTGCCTTGCGCTGCGAGCTCCTTCGCGATGCCGAGCCACACCCGGACGAGCGCATCGAGCATGTCGTCGGGCGCGCGGCAGGTCAGCGAGTCGGTCCCGAACAATTCGTTGTCGAGCACGAGTCGCACCGTCGGATCCGCGGGGGGAATCTCGTCGGGCAACCGGACGATCAGTTGATCCTGCTGGAGCGAACGAACCCAGTGGATGCGGCGCGCATCATCCCCCGGCGTGTACGCGCGGATCCGGAACGTGCCTTCGGTCGGCATCTCGTGCGCGGGCTTCGCGTTCGCATCGTCGCCGCCTTCGCCGAGCAGCGTGCGTGCGCCATCGACCTCGAGCTGGCGCGGCATCACCGTGAGCTCGGTCGCGCCGCGGTGAACGACGGCGGTGCGGGTCAGGCCGACCACGTCACCGAACCACAACGCGAGCGGTGGCACGGGATGCTCGCCACGGAGCGCGGGGCCGAGCTCGGCGCGCAATACGACCTCACCCGAGGCGCCGCCGTCGACGACGTAGCGCGAGACGAGACCGTGGCGTTGCGCGCGGCCCTGCACGAACAGCCGCATACCGGGTGGAATCGGCAGATCGCGGAGCGTGATCTCTTCGCGCAGTGGATCGCCTTCGGTCGCGACCGCCGGCAAGACCGAGCGCAAGATCTGCGCGCGCTGCCACGGCCCGTCACCCGCGGCGACGAGGATCGTCCACAGCGCGGCGATCGAGACGGTGCCGATGCCGAGCACGCCGACGACGCCGAGGCTCGCCCAGCCGGTCGACGACGCCGCGATCAGTGCGATCAAGCCGAGCCACATCATCGCGGCGCCGCTCGACGTCAAGACATCGATGCGGTCCCACGGCGACGCCGCGTCGCGCGACCGGAACTGCGCGTGCAACGCGATCACGAACCGCACGAGCAGCGCGGCCGCGACGAGCAGCCACAGCACCGACAGTGCGACGCCGGTCGCGAACGACACGCGGCCTGCATCGTGCTCCGACGCGACGAGCGGCACGATCAACGACGGCGCTACCAGTGCGAGCAGCCGCCAGGTCCGCGCGGCGATCATCGTGCACCTGCGATCGCGACGGCGCGCAGGCGTTCGCGCACGGTCGCCGCATCGGTCCACATCCGGTGGCGCAACACGTCGGGCGCGACATCGAGCAGGTCTTCGATCGTCACGAACTCGCGGCCGGCGAGCATCGCGCGCGCCTGCGAGGCACGGACCCAGGCGAGCGTCGCGCGCGGACTGATCGTCGCGCCTTCTTCGCTCGTGCGGCGCAGCTTGGTGATGTAGTCGACGACGGTGCGCTTGAGCTCCGGGGTGACGTGGATGTACGGCACGGT